>DATGNP010000113.1:0-46129 GCA_035306665.1 Trueperaceae bacterium
CCTTGGCGACGTAGGCGTACGCGTCCCGCCCGAACGTCGAGAAGGACGTCAGGTAGTTGATAGGGATCAACTCCTGCGCCGAGGCCGCTGAGAAGAGCACTGCCGACACGACCAGCAAGAGCGTGGCGGAACGCTTTGACATCGCCTACCTCCCGTATCACTTTTGATATTTGATCAAATGTTAGGGCTGGCCGCGGAGCGAGTCAAGGCCGCAGGTCCCATCCGGGTCCCCGGCGCTTCTGAAGGTCAGGACTTCGGGTAACGTCGAACGGTGGCAACGACCGTCCCTGCCCGCGCCGTCATGACCCTCTCCGACCTCGACACCCCAGTGGTCACGGTCGACATGGACCGTGCCGAAGCGAACATCGCCAAGCTCCAGGCGTACCTGGACGAGCACGGCATAGCGAACCGGCCCCACGTCAAGACGCACAAGCTGCCGCTCCTGGCGCACAAGCAGCTAGCGGCCGGCGCCAGGGGCATCACCGTGCAGACGCTGGGGGAGGCCGAGGTCATGGTCTTCTCCGGCGTCACCGACGTGCTGGTCACCTACAACCTCATCGGCCCTCACAAGGCGGCGCGGCTGGCGCGCCTCGCTCGCATGGCCGACGTGAAGGTCGCCGTCGACAACGAGGTGGCGCTGGCGACGGTGGCCGAGGCGGCGAGCGCGGCGAGGCGCCACATCGGCGTGCTCGTCGAGTTCGAGTCGGGCAAGAGGCGGCAAGGCGTGCTCGAGCCCAGCGCGGTGCTCGGGCTGGCGCAGCGCATCGAGGCCTCGCCGCGCCTGACGTTCGAAGGCCTGCTCACGTACCCCGCCTCCGCGGCGATCGGGCCGTTCGTCTCCGAGGCGAGGTCGCTCCTGGACCGGGCCGGCCTGGAGGTCCGCACGGTCTCGGCCGGCGGGACGCCGGGCATGTGGCGCGCTCACGAGCTGCCGCACGTCACGGAGTACCGCGCGGGCACGTACGTCTACCACGACAGGAAGAGCCTGCTCGGCGGCGAGGCCGCGCCCGACGAGGTAGCACTCCACGTGCACGTGACGGTCGTGAGCAGGCCGACCGGCGACCGCGGCGTGATCGACGCCGGCTCGAAGGTCCTCACCAGCGACCTCGTGCCGCCCGCGATGGGCACGGGCTACGGCCTCATCGCCGAGTACCCGGAGGCGACGATCACCGAGCTCTCGGAGGAGCACGGCGTCGTCGACTTCTCCGCCTGCGAGACGCGGCCGAGGGTGGGAGAGCGCCTGACGGTGGTGCCGAACCACGTCTGCCCGGTAAGCAACCTCGTCGACGAGGTGGTGCTGCACCGCGGCGGGGTCGTCGAGGCCGTCGTGCCCGTGTCGGCCAGGGGGAAGCGCTAGGCGGACGGGCGGCTGGGACCTCCGTCCCTGCCGGGACCGCCGTCCGGCACCTACGATGTAGGTGGTTCAGGGGACGGGAGCAGTACACCGGGCCCCTGCAACAAAGGCCCCAGAGCGAGAGCGCCTAGCGTCTCGTCAGACCAGGGGCCTTTTCCCTTGGCCACGCAGCGGCCTCCTCAGGCGGCGTCGTGCTCCAGCGGTGCCGCGCCAGGCGCGTGGCAGCGCCGACCACCCACGCGGACGCGGTGCCGGTTGCGCGCGAGGTCCCGCCCTCGCGCCCAGCGCGCTCGTGGGTAGAGTCGTCGGGAGTGATCGAGGTCCACTTCGGCGACAACCTGGAGGTGCTCGGGCGGTTGCCCGACGGCATCGCGCGGCTCGTGTACATCGACCCGCCGTTCAACACGGGCAAGCGCCGGTCCGCGAAGCGGCGGCGGATGGTGCGCGACGAAGGGGGCGAGCACGTCGGCTTCCACGGCGCGCGCTACCGGACCGAGGTCGTGTCCGAGATGTCCTTCGCCGACGCGTTCGCCGCCGACGAGTTCCTCGCGTTCCTCGAGCCGCGGCTGCGCGAGGCGCGCCGCCTCCTCGCGCCGGACGGCTCGCTGTTCCTGCACCTCGACTACCGCGAGGTGCACTACGCGAAGGTCGTGTGCGACCGGGTCTTCGGCCGCGAGTCGTTCCTCAACGAGATCGTGTGGGCGTACGACTACGGCGGCCGGCCGAAGGACCGCTGGCCCGCCAAGCACGACAACATCCTCTGGTACGCCGTCGACCCGGACAGGTACGTCTTCCGCCGCGACGACGTCGACCGCGTGCCGTACATGGCGCCGCGCCTCGTGACCCCGGAGAAGGCGGCGCGCGGCAAGGTCCCGACCGACGTGTGGTGGCAGACGATCGTGCCTACGAGCTCGCGGGAGCGCACCGGCTACCCGACCCAGAAGCCGCTGAAGCTGCTCGAGCGCATCGTCCGCGTGCACTCCGACCCGGGCGACCTGGTCGTCGACTTCTTCGCCGGCAGCGGCACCACGGGGGAGGCGGCGGCCCGGCACGGTCGTCGCGCGCTGCTCGTCGACTGCAACCCCGAGGCGCTGCGGGTCATGGAGCGGCGGCTCGGGCCGTACGGCGCGCGCTTCGTGGGCTGGCCGGGCGACGGCTGAGGCTCCCTGGCGGCCGAGGCGAGGCCCCCTCACCGACCTGGGTACCATCTGGCGGAACTGCGACGCTTCCCGTCGCTCGACCGTTGCATGCTGTTACGTGGGCGCGGCGGACCAATCCGGGGGGAACGGCCCCGCCGCGCCGTCCTTTCCCAGTCACACCGAGTCCTCCGCGTCTGGACGGTGCCGTCCCTTGGCCCCTGCTGACGCGCCGCCGGCGAGCCCGACGGACCTCTCCGCTTCCGCGGCACCGCCAGCGACCGCCAGCGACCGCCATCGACAGCCACCGGCCGGCGCCGAGAGGGGCATCATCGAGGGAGGGAGGCCGACCATGCCGCATCCGAACGTCCACGTGTGTGCCACCTGCGGGGCCCACTACCCCGGCTCCGACGAGCCGCCCGACCTCTGCCGCATCTGCCTCGACGAGCGGCAGTACGTGCCCGAGTCGGGCCAGCGGTGGCTGGCCTACGGGGACCTCCTGAGCGGGCACGCGAACCGCATCGAGGAGGTGGAGCCCGGGCTCTGGGGCGTGGGCGTGGAGCCGCAGGTGGCGATAGGCCAGCGGGCGCTGCTGGTCCGGACACCGGCTGGCAACGTGCTGTGGGACTGCGTGCCCGTGCTGACCGCGGAGGGGCGGGCGCGGCTGGCGGAGCTGGGGGGCGTGCGGGCGGTCGCGGTCTCACACCCGCACTTCTACACGGGCGTCGCTCTCCTCGCGGAGGCCTTCGGGGCCACCGCCTACCTGCACGCGGCCGACGCCCAGCACGTCACCCACCCGAGCCCGAGGATCGAGCACTGGGACGGGGAGCGGCTCGAGCTGTTCGGCGGGGTGACGCTGGTCCGGGCAGGCGGGCACTTCGCCGGCGGCACCGTGCTGCATTGGGCCGACGGCGCCGGGGGGCGGGGCGCGCTGCTGACCTCGGACATCATCAGGGTCGTACCCGACCGCAGGCACGTGGCGTTCCTCTACTCGTACCCGAACCAGATCCCGCTGCCCGTGCGCGAGGTCGAGAGGATAGGGGCAGCGGTCGAGCCGTACGCCTTCGACCGCATCCACGGCGGTTGGTGGGGCACGACCATCCAGGCCGGCGCCAAGGACGCCGTGCGGCGCTCGGTGGAGCGTTACCGCCGGGCGATCGCGGGGCGGCTCGACGGGGTGGAGCTGCCGTGGCCGACGTGAGGCTCGCCTAGCCGGGAGGCCGGTGCGGGCGCGGTCCGAGCGGAGGTCGGAGCCGGGTCAGGCCGGCAGCTCCACGCGGAACACGGCACCGCCGTCCGGCGCGTTGGCCGCGCGGACCGCGCCGCGGTGCAGCTCCACGAGGGCCTTGACGATCGCGAGCCCGATGCCGCTGCCGCCGGTGCCGCGCGAGCGGGCGTCGTCGGTGCGCACGAAGCGCTCGAAGATGCGGCGCTCGTGTCCCGGCGGGATGCCGGACCCGGTGTCGCGCACCTCGAGGGCGACCGTCCGCGGACCCGGCGTGACGCTGAGGATCACCCGGCCCCCGGTCGGCGTGTGCCTCAGGGCGTTGTCGAGCAGGTTCCCGATCACCTGCATCATGCGCTCGCGGTCGGCCCTGACGACCGCCGTGGCCGGGGCCGCCACGTCGAGGCGCACGTCCTTGGCCTCCGCCTGCACGCGGTACCCCGCCGCGGCCAGGCGCGCCAGGTCCGCCAGGTCGACCTCGTCGACCCGCAGCGACAGCCTGCCGGCGTCCGCGAGGGAGAGCGTCCTGAGGTCCTCCACCAGGCGCGTGAGCAGCAGGACCTGCGCGTGCAGGTCCCGGACCTCCTCGATGTCGAGCTCGACGACGCCGTCCTCCATGGCCTCGAGCCGCCCGCGCATCACGGTGAGGGGCGTGCGCAGCTCGTGGGCGATGTCGGCGACCATCGCGCGGCGGCTCTCCTCGAGGGACTGGAGGCTGTCGGCCATCGCGTTGAAGCTCGCCGCGAGACGCTCCGTCTCCGACCCGCGGCTGCCGCGGGGCTTCACCGGGATGCGGGCCGAGAGGTCCCCGGCGGCGATCCTGCCGGCCGCCTCGGAGACGCTCTCGATGGGCCTAGCAATGAGGCGTGCCAGCACCAGGGCCAGCACGACCGCGAGAGACAGGGCGAGGAGCGCCGAGCCCACGAGGGCCACCGCGCGGCGCTCGAGCGAGGCCCGCACGTAGGCCAGGAGGGTGCTGCGGCTGACCGTGTCGCCGGCGCCGCTCGCCTCGGGAGCGGCCGCGGGCGGGTCCGCCGCGCCGCCTGCCTGGCGCGCCGCCAGCAGCTCGGCCAGGCGCACGGCCTCCAGCTGGCTGCCGGGGAACTCGCGCAGGGCCGGTCCGCCGGGCACGGCCGCGATCCAGGCGTCCCTGGGGGCGCGGTCGGGCGCGTACACCATCACCGTCCGGCCGTCGACCTGCACCTCGAAGCCGCGCAGGGTCGCGACGACGCCCGAGTAAGCGAACGCCGAGCGGCCCGTGAGCAGCGCGCGGCCCACGGTCGCCGGCGTCAGCGTCGGGCGCTCCTCGGGCGGCAGGGCCACGTTCTCGCGCGCGATGCCCCTCAGCTGCGGCACGAGGAGGAGCGTGATCGTCACGAGCGTGACGCCCACGAAGGCCAGCGTCAGCCGGACGCCCAGGCGCCTCACCGCATCGCCTCCACCGCGGCCCGCTCCTCGAGGCGGAAGCCCATGCCGCGCACTGTGGCGATCAGCTCGGGGGCTCCGGCGAGGCTCAGCTTGCGCCGCAGGTTCTTGAGGTGGGAGTCGAGGGTCCGCTCGACGATGTCGCTCTCGGGCAGGGCGCGCTCGATGAGCTCGGCGCGGCTGAAGAGCCTGCCCGGCGCGGCGGCGAGCGCCGCGAGCAGCCGGAACTCGGTCGCGGTGAGACGCAGCTCCTCGCCCGCGTAGGCGGCCGTGCCCTGGCCCGGGTCGACGCGCAGGCGCCCGACGACGTACGGCTTGGGCTCGTCGGCCACGCCGCTCGTGCGCCTCAGCACCGCCTTCACGCGGGCCACGACCTCGCGGAAGGAGAAGGGCTTGACGACGTAGTCGTCCGCGCCGAGCTCGAGCCCGACGAGCCTGTCGACCTCGTCGCCCCTGGCGGTGAGGAGGATCACCGGGACGGAGCCGTCCCTGCGGATGCGCCTGAGCACCTCGAACCCGTCGAAGCCCGGCAGCATCACGTCGAGGAGCACGAGGTCCGGCCGCGCGGCGCGATAGAGCGTCATGGCCTGGGGCCCGTCGGCGGCGATGTCGGTGACGTAGCCCTCGCGGCGCAGGTAGGCGTCGAGCGTGCGCGAGATGCCGGCCTCGTCCTCGACGATCAGCACCCGCGCCGACCTCACCCCTTCCATACCGACGAGCTTAAGCGCGGACCGTGCAGGAACCGTGCAGCCGGTGAGCGTCCGGGTAGGCGGCGGCCCAGCGGTCGTGACGGGAACGTCCGGCGGGAGTCGGACCGGGTCCTGCACAGGAACTGCACGCTCGCTCCCCCGCGTCTCCACGGTCGGGGGCGACGCTCGTGCCGACCGGCGGGCGGCACGCGCCCGCCCCCGACCGGGCCTGCGCCGCGGACCCGGTCGGGAACACGACGCAGCGGCCGAGGGAGGAACACCGTGAGGAAGCGAAGTACGTTGGCGGCGCTCGTCTTGGCGCTGACCCTGACAGGCGCGGTCGCGTTCGCCCAGTCCGCAGGTCAAGGCGCCGACCTGGGCGCCAGGCTCGCCGAGCTGCAGGCGCGAGCGCGGCGGCTGGAGCTGCTCGCCGGGGTGCCGGCCGAGGCCAGGGCGCAGGCAGAGGAGCTGATCGACCGCCAGGAGGAGCTCAAGCTGGCGGAGCAGGAGCTCGAGGTCGAGCGGCTCGAGGCGCTCGTAGCCGCCCTGGAGGCCGGCGACTCTCCCGCGGTGGCGCGCCAGGTCGCGGAGTCGGCGATCGCCGAGCGGCGCGTGGAGCTGGAGCGCCGGCGCGAAGCGTTGCGGGAGGACATGGACGCCTTCGTCGAGCAGTACCCGGAGGCGGCCTCCGCCGTCACGGGGCTGCTGCGTAGCCCGTTCGCCGCGGTGCGCCTGGTCCTGCCCGAGGGCATGTCCGGCCGCTTGGTCCTGCCCGAGGGCGTGTCCGGCGGCGTGGCCGCGCTGCGCGTCAGGCCCGGGCTGGGAGGACCCGAGTTCTCCTTCCACAGGCCCGGCGAGCCCTGGCCCCGCCGCGAGCTCGACCTCTTCCGCGAGGCGCGTCCAGGCGTGCGCCTGCGCTGAGACCGGAGCGCGCCGGCGCTGAGCCGGCTCTCGGCGCCGAGCCCGGCACGACCTAGCGCTCGGCACCGCGCCCATACGCATGCGTTCGCTGATCGCCGCGCCGGGACCGGGCTGAACTCCAGATGCTTCGCACGTAAGAGACGCACGCAGCCCGGCCGGCACCGGCGCTCATGGAACGGGCCGTCCCCCGCGGGCACACCTGCGGGGGACGGCGGCTTCTGCCCAGAGGCGCCGAAGTGCGCTAGTTCGGCATCGCCCGGGGCGGCACGCGGAACGTGAGCTGGGCGAACGGGCCCACCTTCTCGGCGCTGACCAGCTCCATCGGCGGCGTGGTGATGCGGCGGGGCAGCAGCGGCTTCCCCGACCCCAGGGTCACGGGCGCGACCGTGGCGATGACCTCGTCGAGCAGGCCCTGGTCGTGGAACTGGCCGACCAGGTCCCCGCCGCCGACGAGCCACACGTCCTTGCCGGCAGCGGCGGCGACCATCTCGGCGTGCACCGGCCGGACGTCGCCCTTGACGAACCTCACGTCACCGTTCACGGGCCGCTCGAGCTCCGTCGAGCTGAACACCCACGAGGGCTGCGAGTAGGACCACTCGAACGGGGCGTCGCCCTTGGTCGCGCGGTGGTTGTTGAGGAGCCAGAGGTACGTGGACTTGCCCATCGCCACGGCGCCGATGCGCTCGATGAACCGCGGGTAGCCGGGGTCCTCGTCGCCGAACTGCATGAGCCAGTCGAGGGAGTGCTCCTCGGTCGCGATGAAGCCGTCGAGGCTCGTCGCCGTGTAGTAAACGGTCTTCACTGGGACCTCCCGCTGGGGGCCGTCGGCGCGCTCGCGCACGGCGCGCCGCGGTCAGGGTGACCTAGAGTAGCGGTCGACGTGCGGCTCGTGCAGCGCCTGATCGGGGCCTTGCTGCGGCCGCGGGTGAGGCGGAGGGCCAGGGGGAAGACCCTCGACCAGCTCGCCGACCAGCTCGCGGCCTCGAGCGACGTGTTGCTGCCACGCATCCTCGCCGCGCGCGACACGCCCGCGAACCGCGAGGCCATCAACCACTGGGTGGGCATCGAGCGCTGGAGCCTGGCGCGAGTGCGGCGATGGCAGGACCCGCCCACCGAGCTCGAGCCGTACCACGCCTACCGCCTGCCGGAGGGCGCCTCGCTCGAGGACCTGCAGGAGGCGTTCGCCCGTGCCCGTCAGGAGAGCATCGCGCTGGCCCGGGAGATGGCCAGGACCGGCGCCGACCCCGCCGCCGTCGTGCCGCACAACGACCTCGGCCCGCTGACGGTGACGGAGTGGTTCGAGTACATCGACGACCACACGCGCCGCGAGGTCATCAGGCTCAGGACCTAGCTCACGACCCAGCGGAGCCCGCACGGTCTCGGTCACGGGCCCTGGCGGCGTGCTCGGGGCGGGCCCGCCGGACAGCGGTCGGGTCGTCGCCTTCGCTCGCGGGCCGCCTACCTGTCGGACCAGAAGGCCAGCACGTTGCCGCTCGGGTCGGCGAAGTGGAAGCGCCTGCCGCCCGGGAACGAGAAGATCGGCTCCACCACCCGGCCGCCGGCCTCCCGCACCGCGGCCTCGACGCCCTCGAGGTCTGTCGCGTACATGATCACGAGCGGACCGCCGGGGACGACCTCGAGGCCCGTCGTGAAGCCGCCCGTCAGGCGTCCGTCGCGGAACTCGCAGTAGTCGGGCCCGTAGTCGGTGAACTCCCAGCGGAACACGCCGCCGTAGAAGCGCTTGGCTGCCTCCACGTCGGTCACTGCCAGCTCGACGTAGTCGATGCGGCGGTCGTGCTCTGCGCGCGCGTCGCTCATCCTTCCCTCCCGTTGCCCCTCGGTGAGCGCGATGATACCCGGCCTCAGGGAGGGGCCCGTGCCCCGCGCCTAGCCCGACCCGGCCGCGCCCGCGTAGTCGGCCGGCGCTACGAACGTGACGGCGGCCGGGACGACCTCCGCCTCGAGCGGCGTCTCGCCGACAGGGTCGCCGTCGACCTGCACCGGCAGCGGCGGCGTCGCCTCCACGCGCAGGCGCGTCGCCGGGGTCATCTGGGACCGGCTCTCGTGGCGGCCGAGCAGCCTCAGCGCCCGTCGCAGGACGGCCAGCGTGCCGCGCGAGCGGATCACGGAGACGTCCATCCGGCCGTCGTGGGGGTAGGAGTCGGGACCGAGCTCGACGCCGAGGACGGCGACCCGGGTGGCGTTGAACGCGATCACGGTGTGGCCGCGCAGGCGCACGGAGCGGTCGTCGAGGGTGACGACGAGGTCGTGGCGCTTCAGCTCGCGCGCCGACTTCAGGGTCGCCAGCACGTAGGCGAGGAACCCCAGCCGGTCCTTCGCCTCCCGGTCGGCCTCCTCGTTGATCCTCGCGTCGAGACCGGCTCCACAGAAGAGGAGCGAGACCAGACCGTGCGACCTGACGTCGATGACGTCGAGCTTGACGGGCCTCCCGGAGGCGAGGGCCTCGAGGGCCCCGTCCGGGTCCAGGGGGATGCCGAGCACGCGCGCCAGGCCGTTGCCGGTCCCGAGGGGCAGCACGGCGACGGGCGTGTCGGCGCCGGAGCGGAAGACGCCCTGCGCGACGGCCGTCACGGTGCCGTCGCCGCCGCCCGCCACCACGAGGTCGAAGCCCTCTTCGGCCGCCGACGTCGCCCAGTCGAGCGCGTCGTCCGGCCCGCCCGTCACCCTTACCTCGGCCGCCACCGCCCCGTGCCCGAGGAGGGCCTCCTCGAGGTCAGCGGCGACGTCCTCGCCGCGCCTGGCGCCGCTGGTCGGGTTCAGGATCGCGAGGGTCCGGCGTCCGCGGAACATGCCAAAGTGTGCGGCCGCCGTGGCCGCGCCGCTGTCGCGCCGGGTCGTGACGGGTCGCGTCGGGTCCGGCGCTAGCGCGCCTCCCTGACGAGCTCGCGGATCGCCGCCGCGACCAGCGCCGGCTGGTCCCGGTAGACGTAGTGGGTGCCGCGCTCGGCGACGACGCGCTTCGCGTCGGTCGACACGGTGACGAGGTCGGCCTGGAGGTCGTCCCAGGTCGCGTCGAAGCGGGCCAGCACCTCGGGCGTGAGGCCGAGCTGGGCGAGGGCCTCGGCCGGGAGCTGGGCGTCGAGGCCGAGGCCGCGCGACAGGACGATGACCGGGGTGTCGCCAAGGTCCATGGCCGCGCCGGCCTGGGTGAAGCTGTCGTCGATGGCGGCGAACTCGGCCACGGCGGCGCGCAGCTGCTTGGGCTGCACGAAGAGCCGGGCCCATGCGTCCTGCAGGTCCGGCCTGAGGTCGGGCGGCGCGTTCGGGCGGACGATGTCGGGAGTCAGCGTGCCCTGCTCGGCCATGTCGACGACGCCCGCCAGGCCCTCGATCTCGGCCCGCTGGAGCTCGACGATCTCGGGCACCGCGGCGAGCGCCGCCATCTGCTCGGGGTGGGAGGAGTCGATGAGCACGACGCCCGCGACGTCCTGCGGACGGACGTGGGCGAACGCGACGGCCACCAGGCCGCCGAAGGAGTGGCCGGCCAGGACGTAGGGTCCCGGCTCGCCGGCGCCCGACAGGAGCGCCTCGAGGTCGGCGACGACGGCGGCCAGGTCGCGGCCGTCGTCGGCGGGGTCGGACCAGCCGTAGCCGGCGCGGTCGTACGCGCAGACGCGCGTGAACCCGGCGACGCGCGACTGCAGCGAGCGGAAGCCGATCGAGCCGTCGCCCAGGCCCGCCTCGAGGACGACCGTCGGGCTGCCCTCGCCGACGCAGTAGACGTGGAGGGAACGTCCGCCGACGTCCACGAGGCGGCCGGGCGGTGGCGGCAGGGAAGGCTGGGCAGCGGCGAGGGCGACCGCGGCCAGCGCGACGACGGCGGCGGCGGTGCGGCGGAACGAGCGCGGGTCCATGCTGTCCTCCGTGAGCGTCGGTCGTGTGATGGGGCCACTGTAGCGGACGCGCGTCGCGGCCTCGAGGAGGCGGTCGCCGTGATCGCGGGCTCCCTCCCCGGCCCCACGCCCCGAGCCCTATCCTGCCTGCGTGCCGGCACGGGAGGCGCGGGCACCGTTGTCGACGCGGGGCCCGTGGTCGGACGTACGTCGGGTGACGACCGACCCGCGGGCGCGCGACGCTGGCGGGCACGCCGTGCGAGCATGCGACCCGCCGACCCGCGCCCTGCGCCCGGCACGGAGGTGACCATGGAGGTGACCATGCGCTTCGACCTCGGACAGGCCTCCCAGCTACTGGCCCGAACGCCCCCCACGCTGCGGGCGCTGCTCGCCGGCGTCGACGACGCCTGGCTCGACGCCGACGAGGGCGAGGGCACGTTCAGCCCCGCCGAGGTGGTCGGCCACCTGCTCGAGGCCGAGCGCACCAACTGGCTGCCACGCGCTCGGGTGATCCGCGCCGGCGACCCGTCGGCCGCCTTCCCTCCCTTCGACCGCTACGCCCACCGGCGGCTGCATGCCGGGAAGCGGCTCGAGGAGCTCCTCGACGAGTTCGCGGCGCTGCGCCACCGGAACCTCGCCGAGGTGGCCTCCTGGGGCCTCGACGAGCGCGCCCTGGACGCCCGGGCCGTGCACCCGGAGTTCGGTCAGGTGACGCTGCGGCAGCTCCTCTCGACCTGGGTGGTCCACGACCTGGGCCACCTGGCGCAGGTGGCGCGCGTGATGGCCAAGCGGTACCGCGAGGACGTGGGCCCCTGGGAGCGGTTCCTGCCCATCCTGCGCGACCGGCCCAAGCCGGCGTCCTGAGCATCGCGGTAGGAGCCGCCGTGTCCTGGGCTTCGGCCGACAGGACACCGGCTCGCCCCCGACGCGCCGACGCGGACGCGCGGGGCTGGCCCGCGACGGCGCCGAACCGACTCGGCCTAGGCCGGAGCGGTCGACCGCTACACTCTCCGCACCCGGCAACGCGACCGCGATGACGCCGTGGGCGGAGGAGGGTGAGGGATGAGCGACCGTCCGCACGTGTACACGATGGAGGCTCTCGACGTGCCCGAGCGCGAGGTCGGCCTCTGGATGTGGGCGATGGAGGAGGCCAGGCGCGGGCTGTTGAGGGCTCTGCGGGACATCGAGCAGGACGAGCTCGACTGGCGCGGGCCCATCGGCCGCGACAACTCGATCGGCACGCTCCTCACCCACATCGCGGGCGTCGAGCTGGGCTGGTGCTACTTCGACGTCTACGACGAGCCGTTCCCGCCCGAGCTCATGGCGCTGTTCCCGTACGAGCACGACAGGGAGCCGGACGGGACGCTGGTGCACGTGGAGGGCCAGAGCCTCGAGCAGCACCTCGACCGTCTCGCCGCGGTGCGGCGCAGCGTGTTCGAGCGCTTCGCCCGCCTGACCCTCGACGACTGGCACCGCCTGCGGGAGCCCAAGGGCGAGGACTACGCCATGACGCCTGCCTGGGCGGTCTACCACCTCGTCGAGCACGAGGCCGGTCACATGTTCGAGGTCCGTGCGATCAGGCGGCGCTGGCGCCAGGCGAGGGCCAGCCCCCTCGGGCCCTGACCCCGGCCCGGGCGCGCCACAGGCGCCAGCCGACGGCCAGCGCCAACGCCAGCACCGCGACGATCACGGCGTTGGCGCCGTCGAGGCGCCCGCCGGCACCCAGCAGGGAGAGCATCTGCTCGTTGTTCAGCGCGTGCACGCCGACCACCGCGAAGAGGTTGTCCGTCAGCAGGTAGAGCAGGGCGAAGAAGAGGCCCATCAGGAAGAGGGGCAGGAGCGCTCCCGGCAGCTCGCCGGGCGCTAGGCCTGTCACCCAGAGCCGGTTCGGCACGTGCGCCACCGCGAAGAGCGCTTGGGAGACGACCGGGGCCAGCACGAGCGCGAGCGCCGTCCCCGCTCCCCTGAGCTCGAGGAACAGCTGGGGCAGCAGGAAGCCGCGGAACACCACCTCCTCGTACAGGGCGTTGCCGAGGAGCTGGGCGGCCAACAGGTACGCGGCGGTGCCGGCGCCGACGGCCGCCCAGTCGTTGACGACCCGAGCGCCGGTGGCGGCGGCGTAGACGAGGACGGCCGCCTGCACGGCCACGAAGTAGGCAAGGGTGAACAGCAGCCCGGAGGGCAGGTCGCGTACGCGCAGGCCGACGTCGGCCGGACGCAGCCTGCCGACGCCGAACAGCAGGCCGGCGACGAGCAGGGCGAGTCCGAGCAGGTTGGCGCTGAGCGTGTTCAGGCCGGGGACGCGCGCCCTGAAGCCGAGGTTCACGAGCACGGCCCAGACGGCGTGGGCCGCGACGAACAGGGCCATGAAGCCGACCGTCACCCGGCGCAGGGGCGGCCGGACGCCGAGCGAGCCGTCCGCGGTGGGCCTGGTGGTCGCCGTCGCCATGGCTCCATCTAACCGCCCTGGCGGCGCGGCGTCCACGTGGGCGAGTCCTCGCGAGGGCCCTACCCCGTCCCGCCCGTCGCCGGCTCAGGCGTCGCCGGACACGACGCCCGGCAGCCAGGCGCGGAGCGTCTCGACGTCGGGGTCCCACAGCACCGTACCCAACGGCACCCTCACGACCTCGACATCCGCTCCCGCCGTCTCGAGGTAGGCAGCGGCCGCCTCCCCCTGGTCGAGCGCCGGGTCGTCGCGCCCGAGCACCAGGAGCACCCGCCTACCATCGAGGCGACCGCGCGGCGGCTCCGTCAACGCCAGGCCCGGGCGCAGCAGGGCCGCGGCGGCGTAGGCGTTCGGGTGGCGCGCCAGGCTCGCCAGCGCCAGGTCGGCGCCGCCCTCGTGGCCGACCAGCACCACGGGCGCGTCCACCAGCTCGTAGAGGTCTGCGGCCTGGCGGGCGAAGGCGGCCAGCTCGTCGGCGGCCAGGCCCAGCTCGGCCAGGTCGGCCTCGCCGGCGGCGGAGCGCGCTACGAACCCGGGCCGGCCCCCGTCGTCGAGGTGGCCGCGCAGCGAGAGGAGGTGGGCATGGGAGGCAGCTTGGCGGGCTAGCGGCAGCAGCGTGGTCTCGTCGCCGCCAGATCCGTGCAGCAGGAGCAGCGTGGCTGCCCCGGCGCCCGGCACGAACCGGTGCGTCCAGCCGAGGTTCCGCTTCGGCGGCCGCGGCTCGCCCGGCAGGGCGAACGTCGGCAGCACCGTCTCGAGCTCCGCGCGCCGCGCCTCCAGGTCAGGCGGCAGCACCAGGGACCGGCCCAGCTCGGCGGCCGGCTCGTCGACGACGAAGCCCGGCCCGTCGCTCGCCACCTCCACGATCGCACCGGCCGGCTCCCGGAAGTACGCCGAGCGGAAGTAGCCGTGCTCGCGCAGCGGGCTGACGGCCAGCAGCCGCTTGCGGGCGTACTCCCTGAGGCGGTCGGGGAAGACGTCCATGTCGCCGCGGAACGCGACGTGGTGGAGGGTCCCGACGCCGCCCGCAGCCGGCCAGAAGCCCGAGGCGTCGCGAACGTACGCCACGGCGCCCACCTCGGCTTCGGCGCGGTAGGCGTGCACGGCGCCGCTGACGTCCTGCGCCTCGAAGCCGAGCAGCTCGGTGAGCACCTCGCCGGTGGCCGCCGGCTGGTCCGACCAGAACGTCACGTGGTGTAGGCCCCGCACGGACGCGTCCGGGGGCACGCCGGCGCGCTCCTCGTCGGCGGCGGGCGGCGGCGCGTCGTCGCTGCCGACGAGCACGAGCGGCAGGCCGTCGGGGTCCTCCAACGTCAGCGTCGTCTGGCCGCCCTTGCCGGCCGGGCCGCCGAACCGCATGCCCCGCGAGAGCAGCCGCTCGTACCAGAACCCGATCGCGTCACGCGGGACCGTGAGGCCCACCTCGGTCGCCTGCCCCACGCCGCGCCGGCCGGCGGCCGTGTCGGGCCAGGCGAAGAACGTCAGGACCGTGCCGGGGCGCCCGTCGCCCGGCGCGTAGAAGAGGTGGAGGGTCGATGGGTCCTGGTGGTTGACCGTGCGCTTCACGAGCCGCAGGCCCAGCAGGCCGAGGTAGAAATCGACGTTCGCCTGCACGTCGCCGGTTATCCCCGTCACGTGGTGGAGCCCGCGCGTACCCATGGTGGTGCCATGATGCGACCCAAGCGGGTGAGAGGCGTGCTGATAGGCTGCTGGGACGTGACCAGGACGCTGAACAAGGCCAACCGCCTCAAGGAGCTGGAGAAGCTCCTCGCGCTGAAGCCCTACCGGGTCGTCGAGCTGGCCGAGCGCTTCGGGGTCACGCGCCGCACGATCGAGCGCGACCTGGGTGACCTCCGCGAGGTCGTCGAGGTCGTGGCGGAGGGCTCCACCTACCGGATCCCGGCGCCTACCAGCGCCCTGAACGAGGTCGAGGCGCTGGCCGTCCACAGCGCCACGCGCCTGCTCGTCCACACCGGCATCGGGGAGCCCCACTACCGCAACGCCCTGCGCAAGCTGGCCGCGCAGCTGCCGGAGCCGGCGCGCTCGGCCCTGGCGAGCAGCGTCGACCGCCTGCCCAGCACCAAGCACGACCGCACCCTCGACCTCGTGGCGCAGGCCTGGTTCAACCGGCGCGTGCTGCGCTGCGAGTACCGCTCGGCGCGCGGCAGCCAGCACCACCCGCACGAGTACGAGATCCTCTACTACGAGCTCAACCGTCGCAACCTGCAGCCGTACGTCGTCGCGCGCGAGCGCCTCTACTTCGACCGCATCGGCGTCTTCCGCCTCTCCCGGATGCGCAACGCCCGGCTCCTGCGCGAAACGTACGCGATCCCCGCCGACTTCGACCCGGTCGCGTACCTGGAGAGCGCCTGGGGCGTGACGGTCGTGGGCGAGCCCGTCGAGGTGGTGCTGCGGGTCGACCCCTCGGTGGCGTCGTGGTTCCTCGAGCAGCAGGAGGTCGACCGCAACGTCGAGGTCGCCTCCGAGGCCGACGACGGCTCCCTCGAGGTGGTGCTGCGCGGTCGCCTGGCGAAGGACGGCGACGCGCACGAGCTCCTGGCGTTCATCCTGAGCTGGGGCTCGAAGGTCGAGGCCATCGCCCCCGCCGCGATAAGGGAGCGGGTGGCGGCCGAGGCCGCCGCGGCCCTCCAGCGCTACGCCTAGGCGGTGGGGAGAGGTTCGACGCTAGCCGTCGCAGGCCGCGGGTAGCCTCGCCTCGACGGGGGTCGAAGTTGAGGTTCATCCACACCGCTGACTGGCATCTCGGCAAGCGTCTCCACGACCACTCGCTCCACGACGTGCAACGGGAGCTGCTCACGGCGTTCGTCGCGCTCGTCGCCGACGCCGCTCCGGACGCGGTCGTGGTGGCCGGCGACGTCTTCGACACGCAGGTCCCCTCGCTCGGTGCGCTGGAGCTGTGGGATCAGGTGGTGGAGGCCGTCGTGGGCGAGCACGGCGTGCCGATGGTGGTGATCCCGGGCAACCACGACCACCCCGGACGCCTCGCCGTGCACCGCGGCCTCGCGCGCCGCGCCGGCCTGCACCACCGCAGCGCCCTCGCGGACAGCCGGCGCCCCGTCACCGTCGCCGGCGTCGACGTCTACGGCGTGCCGTTCCACAAGCCGGTGCACGTCGCCGCCGCCTCGCGGGAGGAGGGTCTCGCCGACGCCGACCGCCGGCGAGACCGAGCCGCCGCCGCCGACCGCCGGAGAGGCGGAGCCGCCGGCGCCGACCATCGCGACGAGGGCCGCCTCGACGCCAGCCTCCGCGACGAGGCACCCGCCCTCGGCGACTTCGACTACGCCGGCGCCATGCGCCGCGTGCTGGCCCGGATCGACCGCGACACGGGCCGCCCGGCCGTGCTCGTCGCTCACGCGTACGTCGCGGGTGCGGGGGAGGAGCCCGACGGCGAGGACGCGATCATGGTCGGCGGGGCCGGCGCCGTGCCAGCGGCGCTGTTCGACGGCTTCGCGTACGTCGCCCTCGGTCACCTCCACGGCGCGCGCCGGCTCGGCAGCGGCGGCGAGGTGCGCTACTCCGGCTCGCTCTACCCCTACTCCTTCGCCGAGGCCACCGCCTCCGACCTCTGCGGTCCGCCGCGCCCGGACGGCTCCGAGCGCAAGGGCGTGTACGTCGTCGAGGTCCTCCCCGACGGGCGCGTCGGCTGCGAGGCCGTGCCCCTCGAGCCGGGCCGGTGGGTGCAGGTCGTCGAGGGGCTCACGTTCGCCGAGGTCCTGAGGCGCGCCGCGAACCTGCCCGCGCGCGACCGCGACCACTACACCCTGGTGAGGATCGTCGACGACGGGCCCGTCGAGAACGCGATCGCCCGGCTCCGCGAAGCGCTGCCCAACGCCGTGCTGGAGCAGCCCGCCGTGAGCGTCGGCGACGCCGCCCTCCGACTCCAGGGCGACTACCGGCGCGTGACGACGGAGGACGCGCTGAGGCAGTTCTACCGGCAGGTCTACGACGCCGACATGACGCCGCTCGAGGAGGAGCTCCTGCGCGAGGTCGTCGCCGAGACCGCCGGCGAGGGGGTGCCCGCGTGAGGCCCTCGCGCCTGCGGCTCGAGAACTTCGGCCCCTTCGTGGGGACGCACGAGGTCGACTTCGAGCGCCTGGGCGCCCACGGCCTGTTCCTGATCCACGGCCCTACCGGGGCGGGCAAGAGCTCCGTACTGGACGCGCTGTGCTTCGCGCTCTACGGCGAGTCGACCGGCGACGAGCGTCGGGGCAAGGACGTCGTCTCGACGCTGGCCCCGCACGCCCCCACGCGGGTGACGCTCGAGTTCGAGCACCGCGGCGGGCGCTACCGCGTCGTGCGCAGCCCCGCCCAGACGCGTCCCAAGCGGAGGGGCAGCGGGCTGAAGACGTACCAGGAGGAGGCGCGCCTCGAGGACCTCACCGGTGGCCGGGTACTGGCCGACGGGGTCCGGGCGGTCTCGGCCCAGGTCGCGGAGCTCCTTCGCTGCGACGCCCGCCAGTTCCGGCAGACGGTCGTGCTCCCGCAGGGCGAGTTCAGGAGGGTCGTGACCGACCACGCGTCGCGGCACCGCGTGCTCGCGAACGTCTTCGCCACCGAGCGGTTCCGGCGCCTCGCCGACGCCCTGAGGGAGAAGCGCAACGCCCTCGAGAGCCGGAGCAGGGAGAGCGAGGCCAGGCGCAGGGAGCTGCTGGCGGGCGTCGGGGTCAACGACAGGCAGGCGGCCGACGTTCACCTCGCCGACCTGAGGGCCGACGAGGCGCGGCGCGGCGCCGAGCGGGAGGCCAAGGAGGCGGCGAAGGCGGCGGCCGAGAGGGCGCTCACGGCCGCCGAGGCCGTCAGGGACGACTTCGCGCGGTACGACGAGGCCGCTAGGCGCGCCGCCGAGCTCGAGCGGCGCGAGGCCGAGACGCGCGTGGAGGAGGTCACGCTGGAGCGGGCGCGGCGGGCCGCCGGACTGGCCGACGCCCGGCGCATCCTGGAGGAAGCGGAACGGGCCCTGACGGAGGCGCGCCGGGAGGCCGCGGCGGCCGAGGCGGCCGCCGTGCGCGCCGCGGGGGAGAGCGAGGCCGCCGCCGTCGACGCCCGGGAGCTGGAGGAGCTGCGGCCCGAGCTGGAGCGCCGCGAGAGGCGAAGGCTCCGGCTCGAGCTCCTGGAGCCGAAGGTGGAGGGCGCCGCCGCGCGGCGCTACGAGCTCGTCCGCGAGCGGGCCGGGCTGGCCGCGGCACGGGAGCGGCTCGAGGCCGCGCGGCGGGAGGCCGCTCGTCTGACAGCACGCGCCGAGGCCGTCGGCGCCGAGCGGGCGGAGCTCCAGGCGCTCGTCGACCAGGAGGCGGAGGCCAGGCTGGCCCACGAGGAGGCGAAGCGGCTCGCGAGGGACGCGCGGCGCCACGCCGACCTGCGCGCCGAGGCGGCGCGGTTGGACCGCCAGGTGGCCGAGCTCGCCGCGCGGCACGACCCCCTCGAGCGGGTCGTCGAGGCCGTCACGCGCCACGCGCCCGGGCTGCTGGCGCCGAGCCTGGCGGCCGGCGAGCCCTGCCCCGTCTGCGGGGGCACCGAGCACCCGGCGCCCGCCCCCGCCGCGGACGCAGGCGCGCTGAACCGGGTCTTCGAGGCCTTCGGCGCGGACGCTGCCGCGATGGCCCGGCTCATGCACGCCCGCGACGAGGCCTCGCGGGGAGCCCGGGAGGTCGCGCAGGCCCACGGCTGGCTCACGGAGGGTCCTGGCGAAGCCGCCGGCTCCGCCGTGGCGGCGGCGGAGGCGTGGGTAGGGCGCGTCGCCCACGCCAGGACGAGGGCGGCGGCGCTCGACCGAGAAGCGGCCGAGCTCGTCGCGAGGCTCGCGAGCGCGCGGGACGAGGTCACGGCCGCCGAGGCCGACGAGAGGCGCCGCAGCGAGACCGTGGTGAGGCTCGCGGCGGAGCTCGAGGGCGCGCTGCAGGACCTCCCCGCCGAGCATCGCGAGCCGGAGGCGTTCGCCGCTGCGCTGGCGGCCGCGCGGCGCGAGCACGACGAGCTCGGCGCGCGGTTCGCGGCCGCGGCGCGGCGCGTGGACGACGCGCGCCAGGCCGCCGCCAAGGCGAGCGAGCGGCTGGAGCGGGCGCGGGCGGACGCGCGCCGCGCGGCGGAGAGGGCCGAGGTCGAGCGGGTCGGCTTCTGGGAGCGCCTGGCCGCCGCCGGCTTCGCCGACCTCGCGGACCTCCACGCCGCGGCGCTGCCCGAGCGCGAGCTCGACGCGCGCGAGGCCGCGGTGAAGGCCTTCCGCGACGAGCGCGAGAGGCTGAGGGGGGAGCTGAGGTCGCTGGCGGGCAAGCTCGCGGGGCAGGAGAGGCCCGACGTCGCGGCCCTCGAGCGGGCGCTGGAGGCGGCGAGGGCCGAGGCGTCGGCGGCGGAGGCGGCCTGGCTGGCGGCGAAGCAGGCGGCCGCGCGGGTCGAGGAGAGGCTGGCGGAGCACGACAGTCTCGCCGCGCGGGACGCCGAGCTCGCGGGCCGCAGGCTGGCAGCCAGGCGGCTGGCCGACCTCGCGGCCGGCCAGGTGACGGGAGCTGTCAGGATGGACCTGGAGACGTTCGTGCTGCGCTCGATCTTCCAGCGGGTCCTGGCCGAGGGCAACCATCACCTCAGGCACATGACCGGCGGACGGTACCGGCTCGCGCTCGGCGAGCACAGGGGCAAGCGCGAGGAGGGCTTGGAGCTCGACGTGATCGACTCGTTCAGCGGCGGCGCCGCGCGGCCGGCGCACACGCTCTCGGGCGGGGAGGGGTTCCTCGCGAGCCTCGCCCTCGCGCTCGGCCTCGCCGAGGTCGCCCAGCGCGAGAGCGGGGCGGCGGAGCACGGCGCGCTGTTCGTGGACGAGGGCTTCGGCTCGCTCGACCCGCGCGCTCTGGAGGACGCCGTCGCGATCCTGCGCGGCCTACCCGAGGCCCACCGGATGGTGGGCGTGATCAGCCACGTCGACGAGCTCAAGAAGCGGGTGCCCGTGCAGCTCCTGGTCCACGCCGGCGCGCGCGGCAGCCGCCTCGAGGTGAGGATGAACGCGTGAGCGGCCAGGCAGACAGGTTCGGTGGCGGGGAGCGCGGTGTCGTGGGGCCGCCAGGACGCGTCGTGGGCGCCGCGGACCCCGCCCGGGCCGTCCCCCGAGCCGCCGCCGGCGCCGGCAGCGAGCCGGTCCTGGCCGGCGACGGCACCGCCCGCACCGTGGTCCTCGCCGCCGACCCGCTCGCCGTCGCGCGCGGGGCCCTGGCCGGCCGGCTCCTCCTGACCCCCAACGCCCGCGCCGCCAGCGCCGTGCGCGGCGCCAGGGCGGCCAGCCGCGGCCTCCACGACCTGGCCGTGCGTGAGGTCAGGCGTCTCGGCCTGCGGCCGGCGCGGCCGCTGTCGCGGCTGTCCGCCCTCCGCGCCGCCGTGGAGGAGGTCCTCGCTCCCGCCGACGTGAAGGGCACGGCGCGCCGGCTTGAGCCCGTGGTCGCCGAGCTCCTCCGGGTCGGCGTCGCGTCGCGGCCGGGCGCCATGGAGGCGCTGGCGGCCGCCGACGGCGTGGGCCGGCGCAGCCTCGAGGCGGCCCGCGTCGCGCTGGCCTACTCGCGGCACCTCGCGGACCGAGGCGCGGTCGACCCGGCTGAGGTCCTGTGGCGCGCCGCGGACGCGGGCCCGCGGGCCGACCGGGTCCTCCTCACCGGCTACGCCCGGCTCGGGGCGGGCGAGGTGGCGTTCCTCGACGCCGCGGCGGGGCCGGGGTCGGTGGCCGTGCTCCCGCGTGGCTTCGCGGCCAGCGCCGACGCCGCTTCGGCCCTCGCGGCCGCGGGCTGGGACGTCGTCGAGGACCCGAGGACCGGCGCGGCGCCGGGACCGCGCCTGGCGGCGCTCTTCACGGCGGCCGTGGGTGGCCACGAACCGGGCGAGGTCGCCGACGGCTCCACCTCGGAACCGCGCTTCACCGCCCACCGCCTCCCGAGCGAGGAGGAAGAGGTCCGCTGGGCGCTGGCGCAGGTGAAGGGCCTCCTCGACGCCGGGACGCGGCCGGAGCGGGTCGTCCTCGTGGCGCGCGCGGAGCGGGCCTACGGACCGCTGGTGCAGGCGGTCGGCGCCGAGTTCGGCGTGCCCGTGCGGCTCGCGTACGGCCTGGGCCTGCGCGACACCCGCCTCGGCGAGGCGGTCGCGGGCCTCGTGACCGTCGTGCGCGAGGGGCTGCCGTTCGAGGCGACGGCGAGGCTGCTGCTCCACCCGCTCGCGCGCGCCCTCACCGAGGAGGCGTGGGCGGCGGCCCGCGCGAGCCACCCCGCGGGGGCGGAGGAGTGGGAGGCCGTCGGCGTGGCCGTGGCGCCCCTGCTCGCGTGGCCCCGGGAGGGGACGCGCGAGGAGTACGACGCCAGGCTCGCGGCCGCCCTGCAGGGGCTGGGTATCGAGCGGCTCGGCGCGGACCGCGACACGCGGGCGCGGGCGAGGCTCCTCAAGGCGCTCGCCGAGTCGCGGGCCGCCGGCGACGCCGCCCGCGAGCGCCTGACCCTCGACGCCTACCTGGCCGTCCTCGAGGACGCGCTCGACGCGACGGTCGTGCCGGCCGACCCGCCGCGGGCTGGCAGCGTCGAGCTCCACACGCCGCTGGCCGTGTTCGGCGCCCGCTACGACCACGTCTTCGTGCTGGGCATGGCCGAGGGGGTGTTCCCCGAGGCGGTCGTCGACGACCCCGTGATCGGGTTCCACGAGCGGCGCGCCGCGGCCCGGGCCGGGCTGGCGCTGGAGGACGCGGCGGGCGCCGCCGAGCGCGAGGAGCTCTCGTTCCTCGCCGTCCTGCACGCCGTGGGCGCGAGCCTCACGCTGACGTACCCCGAGACCCTCGCCGGCACCGAGCGCCTGGCCAGCCCCTTCCTACCCGCCCTGGGCGCGGGCCGCCCCCCGTCGGCCGGCCCGCGCGAGCCCGTCGGTCCCCTCGAGGGCCTCATCGCCGCGCTGCCGCGCTCCGACGCGCCCGCGCGGGCGGCCTGGGAGGTGGAGCTGCGCCGGGAGGGCGCGGCGCCGCCCGACGCCCACGACGGCGTCGTGGGGCTGCCGGTGCGGGCGGACGGTCCCTTCAGCGCCTCGCAGCTCACGTCCTTCGGCCAGTGCGCGTTCAAGTGGTTCGCCCAGTACGGCCTGCGGCTCGCGGAGCCCGCCGAGGCCGAGGTGGACGTGAGCCCGCCGACCGCCGGCTCGATCTTCCACCACGCGCTCAGGCTCGCCGTCGACCGCGCTAGGGGCGAGGTCGACGCCGCCGGCGCGACGCCGGACGACGACCCGTTCCGCGCGGCGGTCCTCAGGCACCTCCCGTGGGCGTACGACGAGGCGCACGAGCGCCTCGAGGCCGACGAGGGCAGGCGGGTGCGCTCGCGGACCTGGCCGCTGCAGCGGCGCGAGAACCTCCTCACGCTGGCGCGCCTGGTGCGGTCGGAGGACTTCATCGCCCCCGGCGCGCGCGTCGAGCACCTCGAGCGCGAGTTCACGGCGACGTGGCGCGGCCTTACGGTCAGGGGCAGGGTCGACCGCATCGACGTCGTGCCGCTGGGAGGGGCGGAGAGGGTCGTGCTCACCGACTACAAGCTCGGGTCCTCGGCGCCCCGCGGCGCGAAGGCGGCGAACGGGAGTCTCACGCTCGACGTCCAGCTCCCCCTCTACGTCGAGGCGGCGGCGCCCGTGCTGTGCCCCGGCGTGCCGGTCGGGGCGGCGCGCTACCTCTCCGTGCGCGGCGCCAAGGTCAGCAAGGCGGTGGAGCCCGGGAGCCTCGACGACGCCGCCCTCGACGGGCTCGTCGCCCGGTTCCTGGCGGCCCTGGCGAAGGGCGAGTTCCCGGTCGACCCCGACGACGCCCAGGAGGCCTGCGGCTACTGCCCGTTCGACGTCGCCTGCCGGCGGGGCCCCCGCCTCTCCCGCAAGGGCCGGGCGCCCGGCGACGCGCCGGAGGGGGAGGCGGCGGCGTGAGCCGGTCGACCCTCGCGACGCCGGCGGGGGCCGCGCCGGTGGACGAGCTCACCCCCGAGCAGCGCCGCGCCGCCTCCGCGCCCGGCTCCGTCGCCGTGGTCGCCGGCGCGGGCACGGGCAAGACGAAGATGCTCGCCCACCGCTACCTGCACCACCTGGAGTCGGGGCTCTCCCCGCTCGAGGTCGTGGCCGTGACGTTCACCGAGAAGGCGGCGGCGGAGCTCCGCAGCCGCATCCGCGCGCTGGTCAGGAGCGAGCGCCCACGGGACCGCCTAACGCTCGTCGAGCTCGAGGCCGCCCAGATAAGCACCGTCCACGCGCTCGCGGCGCGCGTCTGCCGCGACCACCCCGAGGAGGCGGAGGTCGCCCCCGACTTCGGCGTGCTCGACGAGGTCGAGGGAGTCCTGTGGCGGGAGGAGCGGCTCGAGGAGGCGATCGCCTCGCTGCCTCAGGAGGTCGTGGACGCCGTCCCCGTGTACCTGCTGCGCGGCGTGTTGAGGGCCCTGGTCGAGGACCCCCTGACGGCGGAGCCCGCCCTGTCGCGGGGCCCGGACGACTGGCGCGCGCTGCTCGCCGAGGCCCACGAGACGGCCTACGCCCGCATCGCCGCGGCGCCCGAGTGGCGCGGGTGGCGGGAGACGCTGCGGGCGCACGTCGGCGCCGACGGCGACAGGGCCGAGGAGCACAGGCGGGCGTGCCTGGAGGCGCTCGAGGCGCTGGAGGCGCGCGAGCCGGAGCGCGCGCTGGCGCTGGCGAAGACGGTGAAGCTCAACGCCGGCAGCCAGCGGAACTGGGAGCCTGGCGCGCTGGGCGCGGTGAAGGACGCGATGCGCGCCGTGCGCGACGCGATCGTGGACGAGTGCGAGAAGGGGGCGCTGGCGGCGGCCTGGGGCCCCGCCGACGAGGCGTTCGCGGCGCTCCTGCCGCACCTCAGGGCGGCCTACGCGCACGTGGCGCGGCGCTTCGAGCAGGCGCGGCGCGACGAGCGGGTGCTCGGCTTCGCCGACCTCGAGCTCCACGCGCTGCGGGCGCTCGACCACGAGCACGTGCGCGAGCACTACCGCAGGCGCTGGAAGGCCGTGCTCGTCGACGAGTTCCAGGACACGAACCCGGTCCAGGAGAGGATCCTCGGCCACCTGATGGGCAGCGCCGTCTTCACCGTCGTCGGCGACGAGAAGCAGGCGATCTTCGGGTTCCGCGGCGCCGACGTCGCCGTGTTCCGCCGCTTCCGCCGGCGGATCGAGGCCGAGGGCGGCGCGACGGTCGTCCTGACGCGCACGTTCCGCGCCCACGCGGGCCTGACCCGGGCGCAGGAGCCGGTCTTCGCCGCCCTCCTCGGCGACCTCCACCAGCCGCTCGCCGCGGCCAGGGACGCGCCGACCGACGGACCGTTCCTCGCCTACCGCGCCTGCGTCGGGCGCGGCGTCAGCGGTGTGAGGCGCCTGAACGAGGCCCACCTCGTCGCCGGCATCGTCCGGGACCTGGTCGCGGCGGGTACGCCGGTCACCGACCCCGGTACCGGCGCCGAGCGCCCCCTCCGCTACGGCGACGTCGCGGTCCTCGCCCGGGGCAACGCGCCGTTCGAGACGTTCGCGGCGGTGCTGCCCTCGCTCGGGGTGCCGGCCGTGGAGGTCGCGGGCGGCGACCTCCTGGGCACGCGCGAGGCGAAGGACGGCATCGCGTGCCTGCGCTTCCTCGCCGACCGCTCCGACGACGTCGCCCTGGCGGCGCTGCTCCGCTCACCGTTCTTCGCCGTCGACGACCCCACGCTCCTCGCCGTGACGAGCGGCCTGCCGGGCGACGCGGCGTGGTGGTCGCGCCTGGAGGCCGCCGACGACCTGCCCGCCGGCCTCGCCTCGGCCCGGGACGTGATCGCGGGCGTGCTCGCGCGGCGCTGGGACGACGTGCCCAGCCGGCTCCTGCAGGCGCTCGACGAGGCGACCGGCTACTCGGCGGTCGTGGCGAACCTGCCGGGCGGCAGGCGGCGCCTGGCCGACTGGCGAGCGTTCCTCGGCCTGGTGAGGCGGCTCGAGGGCTGGCACCGCGACGCCTTCGCCGTGCAGCGTCAGCTGAGGCGGCTGCAGGCGGCAGGCGTCCAGCTCCCGCGGCCCACGCTGCAGGCCGGCGACGCCGTGACGCTGACGACGATCCACCGCAGCAAGGGCCTCGAGTGGCCGGTGGTCGTCGTCGCCGACCTGAGCTACCAGGGCGCGAGGGACGACGCCGCGTTCGCCCTCGACGCCGAGCGCGGGCTGGGCGTGCGGCTCACCTCCGACGACGGCGAGCCCCTCGATCCCGTGGTGCTGCGGCTGCTGACGCGGGCGCGGAGGCAGGCCGCCGAGGACGAGGCGCGCCGGCTGCTCTACGTGGCGCTCACGCGGGCGCGCGAGCGGCTCTACCTGACTACGAGCGAGCGCGGGAAGGGGAACCTCGCGCTGCTCGAGCCGGCGCTGGAGGCCGCCGGCGTGGCGTGTCACGAGGTCGAGCTGGACCCGGGCCTGGCGTTCCCCGACCCGCCCCGGCCGACGCCGGGAGAGCACGGCCTGGTCGCAGGCGCCTGAGCGCGCCCGGCGGCGCGCTTGCCGCGCGAGTTGCGTGCATATACACTCTCGGCGTGGCCACACCCGAACGGATCCTCGCTACCCGCGGCTGCCTGTGCTTGGGAGCCCGCAGGACCGCCAGGCTCCTGACGCGGCACTACGACGAGCACCTGCGGCCCACGGGCCTGCGGGCCACGCAGTTCTCGATCCTCGCGGCGCTCGCCAACACCGGCGGCGCGACGATGACGCGGCTCGCCGACCTCCTCGGCCTCGAGCGCACCACGCTCACGCGCAGCGCCGGGCTGCTCGAGGAGAAGGGCTGGGTCACGTCGACCGCGACCGGCGACGCGCGCGAGCGGCAGCTCGCGCTCACCGCCGCCGGCGAGGCGCAGCTCGAGCGCTCGCTGCCCGCCTGGGAGGCCGCGCAGGCGGCCGCCCCCGCGCTGCTTTCTGGCACCATAAACCTGCCGAGCGGGCCCCGAGGAGGAGAGCATGAGGACCGTCATCCCGTACCTGAACTTCCGTAGCGAGACGGCCGAGGCGATGCGCTTCTACGGCTCCGTGTTCGGGGCCCAGCCGGAGGTGATCCGGTTCCGGGACTTCGGCGACCACGGCGCTGGCCTGCCCGAGGGCGAGAAGGACCTCGTCATGCACGCCTACCTGCCCCTGGGGGGCGGCAAGGCCCTGATGGCGTCCGACGTGCCCGAGTCGATGGGGTTCCCGTTCCACGCGGGGAACAACGTCCACATCATGCTCGACGCCGAGGACGCCGCCGAGGCCAGGCGCCTCTACGAGCGCCTCGCGGAGGGCGGCGAGGTCCACATGGAGCTGGCCGAGGTCGACTGGGCAGAGCTCTACGCGAACCTCAAGGACCGCTACGGCGTCCACTGGATGATCAACTACACCGGGAACAAGGCGCAGGCTCAGTAGGACCCGGGGTCGTCGTAGGTGAAGCCGCCGACCGGGTCGTAGCTCTCGCAGCCCGCCGCCGCCCAGCAGCTCTGGGCGTCGAACGTGTCCGACCAGCTCGAGCCGCCGACGTAGGCCGACGTGCAGTCCTCGAACGTCGTGCACTGGCCGCCGCCTCCGCCGCCGCGCCCCGAGCCGGCCCACTGGGCCACGTTCTGCTCGCCGAAGGCCAGCACGAGGACGCCCACCGCGAACTCCTGCTGCTCGGCTGCGGTGGCCGCGTGCCAGTTCGCCCGCACGCGCTCCCAGATCGCGCGCGCCTGCGACAGCACGACCTGGGCGGTCTGGTCCAACGTCGGGTAGTTCTGGGCCAGCGCGCGCAGCGCCTCGGCGCGGTCGGCGTCCGTGAAGGTGTAGGCGTAGCCCATCTGGGCCAGGACGAACTCGAGCGCCTCGATGAACGCCAGGGCGTCGTCCCGCGTCAGCTGGGCGTAGGCGCCCGTCGCCAGCACCGGCGAGCTCGACTGCGGCGCCGGGGCGCCCGCGCCCAGCGCGCCGCCGCCCGGAGCCGTCGGCGCGCCGGCGACCCCGCCGCCCGGCGCGGACGGCCCGCCCTGCGCCGGCGGGGTCTGGATCAGCTTGCCGCCGGGCTGCGGGGCCGACGGGCTCGGCGGCAGCGCCTGCGCGCCGGGCGAGGGAGGTGAGGCACCCACCGGGGGCGCTGCCTGGCCCGGAGCGGGCACGGCAGCGGCGGGAGCGCCGGCCACCCGGGTCAGGATCACCTCGATCTCGCTGTCGGGGACCACGGCGCCGTTCACGACCTCGTAGAACCACAGGCCGAGCGTGTCGCCCTCGACGACGGCCTCGAAGCCGAGCGCCCCCTGGGCCGAGCTCGCGACGCCGACGCCGACCCCGTCCTCGACCCAGCCCTCGAGGTCGAAGCGGACCCCGGGCCCCTCGAGCTGGCCGAAGAGCCTCTCGCCCTGCGTCGTCAGCTGCACCGTGACGACGCCCTGCGGCACCGGGGCCTGGTAGGTGCCAGGGAAGCCCTGCGCCAGCCCCGACGCGGCGAAGGCCAGCGCGAGCGTGGCGGCGAGGAGCCTCACTGCGGTATGTGGCGCTGAGGTCCGTGTCATGGCAGCAGCCTGCTCCGCGGGGCGTTACGCGGTCGTCACACGCGGCGGCGGGGCGCCCGCCAGCGACTCCCACCAGGCGCCGGGGCAGGCTCGGGCGGCCTCGCCCAGGCGCAGGCCGGCCTGGATGCGCTCGCGGGTGAAGGGGCTCAGGGCCGCGGGGTCGAACCCCGCCGTCGCCGCCGCGAGCGCGGCGACCTGCCGCGCGTCGCCGTACGCGAGGGTGGCTCCGGCCAGGGTCCCGATCGCCAGCGGCAGCTCGACGTCGGCGACCAGGCGCAGGCCCTCGTCGATCAGCGCTCGCGCCTCGGCCAGGCGGCCGAGGCTCCCGTGGCACCACACGGCCCGGGACTTCGTGATCAGCCGCATGTAGGGGCGTTGCTCCTCGGCGAGGACCGCGTCGAACTGACGCAGCGCGTCCTCGTAGCGGCCCACGTCCATGTACGAGGACGCGAGGTTGACCCGCAGCTCCGAGGCCCCGTCGTAGTCGTCTAGCTCGAGGCGCATCGCGTCCTCGGCCGCGGCGATCGCCTCCTCGTGCCGGCCCAGGTCGCCCAGGCAGCACACGAGGTTGATCGTCGTGTCGAGGACGTAGTAGCGCGAGCCGATGGCGCGCGCCAGGGCGTGGGCCTCGCGGTGGCGCGCCAGGGCCGCCTCGTGCTCGCCCGCGATGTCGAGCACGGCCGCGAGGCTCGTCAGGTACTGGACCAGGCGCGCGCTCGGAGGCCCGCGCCTGAGCGTGACCAGGTGCCCCTCGAGCCTGGCCCTCGCGTCGTCGACGCGGCGGTTCGCGTGGGCGAGGCTCGCGTCGAGCATCGCCAGCTCGTACCTCAGGTCGTCGGAGGGCAGCGCCTGGGCGACCGCCTGCGCCTCCTCGAGGAGCCGCTGCGCCTCCGCCAGCCGACCTGCTCCGAACGCCAGCCAGCCCTCCGCCGTGACGAGCTGGGCGAGCTGCTCGGGGGAGAGATCGGGCCCGGCCTTGACCTCCGCGAGCGTGGCCGCGGCGGCCTCGAGCTCGTTCGCCTCCCGCTGGGCGTGCGCCAGGGAGAGCCGCAGCCACGCGGCGTCCGGGCCGGTCGGCAGGCGCCTGAGGGCGGCCTCGAGGAGCTCGATCGCGGCCCGCTGCAGGCCGCGCGACCGCAGCTCGGTCGCGCGCGCGACCCACGCCTCGCGGGCCTTGGCGGTCTCGCCGGCGGCGAGCCAGTGCTCGGCCACGAGCCCCGGGTCGGCCGCGCCCTCGAGCTCGCGGGCGATGAAGCCGTGCAGCAGCGCGCGGCGCGCGGGCGGCACCCGCGCGTCGAGCGACTGCCTGAGCAGGTCGTGCCTGAACGCGCCGCCCTGGACGAAGCCGGCGGCCTCGGCCTCGTCGAGGGCGTCGGCGACGGCGGCGGGGGTGAGGCCCGTGACGCTCGCGATCGCGGCCGCCGGGAGGTCCGCGCGCGTCAGGGAGAGCGCCTCCAGCACCCTGACGGTGGGCGCCTTCAGGGCCTCCAGCCGCCTGGCGATCACGTCGGCGATCGCCGGCGGGACCGTCAGCTCCGAGTAGTCGATCGTGACCTCGTCGACGTCCGTGTGCCAGCCGCTGTCGTCCCGGCGCAGGCGGCCCGACTCGAACAGGACGCGCAGCGTCTCGAGGAGGAACAGCGGGTTGCCGCCCGTGTGGCTCCACAGCCGGCGCGAGAACGCGACCGGCCCCTCCTCGCGGCCCATCAGGTCGGCGAGAACGGTGCGCACGGACTCCTCGTCGAGGGCCTCGACGTCGACGACCGTGAGCCTGCCGGCTCCCCGCAGGGCGGCCAGCACGCGCTCGAGCTCCGGCCCCACCTCGCCCGCGCGGTAGGCGCCGTAGACCTTGAGGCCGCGCTCGGCGAGGTAGACGACGACCTCCAGCGTCGAGGCGTCGGCCCACTGCAGGTCGTCGAGGACGAGGACGCCCCCGCCCGCCTCGACCAGTCGCGCCAGGGCCTCGGCGACGCGCGACCGCGCGACCTCGCTCTCGAGCGGCTCGGGGGCGACGTCGCCGGCGACGTCGGGGACGAGCCTGGCGAGGTCGTCCCGGTAGGGGCCGAGCCGGGCCGTCAGGTCGGTCGCGCCGCGCGCGAGGTCGACGAGCGGGTGGTACGGCAGCCGCTCGAGGCCCTCGACCGCCTTCGCGCGCAGCGGGGCGGTCACGGTCTCGGTGAGCAGGGCGGACTTGCCGATGCCGGGCTCGCCCCTCAGGAGGACCACGGGCGTCCTCGCCGCGAGGAGGGCGTGCCTGACCGGGTCGCGTCCACGCAGGCGGGAGGGCGCGAGGCTGACGCGCTCGGCCGGCGCCGACGGCGCCACGGCGACCTCGAGGGGCTCGCCGGCGCGCACGGCCGCGGCCAGGGCGCGGGTGGCGGGGAGCGGCTCCAGGCCCAGCTCGGTGTCCAGCTCGCGCTCGAAGCGCGCGTAGGCGCTGAGGGCGGCGTCGCGACGGCCCGCGAGGTAGAGGGACCGCACGTAGCTCGCCAGCACGTCCTCCGCCAGGGGGTCGGCGTCGTGGAGCTTGGCCAGCAGCGTCGCCGCCTCGTCGTACCGACCCGCGGCGGCGAGGCCTTCGGCGCGACGCAGGCCGGCGTCGAGGAACGCCGTCCTGAGGCGGTCGCGCTCGCCCTCCAGCCAGACGTCGAACCCCCCGACGTCGTGGACGGCGAAGCCCTCGAGGAGCGGACCCGCGTAGAGCGCGACGGCCGCGGCCACGTCGCCGTCGGCCAGCGCCCGCCTGAAGGCCGCGACGTCGCAGTCGACGGGCCACCTCAGGGCTTCGGCGGTCCCCTCGAGCGGCGGCTCGAGGGGCAAGCGCCTGGCCCGCAGAACCAGCTGACGCAGGTTGCGCTTGGCCGTCGTCTCGTCGGAGTCGGGCCAGAAGAGGAGCGCCACGCGCTCGCGGCTGACCCACCCGCCCTCCACGGCGAGGTAGGCCAGCAGGCACCCCCGCCGGTCGACGGGCAGTCCTCCGGCCCGGCCCAGCGCGGCCGAGCCGAGCAGGTTCAGGAACGGCATGTCGCTTACAGTCTAGTTGTAACGCCCGCGTAACGCCCCGCACGCTCCAGTGCGGCATGCGGACGGGCAGGGTGGTGTCGAGCGTGATCGTGCGCGTCGTCGACTCTGGCCGCGGCGGCACGTCGATCGTGCTGCTCGACCTCCAGAGCCGTGAGCTGCGCGAGTTCCGCACCTGGGAGGAGGCCATGGACTACATGCGCCGCCTCTCCGAGTCGCGCGGGCTGAGATGAAGTGACCACACCGTGGCCACGGTGTGACCATTACGGCGCTGGCGGACGGCCCGTGAGGCCGCGGGCGGCGCGCGCTCAGTCGCCCTCGAGGGAGAGGCGGTAGGCGGGCTGGACGTCGTCTGGCCCGGTGACGACGAAGCGCAGGTCGCGGAGCCGCCCGTCCTCGAGCCCGTACACCCAGGCGCGCACGGTGAGGGCCTGGCCCCGCGCCCAAGCCGACTGGACGATGCTGGTGTGGCACAGGTTCCGCGCCTGCTCGACGGCGTTGAGCTCGACGAGGCGGCGCCCCTTGGCCTCGGGGTCGAGCCCGTCCAGCTGCGCGGCGTGGCGCGAGGCCACGTCCTTCACCTGGCGCAGCCAGTTGTCGAGGAGGCCGTGGCTCCGGCCGTCCAGGGCCGCCGCCACGCCGCCGCAGCCGTAGTGCCCCACGACGATCACGTGCCCTACCTGCAGCACGTCGACGGCGTAGGTGAGGACGGAGAGGAGGTTCAGGTCGGTGTGGGGCGCGACGTTGGCCACGTTGCGGTGGACGAAGACCTCGCCGGGCGCGAGGCCCGCGATCGCGTCGGCGCTGACGCGCGAGTCCGAGCAGCCCACCCACAGGAAGCGGGGCGCCTGCTGCCCCGCCAGGCGAGCGAAGTAGCCGGGGTCGCGCGACACCGTAGCGGCCGCCCACTCGCGGTTCTGCGCCAACAGGTCCTCCGGTTCCACGGGCCAGTAGTACCGCATGCGCGTCGCGGGGGTCGCGGAGCGGCTACCGGGACGCCTAGCGTGACGCCTCGCCGCGGCTGACCGTCTGTCGCGTCGGCGCTCGCCTACGGCGACGACGGCCCCTTCGAGCCCAGGCACGGCGGTGCGGTGGTCACAACGTGGGCACAGTGTGTCCACACATCAGCTTGTCCGTCTCACGTGACCGCCGCTAGCATCCCGCATGGCCAAGAGGAACCCGCTCGACCTGGAGAAGGAGGTCGTCGAGGCCTTCGAGCACGCGCTGCGCGTGACCGAGCTCGTAGTGCGCGAGGTGCCGGACGAGTTCTGGCACGCTCCGCCCCCGCAGAAGGGCAGGACGATCGCCGCGATCGTGGCTCACGTCTACGGCCTGAGGCGCACGTTCGCGAAGATGGCCAAGGTGCCGGTCGGGCCGACGCTGCCCGCGAAGACGGTCACGAAGGCGGAGGCCCTGGCGGCGCTGGCGGAGAACCGCGAGGCGCTGGTGGGCCTGTTCGCCGGCGCGGTCGCGCGGCGCGACGGCCGCGTCCCCGGCATGCCCAAGCGCACCGCGACGATGATGGCCTACCTGATGCAGCACGACGCCCACCACCGCGGACAGGTCACGCGGCAGCTCAGCGAGTTCGGCTACACGCTCCCGACCGAGACCACCACGCGGATCTGGGGCTGGCGGAAGCTCGACGGCTGACGGTCGGCCCGCGCCGGGGCGGCCGCCCTGGCGCTTCAGCCGGACGGCGACCGACCCGCTACGTCGGCCGGACGGCGGCCGACCCGGAGGTCCGGAGCCGGCGCGTCCGGCGCGGGCCGCGCGTGACCTGGGAGAGCGGGCCCAGCGCGGCGGAGCCCGACCGGCGGACGGCGTGGGTCCGAGCCCAGCGTCAGAAGTCGCCGTCGGCGACGTGGAGGCAGGTCACGCCCAGCTCGCGCCACATCCTGACGACGCGGTTGCGGTCCTCGAGCACGCACAGGACGTCGGCGTCGGCGTAGTGCTCCTCGTACCAGCGGCGCTTGAGGTCGTCGTCGGGCGTGTGGTCGTGGAACGCGCGCATCATCAGGCGGTGGTAGGTGACCCCGTGCTCCGCCAGCCAGCGTTCGGTGACCTCGCGGGTGTCGTCGCGCCGGCCGGTCGTGATGTGGATCTCGTAGCCCGCCTGCGCCAAGGCGTTGACGACCGCGATCACCGGCCAGATCGGCGCGTCGTCGCCGGCGGCGGCGAAGAAGGAGTCGTAGTCGCGCGGCTTCTGCCTCACGAAGCGCTCGCGGTGCTTCGTGTCCGAGAGGGTGCCGTCGAGGTCGCAGAGGACGATCTTGCCCATGGGGACCGAGTCTAGGACGTGCCGCCCCGCTCGCGCCGCCGGAACGCGACCGCGCGCACCGGCCGCATGATCATGACCTCGAAGGCTGCGCCCATGCGCTCGGGCGAGGGGTCCATGCCCGCGTCGAGCCACCACTCGATCAGGGCCAGGAACGAGCGCACGAGGTGGTTCACGGCGGCCGCCGGGGGCAGCAGGGCGTCGGGGGCCGGCTCGAACGCGCGCAGGAGGCTGGCGGCGGCCACCTCGCCGGCCCGCGACACGAGGTCGACGTGCCTGTGGCCGGCGATCAGCACCCGGTACAGGTCGGCGTGCTGGCGCACGTGCGCGAACACGGTCGCGCCGTCGCGGGAGGCGTCGTCGTCGACGAGGGTGGGCCCCAGCAGCGACATCAGGTCGCCCAAGAGGCCCTCGAGGAGGTCGAGTAGGAGGGCCTCCTTGCTCGCGTAGTGCCGGAAGAAGGTGGCGTAGCCGACGTCGGCGCGCTCGGCGACGTCCCTGATCGTGACGGCCTCGTAGCCGCGCTCCAGGACCAGCGCCACGAGGGCGTCCTGCAGCCGCCGGCGCGTGCGCCTGACCCTGGCGTCCACCTTGACCGCGGCGCCGCTCATGGGAGCCAGTCTAGCCTCATGAAAGTTATGAAACACAGTGTATCGTATCTCCCGACATGAGCCAGCCCCCACGCGTACCTCCCGACCTGAGCCGGCCCCCACGCACGGACCCGCCCGCACGCACCGACCCGCCACCACCGCCTGCCGCCGGCTGCCCGTTCCACGGCGGCGCCGTGCGCCGCAGCCAGCCGGCGGAGCCCACTGGCCCGGGCGGCGGAGCCCGCCGCAGCCGGCCGCCGACCCCGAACGTCCCGGGCGGCCCGGTGGAGCTGCGCTCCCTCGCCGCCGGGCGCCAGGTGCTGCGCGCCGGCGACGCGGCGCGGCAGGACGGGTTCGGCATCCGCGAGGCCGCCCGCTCGCCCGTGAAGCTGAAGCCGCCCGTGCTGTGGCAGGACGGCGAGGAGCACAAGCGGCAGCGGACGGCCATCGCCCACTTCTTCACGCCCATGGCCGCGAAGGAGCGCTACCGCCCGCTCATGGAGCGGCTCGCCGACGAGCTCGTCGCGGAGGTCGAGCGCGACGGGCGCGCCGAGCTCAGCGGCCTGTCGATGCGCATGGCGGTGGGCGTCGCCGCGCAGGTCGTGGGCCTCACCGACAGCCGCAGGCCGGGGATGCACGCCCGCATCGACGCCTTCATCGCCCACGGCGCGGCGAAGCCCTCCTGGGACCCCAGGGAGCTGCTCCGCTTCGTGAGGCTGCAGAAGGCCGTGGCGGACTACTTCCGCGTCGACGTCAAGCCCGCCATCGACGCCCGGCGGCGCTCGCCGCAGGACGACGTGATCTCGCACCTGATCGCCCAGGGGCGCAACGACCAGGACATCCTCATCGAGGCCATCACCTACGGCGCCGCCGGGATGGTGACGACGCGCGAGTTCATCGCGATGGCCGCGTGGCACCTGCTCACCGACGCCGGCCTCCTCGCGCGGTACCGCGCCGGCGACGAGGCCGAGCGGCACGCCCTCCTCGCCGAGGTGATCAGGCTCGAGCCCGTCGTGGGGCGGCTCTTCCGTCGCCTCGAGGGCGACGTCGAGCTCGCCGGCGGCGAGACGCTCACGGCCGGGTCCCGGGTCGTCATCGACGTGCGCGCGGCGAACGCCGACGCCGCCGCGGTGGGCCCGCACCCCTACTGCCTCGACCCCGACAGGCGCGTCGCGGCCAAGGGCGTGCAGCGCTACGGCCTGGCCTTCGGCGACGGCCAGCACCGCTGCCCCGGCAGCTTCCTCGCGCTGGAGGAGGCCGACGTGTTCCTCAGCCGCCTGCTCGCCCTCCCCGGCGTCAGCCTCGAGGGGGAGCCCGAGCTGCGGTTCAACGACCTCGTCCAGGGCTACGAGGTACGCGACATGTGGGTGGCGGCCGGCCGGGAGCGCTAAGCTCCCTGGTCATGGAGCAGGTGCCGGACGGCAGGCAGGCGGTCGCGGGCGAGGCCGGCGCGGAGCGGCTCGAGCCCCACGAGGTCGAGTACGTCGCGCCCCTCGGCGCGGGCGCCGACAAGAACGAGCGCTACCTCGAGCTGCGTCGCTACGTGAGGGCCCTCGTCGAGCACGAGACCGACTGGCTGGCCAACCTCGCGAACGTCGCGGCCGCGGTCTACGACCACGTCCCCCACCTGAACTGGGCCGGCTTCTACCTGATGAAGGGCGGCGAGCTGGTCCTCGGGCCGTTCCAGGGCCGTCCGGCCTGCGTGCGCATCGCCGTCGGCCGCGGCGTCTGCGGCACGGCCGTGGCCGAGCGCCGCACCCAGGTCGTCCCCGACGTCCACGCCTTCCCCGGGCACATCGCGTGCGACGCGCGGTCGCGCTCCGAGATCGTCGTGCCGATCGTCGTGGACGACAGGGTCGTGGGCGTCCTCGACCTCGACTCGCCCCACGTCGCCACGTTCGACATCGAGGACCGCCGGGCGCTCGAGACGATCGTCAAGGACGTCGTCCCGCACGTCGACTGGGCGGCCGCCACCCGGGTCTAGGCCGCCTCGACCTCGGCCGCCTCGAACTGCGAGCGGTACAGGCGGGCGTAGGCCCCGCCGGCGGCGAGCAGCTCGTCGTGCGAGCCGCGCTCGACGATGCGCCCGTGCTCCATGACGAGGATCACGTCGGCGCCCGTGATCGTCGACAGGCGGTGCGCGATCACGAAGCTCGTGCGGTCGCCCCGGAGCGCCTGCATCGCCTGCTGGATCAGGTACTCGGTGCGGGTGTCGACGGAGCTGGTCGCCTCGTCGAGGATCATGATCGGCGGGTCGGCCAGCAGCGCCCGCGCGATCGTGATGAGCTGCTTCTCGCCCACGCTGATCCGGCCGCTGTCGTCGTCGACGACCGTCTCGTAGCCCTCCGGCAGGCTGTGGACGAACCTGTCGACGTAGGCGGCCTTCGCGGCCGAGACGACCTCCTCCTGGGTGGCGTCGGGTCGGCCGTAAGCGATGTTGTCGTAGATCGTGCCCTTGAACAGCCAGGTGTCCTGGAGGACCATGCCGACGTTGCGCCTCAGCTCGTGCCGCGGCATCTTGGCGATGTCCTTGCCGTCGATGAGGATCCGGCCGCCGTCGAGCTCGTAGAAGCGCATGATCAGGTTCACGAGCGTCGTCTTGCCGGCGCCGGTGTGGCCCACGATCGCGACGGTCTGCCCCGGCTCGACGACGAGGTCGAGGCCCTCGATGAGCGGCCTGTCGTCCTCGTAGCGGAACGATACGTCCTCGAACACGACGCGACCGCGCACGCGCCCGCCGAGGCTCTGCTCGGCGACGTCGGGCGCCTCCTCCTCGGCGTCGAGGAGCTCGAAGACGCGCTCGGCCGACGCCACCCCCGACTGGAGGAGGTTCGCCATGCTGGCGAGCTGCGTCACGGGCTGCGAGAACTGGCGGGAGTACTGGATGAAGGCCTGGACGTCGCCCAGGCTGATCGTGCCCGACGCGACGCGCAGGCCGCCGACGACGGCGATGGCCGCGTAGGAGAGGTTGCCGATGAACATGCTCATCGGCATGATCAGCCCCGAGTAGAACTGGGCCTTGAAGCTCGACTGGAACAGCGCGTCGTTGTGGCGCTCGAAAGCCTCCACGACCTCGCGCTGGCGCCCGAACACCTTGACGACGGCGTGGCCCGTGAACGCCTCCTCGACGTGCCCGTTGAGCGTGCCGGTCGCGCGCCACTGCGCCACGAACTGCTGACGGGAGCGGCCCATGACCATGCCGGCCGCGAACATCGTCGCGGGGATGCTCAGGAGCGCCACGAGCGACAGCACGGGCGAGATCGCGAGCATCATCACCAGCACGAACACGACCGAGAGCAGGGCCGTGAGCGCCTGCTGCATCGTCTGCTGGAGCGTCTGGGAGACGTTGTCGATGTCGTTGGTGACGCGCGAGAGGAGCTCGCCGCGCGGCTGCCTGTCGAAGTAGCTGAGGGGCAGGCGATGGACCTTCTCCTCGACCGCGGCCCTGAGCCGGAAGACGACGCGCTGCACGACCTCGTTGAGCATGAAGCCCTGGAGGTACATCAGCAGCGCCGACGCGACGTAGATCGCCACGGCCAGCAGCAGCACCCGCGCCACGGCCTCGAAGTCGACGCCGACGCCGGGCGTGAACTCCATGCCCGACAGCATCTGGGCGACCTGTTCCCGGCCGGCGGCACGCGCGCCCGCCACGGCCTCCTCCTTGGTGATCCCGGCCGGCATCTGCGCGCCGATGACGCCCCCGAAGATCAGGTCGGTGGCGCGGCCGAGCACGCGCGGACCGATCGCCCCCAGGAGCACGGCCACGACCGCCGTGGCGACGATGGCGGCGACGGCCAGGCGGAACGGCTTGAGCAGACCGGCGAGCCGGCGCGCCGACGGTCCGAACGCCTCGGCCTTGCCGCCGACCATCGCCCCGCCGAAGGGCCCGCCGGTGCGTACGCGTTCGGTCTCCTTCAGGGTGCCGCCGGCCTTGCCGCCGGGCCGGGCCGGGGGCGCGCCGGCGGGGCCGCCGCCGGCAGTACCGCCGACCGGCGCTCCGCCGCCGCGACCGGCCACGCGCGCCTCGCCTTCGTCCCGCGCCATCAGGCGGCCTCCGCCTGGCGCTGCGACTCGACGATCTCGCGGTACGTCGCCGAGCGGGCGAGGAGCTCGTCGTGCGTGCCGTGGCCCACGACGCGGCCGTCCTCGAGCACGAGGATCTGGTCGGCGTCCTGGATCGTGCTCACGCGCTGCGCGACGATGACCGTGATCGCCTCGCGGGTGTGGGGCCTCAGCGCGGCGCGGAGCCGGGCGTCGGTGGCGACGTCGAGGGCCGAGAAGGAGTCGTCGAACACGTACACCTCGGGCCGCTTGACCAGCGCCCTGGCGATCGCGAGGCGCTGGCGCTGCCCGCCGGAGACGTTCGTGCCGCCCTGGGCGATCGACGCCTCCAGGCCCTCGGGCATCTCGCGCACGAACTCGGCGGCCTGCGCGACCTCGAGGGCGCGCCACATCTCCGCCTCGCTGGCGTCGGGCTTGCCGTAGCGGAGGTTCGAGGCGACGGTGCCGGAGAACAGGTAGGCCTTCTGGGGCACGAGCCCGATCCGCGCCCACAGCGCCTCGGGGTCGTAGTCGCGCACGTCGACGCCGTGGAGGCGCACGGCGCCGGCGGTCACGTCGAAGAGCCGCGCGATGAGGCCCACGAGCGTGGACTTGCCGGCCCCCGTCGAGCCCACGACGGCCAGCGTCTCGCCGGGCCTGACCGTGAAGCTCACGTCCTGCAGTACCGGGTGGTCCGCGCCGGGGTAGGAGAACGCCACCCGCTCGAAGGCGAGCCCGCGCTCGGCGCCGGCGGGCGGGGTCGTCACGCCCACGGCGGGCGGCGCGACCGAGGGCTCGGTGTCGAGGACCTCGACGATGCGGTCGGCCGACACGGCGGCGCGCGGCAGCAGCATCAGGACGAAGGTCGACATCATCACCGAGATCAGGATCTGCATCAGGTAGCTGAGGAAGGCCGTCAGCGACCCGATCTCCATCGCTCCCTGCGCCACCCTCACGCCCCCGAACCACAGCACGGCCACCGAGGACATGTTCAGGACGATGGTGACGACGGGGAACAGGGCCGAGAGCCAGCGGCCCACGAACAGGGCCGCCTCGGTGAGCTCGCGGTTCGCCTGCTCGAAGCGCTCCCGCTCGACCTCCTCGCGCACGAAGGCGCGCACGACGCGGATGCCGCTGATCTGGGCGCGCATGACCTCGTTGACGCGGTCGATGCGCTCCTGGATCGCGCGGAAGCCGGGCACCATCCGCAGCGCGATCATGCCGACCGAGACGCCGAGCAGCGGCACCGCGACGGCCACGAGCCACGACAGCCCGACGTCCTCGCGCAGGGCCATGATCACGCCGCCGACCATCATGATCGGGGCGGAGAGCAGCATCGTGAACGACATCATCAGCGTCATCTGGACCTGCTGGACGTCGTTGGTGTTGCGCGTGATCAGGGAGGGCGCGCCGAAGGCGGCCACCTCGCGCGCCGAGAAGTCGGCGACGCGCGCGAAGACGGCGGAGCGGACGTCGCGCCCGAACCCCATGGCCGTGCGGGCGCCGAGGTACACGGCCGCGACGGTGACGAGGACGTTCACGAGCGAGACGCCGAGCATCACGCCGCCCTGCCGCAGGATGAAGCGGGTGTCGCCGAGGACGACGCCGCGGTCGATGATGTCGGCGTTGATGCTGGGCAGCAGCAGCGCCGTCAGGGTGGCGACGAGCTGGAGCCCGGCCACGACGGCTATCGTGCCGCGGTAAGGCGTGGCGAAGCGCGCGACCAGGCGCAGCAGCGCTCTCAGGGGCATGGCGGCCTCCCTCCCCGTGGAGGCAAGGAGGGGAGTATACGACCCGGCCCCGGCCGCGCCAATCCGGGTACCATCCCGCATGCCCCGAGGCGTCACAGGCCTGCTGCAGGTCGCTCTCAGGGCCGACGACCTGAACGTCGCCGAGGCCTTCTACCGCCGTCTGCTCGGCAGCGAGCCGGCGGGCCGCTTCGAGCCGCCCGGGCTGCTGTTCTTCGTCGTCGGCGGGGTGAGGCTGCTGCTCGAGAAGGGCGCCCCCGTCGGCGCCGTGTACCTGCGGGTCGAGGACGCCGGGGCCGCGCTGGAGCGCGCCCGGGAGGCCGGCGCGGAGGTCGTCGGCGAGCCTCATGTGATCTTCCGCCACGCCGACGACTCACTCGGGCCGGCGGGCCACGACGAGCTCCACGCCTTCGTCAGGGACCCGAGCGGGAACCTCGTGGGGCTCGTGGCCCTGCTGCCGACGCCCGCCTGAGCCGGCTCAGGCGAGCTCCTCGGGCGCGAACCGCTCCAGCAGGCGCCGGAACGTGTTCACGTTGCGGGCGGTAGCCGGCACCTTCAGCCGCCGCTCGACGAGCGCGTGCGAGAGCTTGGCGTCGTGCGACGAGTCCACGTACCCCATGAATGCGGCGCCGTCCACCAGGTGCAGGGCGTCGGGCGAGAAGTCCGTCGCCGCCAGCGCCGCCAGGCCCTCGGGGTCGGGCTCGTCGTCCCACAGCGTGACGTAGACGCGCCGCATCCCGGCGGGCGTGAACGGGTCGACGCGCAGCAGCTCCGCGAGGCTGCCCGCGGTCCTGAACACGACCTCGGTGCGCACCCCGTAGGCCTCGACGATCGCGGCGAGGAGCTCCGCGCGCAGCGCCGGCGCCGCGTCGCTCCCGGCCGCCACGGCGAGGTTGCCGCTGGCCAGGAGGTAGGCGATGGGCGGGAAGCCGCGCGCGGCGAGCCGCTCCATCAGGTCCGGCATCGGGACCTTGTTGCGCTTGCCGAGGTTCACGGCGCGCAGGAAGCCGAACAGCACCTCGCCCGGCGGGAGGCGCCGGCCCGCGGCGCTCATCCCGCCAGCGCGCCCAGGTAGAGCTCGCCGTGCGGCATGCCGGAGCGCGCCGTGGCCTCGCGCAGGAGCTCGACGTCGTACGGCACGCGCCTGAGGTGCAGGTTCGGCTCGCCGTCGACGACCTGCAGCAGGGCGTACTCGGCGACGGCGACGCGCTCGCCGCCGCCCGGCGGCCGGTCGTAGGCCATGCCGACGCTGCCGGGGTTCGCCACGACCGCGCTGCGGTGCCGCCGGGCGAACTGGTGGTGGACGTGGGCGCCGAGGTAGAGCTCGGCGTCGTGGCCGGCGAAGTACTCGTCGAGCCGGGCCTGCGGGGTCTCAGGGGTCACGTGGTCGTCGTAGCTCCGAGGCGAGCCGTGGTAGGCGAGGACCCGGCAGCCACCCAGCTCGAGCTCGCGGTAGGGCGGGAACGTGCGCAGCCACTCGCGGTCCTCGTCCGAGAGCCTCTCGGCGCACCACGCTTCGACCGCGAGGATCGTAGCGGTGTGCTCGTCGGGCTGCGCGACGTCGGCGCGTGTGCGCGGCGTCAGGAGGTAGGCGTCGGTGTTGCCCATGACCGTGAGCGGGTCGAGCGACCGCAGGCGCGCGATCGTCGCCGACGGCTCGGGACCGAAGTTCGCGACGTCGCCCAGGCACAGCACCTCCTCGACGTCGAAGCGCAGCATGTCGGCGATCACGGCCTCCAGGGCGGCGAGGTTGCCGTGGACGTCGGCGATGACGGCGATCACGGGGGGTCGATGAGCAGGGGCAGCGGGTCTATCGCGTTCCATTCGCAGAGGTCGTCCTCTTCTCCGACGTATACCCCGAAGTGCAGGTGGGTGGGCGTCCCGGCCGCGTTCCCGTCGTTCCCGACGTACCCGAGCTCGTGGCCGACGTCGACGTACTGCCCCTCCCTCAGCTCCTCGTTCACGGCCTCGAGGTGGGTGTAGTAGTAGCGCACGCCGCCGTCGCCGATGACCGTCACCGACAGCCCGCCGAGGGTCTGGTCGGTGATGCGGTAGACCCAGCCGGACGCGGCCGCGATCACAGGCGTCCAGCGGGGGGCGAAGATGTCGATCCCCTCGTGGCTGCGGTCCCAGCGCGGGGCGCCGAAGGTGTGGGCGATCTGCGCGACGCTGACGCCGGCGACGGGCGTGAGCAGCGAGGCGGCCGGCTCGCCGCCGACGCGCGCCAGGTACGCGGGTAGGTACTCGCGGTAGCGCGCCCGCGTCTCGAAGCGCAGCCGCTCGGCTTCGCCGAGCGGCTCGCGGCGCGTGTCGTCGTCGCGGTCGCGGGCGGGGCAGACGTAGCCGCGCAGCTCCGGACGCTGGTCGGGGAAGCCGGGGTCGGGGAAGGTCTGCGCGCCCGCGCAGGCGGTCAGGGCGGCGAGGGCCGCTGCCAGCACGCGTGCGGGGCGCATGCCACGAAGCTAGCCGCCCGGACCCGCGAGGCGGATGAGGGCCCTGCGCTCAGGCCGCCTCGCCGCGCTGCCTGGCGCGGTGCACCCTGACCTTGGCCCTGTTGCCGCAGGTCCGCATGCTGCACCAGGCGCCCGTCTGGTTCCGCGACGCGTCGTAGAACACCCAGCGGCACTCGTCGGCAGCGCAGACCTTGAGCCGCTCCCAGGTGCCGTCGTGCATGGCGTGGTGGACGGTCGCGAGCATCCGGCCGAGCGCGGCCCACATGTCTGCGCCGACGGGCTCGAGCTCCAGCCGGCCCTCGACGGTGGTCGCCATCCGCAGGCTCCCGCGCGCCCCCACCTCGTCGATCACGGCCAGGGCGTCGGCGTCCTGCTCGCTGCCCTCGGTGAGGATCGTCCTCAGGGCCTCGCGGAACCGCGTCGCCTGCCTCAGGTCCTCGGGCCCCAGGCGCTCGCCCTCGTCCAGGCCGACGTGGGTGCGCAGCCAGCGCTCGAGGTCCTCCGGCCTCGCGAGCTCGTCGCGTCCGGACTCGTGATCGAGCGTGTTGACGAACGCCTGCACGAAGCGCAGGTCGCCCGGCGCCGGCTTGTTCTCGCTCGGCAGCAGCTCGACAGCCCTCATCTCCCGCCCCTCACGGCAACCATCATAGCACCTTGACTGGTTACTGAAACCGCTGTAGGCTTATGGCCGGTTACGTGTTCTCGCGGCCCGTGGTCACGGGCCCAGAGGAGGGCCGACATGGACAGTACTCTCTACTACCTCGAGAGGGCGGTGCGAGACCGTCAACACGAACTGCGCGCCGAGGCCGAGCGCCTGGCGCAGGCCCGGACGGCCAGGCGCGCCGAGCGAGCGCTGGCCATGAACGCCCGGGCGGCGGAGCGCACGCTGCTCACCACGGTGGCCCGTCCCGGCGTGTCCCTGGTGCTGACGCCCCGGCCCCCTTCACAGGTCGCGGCCGACTGCGCCGAGCGCGTGGCCGCCTGGCGCCGCGCCGCCAGCAGCCTGGGACGGTCGCTCGTCAACATGGGACGGCGTCTGGAGCAGGTAGGGAGGGCCGCCTGACCGGCGGCCCTCAGGTCCACACCCCAGACGAGCCGCGGCGGTGGCTGCCCACCAGGTGCGTGTCGACCATCCCGATCGCCTCCATCAGGGCGAACATCGTCGTCGGTCCCACGAACGCGAAGCCGCGCCGCTTCAGCTCGCGCGACAGCGCGACCGACTCGGGCGAGCTGGTCGGCACCTCCGAGAGGCGCCGCGGCGCCGGCGTGGCGGCCGGTTGGAACGACCACACCAGCGCCACGAGCCCGCCTTCGGCGCGCAGCGCCACCGTCGCGCGCGCGTTCACGATGGTCGCCTCGACCTTCCGGCGGTTCCTGACGATGCCGGGGTCGGCCATCAGCCGCTCGACGTCGGCGGCGCCGTAGGCGGCGACCTTGTCGGGGTCGAAGCCGTCGAAGGCGCGCCGGAACGCCTCGCGCTTGCGCAGGATCGTCGCCCACGACAGGCCCGACTGGAACGCCTCCAGCGAGAGGCGCTCGAAGAGGCCGCGCTCGTCGCGGACCGGCATGCCCCACTCGGTGTCGTAGTACTCCCGCAGGAGCGGGTCGCGCGCCGCCCACGGCGGCCGCAGCAGACCGTCCTCGCCGCGCACCAGGTCGGGGCTCGGCGCGTCCGGCACCTCTCTCAGGCCTCCGGCGGCGCGGCGTCGAACGTGCGCCTGAGCGGCAGCACGGGGATGAAGGTCGTCAGCACCAGGGCGGCGAGGGCGATCACGAAGACGTAGCGGTAGACGGACGTGACCGCGTCGGTGAACGTGGCCTTGATGCCGGCCGACACCGACTCGAGGACCGCCTCCGAGCGCGCGGCGAACTCGGCGTCGAGCCGCTCGGCCAGCGCCGCGCGCGCGGCCGGGTCGGCGGCGGCGAGCTGCGCGCTCACCTCCCCGACAGCGTCGGCGGGGACGCCGCCCGACGTCAGCGCCGCCGCGACGGCCGCGGTGTCGCCGGCGGTCACGGCCTCGCGGAGGCCCGCGCGGGCGGCCGCGAACGCCTCCCGCATCTGCGCGGTCACGTCGCCAGAGGCGCTGATGCCCTCGCCCGACGTCGCGACGCCGGGCACGGCGGCGATCCCGCCGAGGTGCTCGGCGAATCCGGCCGCCAGCCCGGTCGCGAGCACCGTGCCGAGCACGGCGGTGCCGAGCGCGCCGCCGATCTGGCGGCAGAACTGCACGGCGCTCGTCGCCTGGCCCATGCGCCTGACGTCGACGGCGTTCTGCACGGCGAGGGTGTAGAGCGGGCCGGCCGGGCCGAGGCCGAACCCCACGACGACCATGTAGAGGGTCACGCGCCCGATCGTCACGTCGGGGCCCATGCGCGAGAGCAGGAAGACGCCCACGGCGAGGATCGACGTGCCGACGAGCATGATCGCCCGGTAGCGGCCGATGCGAGAGACGAGCTGGCCGCTGATCAGCGAGCCGAACACGACCCCGAGCGAGAGCGGTATCAGGGCCAGCCCGGCGCCCGTCGCCGAGACGCCCACGACGTTCACGAGGAACAGCGGCAGGAAGGCCGCCGTCGACAGGAACGCCGCCCCGTGGAAGAACACGGCCGCGTTCGCGGAGCGGAACACGCGGTTGCGGAACAGCGTGAGGTCGAGGATCGGGTTCGGGCTGCGCAGCGAGCGCCACACGAACAGCGCCAGCAGCGCGAGGCCCGCGCCCAGCATGCCCACGGTCACCGGCGAGCCCCACGGGTACTCGGAGCGGTCGAGCTGCAGAGCCGTCGTGAACGGCACTAGCCCCCCGATGAGCAGCGCCACCGCCGCCAGGTCGAGCCGGCCGCGCTCGCCGTGGGGCCTGAGGGGCGGCATGCGCGTGGCGACGAACCAGACCGCCACCGCGCCGAACGGCACGTTGACGTAGAACACCCAGCGCCAGCCCTGGATGCCGGGGATGACGTCGGTGGCGTTGTCGGTGAGGTAGCCGCCGAGCAGGGGACCCAGCACGCTGGCGATGCCGAACACGGCGCTGACGATGCCCTGGAACTTCCCGCGCTCGGCGGGTGGGAAGAGGTCGGCGATGATGATGAACGCCATGCTGAACAGGCCGGCGGCGCCGATCCCCTGGACGGCCCGGAACACGATGAGCTGGTTCATGCCGTCGCCGAGCACGGGCAGGGTCCCGAACTCGCCCGCCAGCCCGCACAGGAACGAGCCGGTCAGGAACACGCCCACGGCCGTGAGCGCGATCGCCTTGCGGCTGTACATGTCGGCGAGCTTCCCGTAGACGGGCACCAGCACCGTCGAGGCGACGAGGTACGCCGTGAAGACCCAGGCGTACCGCTCGAGGCCGCCCAGGTCCTCGACGATGCGCGGCAGGGCCGTCGAGACGATCGTCTGGTCGATGGCTCCGAGGAAGAGCGCCAGGAGGATCCCGGCGAAGGTGAGGTTGCGGTCTCGGCGTGACAACGTCATGGCTTGGCGGCTCCCGCGCCGGCCGCTGGCTGGCGGCGGCTAGCGGAGACTACCGCTCGGCCGCCGCGCTAGCCACCCTCCGCGCCACCGGCCGCGGGGGACACCCGCCCTACAGGCCTCGCGCCCCAGGCTGATAGCGTGGGGCGAGGGACGACCGTCCCCGGGAGGTGGGCCATGACCGAAGCCGTCGCTGCGATGTGTCCTGCCTGCGGTGGGATCGTGGGCATCGAGACCCTAGCGGTCGGCGCCACGCTCGAGTGCCCCGAGTGCAACTCGCTGCTCGAGGTGACGGGGCTCGAGCCGCTCGAGCTCGTGCGGGCGGAGGACGAGGTCGTCGTGCCGTACCCCGACGAGGACGAGTACGGGACCGCCTAGGCGGGCCCTTCCCTCACAGCGCGCCGTCGTATCGTCTGTGACGCGACACGTGGCGCCCCCGGCACCGCGGGGCGCAGGGGAGGAACCGTCTCGATGAAGGTCCACGAGGTCCGCACGTACCGCTCCGCCGAGCACCTGCCGCGCGAGGAGCAGCTCGCCTGGAAGCTCGCCGCCGTCGCCACGGACCCCGTCCCGGTGGAGCCCGACGTAGCCGAGATGGTCGGCAACAGGGTCATCGACAACGCCGCCGTCGCCGTCGCGAGCCTGGCGCGCAAGCCCGTGAGGGCCGCCAGGGCGCAGGCGACGGCGCACCCACGCGACCCCGGTGCGGCCGTGTTCGGGCTGCCGAGCGCCCGGCGCTACTCGCCCGAGTGGGCCGCCTGGGCGAACGGCGTGGCCGTGCGCGAGCTCGACTTCCACGACACGTTCCTCGCGGCCGACTACTCGCACCCCGGCGACAACATCCCGGCCGTCCTGGCCGTGGCGCAGGCGAAGGGGCTGGGCGGCGAGGCGCTCGTGCGGGGCATCGCCGCGGCCTACGAGCTGCACGTCAGCCTCGTCAAGGGCATCTGCTTGCACGAGCACA
>DATGNP010000114.1:0-12897 GCA_035306665.1 Trueperaceae bacterium
GTTCTACGTGAAGACGCCCGACGAGATGGCCGCGGCGATCCCCGAGGACGAGTACCCCGGCGCGCTCTCGAACACGAACGTCGTGGCCGACATGGTCAGGTGCGAGCTGCCCATCGGCAAGAGGCGCGTCTACCAGATGCCCGAGCTGAAGCTCCCCGAGGGCCTGACGCTCGCCGACCAGCTCCGCGTGCAGACCTACCGCGGCGCCATGCAGCGCTACCCTTCGCTCACCGAGGACGTGATGCGCGCCTACCTGCGGGAGGCGGCGGCGGACGAGGCCACGCGTGACGCCCTCGCCGTCCTGCCCGCGGGCACCACGCCGGACGACGCGCCGTTGGACGACGTGCTGCTGGCCCTGGCGCGCGCCGGCGAGCGCTGCCGCCTGACCCCCGAGGAGCTCGCCGGCGAGGACGGCGCCGCCCTGAAGCGCCGCGGCGGCTACGTCTACACGCACCTCGAAGCCCTGCGGACGAAGCTGCCCGACGCCGGCGCGCGGCCGGGCGAGGACGCCGACGCCTACACCGTGCTGGCCCGCTGCGAGTACGAGCTGGCGGTGGTGATCTCGATGGGGTTCGCGGACTACTACCTGATCGTCGCGGACTTCATCAACTGGGCGAAGTCGCAGGGCATCAGCGTCGGGCCGGGCCGCGGCTCGGGCGCCGGCTCGATCGTCGCCTACTGCGTCGGCATCACGAACATCGACCCGCTGCGGTTCGGGCTGCTGTTCGAGCGCTTCCTGAACCCCGAGCGCGTCAGCATGCCTGACTTCGACATCGACTTCTCCGACGTCAGGCGCGGCGAGGTCATCGACTACGTCAGGCGCAAGTACGGCGACGAGCGCGTGGCGCACATCGCGACGTTCGGGACGATGGCGTCGCGGGCGGCGATCAAGGACGCGGCCAGGGTCCTCGACGTGCCGTTCGCGGAGTCCGACAAGGTCAGCAAGCTCGTCCCCGTCGTGATGGGCCGGAGCGTGCGCATCGACGACGCGCTCCGCGACGTGCCAGAGCTGCGAGAGCTGTACGAGCAGGGGGCGAAGAGCTACATCGACGTCGCCCGCGCCCTCGAGGGCCTCACCCGCCACGCCTCGGTGCACGCCGCCGGCGTCGTGATCGCCCGCGACCCCGTCACCGACCTGGCGCCCGTGTTCCGCGCCGGCGACGGGCCCGTGGTCGTGCAGTACGACATGAGCTCGGTCGAGGAGCTCGGCTTCGTGAAGATGGACTTCCTCGGCCTGCGCACCCTGTCGTTCATCGAGGCCGCCGTGCGCATCGTCAAGGAGTCCCGCGGCGAGGAGCTCGACCCCGACGGCTTCCCGCAGGACGACCCCAAGACCTTCGAGATGCTCTCGCAGGGCGACGCCGCCGGCGTGTTCCAGTTCGAGGGCGCGGGCATGGTCGACACCCTGCGCAAGCTCAAGCCCAAGCGCATCCAGGACCTGATCGCCGTGAACTCGCTCTACCGGCCGGGTCCCATGGAGAACATCCCCGTCTACATCCGGCGCCACCACGGCCTCGAGGAGGTCGACTACTCCGACTTCCCCAAGTCGCGGCACCTGCTCGCGCCGATCCTCGACGAGACGTACGGCATCCCCGTCTACCAGGAGCAGGTGATGCAGATCGTGCAGGCCGTCGCCGGCTACACGCTCGGTCAGGCCGACATCATGCGCCGCGCGATGGGCAAGAAGAAGGCCGACGAGATGGAGCTCCAGCGCGCGGTGTTCCGCGAGGGGGCGGCGAAGAACGGCATCGACAGAGCCGAGGCCGACAGGATCTTCGACCTCCTCGAGCGCTTCGCCAGCTACGGCTTCAACAAGTCGCACGCGGCCGCCTACGTGCTGCTCTCCTACCAGACGGCCTACCTCAAGGCCCACTACCCCGTCGAGTTCGCCGCGGCGCTGCTCACCGTCGAACGCGGCGACTCCGACAAGGTCGCCCAGTACGTCGCGGACGCCAGGCACATGGGCGTCGAGGTCCTGCCGCCCGACATCAACCTCTCGCGCGCCGACTTCACGCCCGACGGCGACGTCGTGCGCTTCGGCCTCTACGGGATCAAGAACGTGGGCGAGGCGGCCGTCGACCACGTCCTCGCGGAGCGGCAGCGCGGCGGGCCGTTCAAGGACCTGTTCGACTTCTGCGCGCGCGTGGACACCGCGCTGGTCAACAAGCGCGCGGTCGAGTTCCTCGTGAAGGCCGGCGCCTTCGACCACGTCGGGACCGGGGCCGCCGGAGGCGCGAGCCTCGACCGCGCCGCGGCGCTGCGCGCCCGCGCCTCCTTGCTCGCGAACCTCGACGTGGCCGTGAGGTGGGGCGCGGCCAAGCGCGAGCAGGCGGCCGGCGGGCAGTTCGGCCTGTTCGGCGACGGCGACGTCCCCCCGCCCGCGCTCGAGCCCGCCGCGGAGCTGAGCGAGCTCGAGCTGCTGCGCTACGAGAAGGAGGCGCTCGGGATCTACCTCTCCTCCCACCCGATGGCCTCCTACCCCGGCCTCGCCGAGGCCGCCACGTGCACCGTCGCCGAGGTCGACGCCCACTACCGCCGCGTGACCTCCGAGGGCCACCCCGGCCGCGTGCGGGTGGCGTTGGCGGGCCTGGTCCAGAGCGTGGTCAAGCGGCCCACGCGCAAGGGCACGATGATGGCGCGCTTCGAGCTGGCCGACGAGACGGCGAGCCGCGAGGTCGTCGTGTTCGGCCGCACCTACGACGAGGTCGCCCCGCTCCTCGAGGAGGACGCGCCGGTCGTGCTCGTCGCCGAGGTGTCCCAGGACGGCGACGCCACGCGCCTCGTGGCCGAGCGGCTCGTGCGCTGGGACCAGCGCGGCGAGCCCGGCGCGTCGGTGCCCGAGGTCGCGGTCGTGTCGTTCGAGCTCGGTGACGTCGCCGAGCACCAGCTCCTCGAGCTGCGCTCGGTCCTCGACGAGCTCGGCGGCCGCACGCCCGTGCGCCTGGCCGTCGCGACTGACGAGGGCCGCTACCTCTACCAGGTCGAGGGCGCAGCCGTCGACGCCGCGCGGCTCGACGAGCTGCGCGCGACCTGCCCCTGGCTGACAGCGACGCTCACCGTCGACAAGCACGCGCTGGTCGCCCAGCGCGCGAACGGCTTCGACCGGCGGCCGAAGGAGCCGCCGGTCGAGGTGCCCTTCTGACGCGCCTCAGCCCCCGGTCGGCGCTCAGGGCCTGAAGAGTACCGCCGCGCCGCAGCGGGAACGGGACGGCCCGTCGCGGGCCGCCGGGAGCGGTCAGCCGACGCCCACGTGCGTGTGCCGGACGTCGTCGACGCGCGTCTGGCGCGCGGAGTCGTCCTGGGTGCTGCGCATGACCTCGACCTGCGTGGCCGCCATCTTGAAGGCCTGGCTGCTGGTCGCGGCGCTGTAGCCGGTCTCGTAGTCGATGACGCCGGCGGCGTAGAGCTCGGCGAGGTGGTCGTCGAACGACTGCATGCCGTCGAGGCGCGCCTCCTTGAGCACGTCGTAGAGCTCGGGCGTGCGCTCCTCGTCGCGTATCAGGTCCTTCACGCGCAGGGTCCCCTTGAGGATCTCGGTGGCCGCGACGCGACCGCCGCCGACCCGTGGGAGCAGGCGCTGCGAGACGATCCCCACCAGCGACTCCGCGAAGAGGATCCGCGCCGTCTCGCGCTCGTGCGGCGGGAACAGCTCGATCATGCGGTTGATCGTCCTGACCGAGTCCTGCGTGTGGAGCGTGCTGAAGACGAGGTGGCCGGTCTGGGCCGCGGACAGCGCGGCCGCCGCGGTGGCGTGGTCGCGGATCTCGCCGATCATGATCACGTCGGGGTCCTGCCGCATCGCCGCTACCAGCGCCTCGGAGAACGAGGGCGCGTCCATGCCGAGCTCGCGCTGCACGACGATCGACCGCTTCGAGCGGTGCAGGTACTCGATCGGGTCCTCGACGGTCACGATCATCTTCGCGTGGTGGCTGTTGATCTCGTCGAGGATGCGCGCCAGCGTCGTCGACTTGCCCGAGCCGGTCGGGCCGGTCACGAGGACGAGGCCCTTCTCCTGGTGCCTGAAGTGGTCGATCGTCTCCTGCGGGAGGTTGACGACCTGGAGGGCCTGCTCGTCGGAGTTGATGATGCGGAGCACCGCACTCACCGAGCCGCGCTGCCTGAACAGGTTCACGCGGAAGCGGCCGAGGCCCGGGACGCTGTAGGCCAGGTCGACCTGCTGCTTGGCCTCGAAGTGCGCCCGCTGCTGCTCGTTGCACATCATCTCGAGCAGCGCCTCCGTGGCGCGCGGCGTGAGCTGGATGTCGTTCATGGGCGTCAGGCGGCCGCTGATGCGCATCATCACCGGCAGCGGCACGTGCAGGTGGATGTCGGACGCGCCGGCCGCGATCGCCTGCTTGAGGAGGTCGTTGAACCGCATGGAGGCGACCGTAACAGCGGCGGGCTTACGGGTCTCTCGCCGCGTTCTTACGGCCCTCTTACGCGGGTCCCCGAGCGGGCCGAGTACACTTGCGCGATGCGTCCAGAACCAGGAACCCACGTCTCGCGCGTGCGCCACGCGTGCCGCGACAGCGGAGGGCGGCTGCCGGCATGCGCGTGATCGCGCTGCTCCTCGTCACGCTCCTGATCGTCGTCAGCGGCTTCTGGCTAGCGCGCGGCCGCGCCGTCGACGCCCAGGCGGAGCTGACCGGCGCCACGCAGGTCGCGGCCGAGGCGGGCGAGCCCGGCGACGCGGCGCCGGGCGAGGAGCCGGCCGCGGCGGGCGGCGACGCCTTGCCCGACGGCTTCGCGCCCGTCGAGCCCCTCACCGACGAGCCGCGGCGCGCGTTCGAGGCCGCGGGCGAGGCCCTCGAGCCCGGCCTCGACTACGTCGCGCTCATCCGCACCAGCAAGGGCGACATCGTCGTCGACCTGTACGAGGACCAGACGCCCGTCACCGTCAACAACTTCGTGTTCCTCGCGCTGAACCGCTTCTACGACGGCGTGCCGTTCCACCGCGTCATCGACGGGTTCATGGCGCAGACCGGCGACCCGACGGGCACCGGCATGGGTGGCCCCGGGTACCAGTTCGCCGACGAGATCGTCGGCGAACTGAGGTTCGACGCCGCCGGCGTGCTGGCCATGGCGAACGCCGGGCCGGGCACGAACGGCTCGCAGTTCTTCATCACCTTCGCCGCGACGCCGTGGCTCGACGGCGCACACACGATCTTCGGGCACGTGCTGAGCGGCGCCGACGTGCTCGACGCGATCACGCGCGTCGACCCGCAGCAGCCCAGCGCCATCGCCTACCCCGACGACACGCTCGCCGACCTCGCCGCGCAGGGCGTGGAGCTGCCCGGCGAGGACGACCAGACCGTCGGCGAGGCGATCGAGGCGGCGCTCGGCACCGCGCCGGTCTCCGGGCAGTCGTTCACGGTCGCCGGCCACCGCGGCGTGCTCGGCGCCGTCGGCGGCCAGCCGGCGTACGGCTTCTTCCCCCAGCCCGACCTCATCGAGAGCGTCGTCGTGGGCGCTAGGCCCGCGGCGCCGTGACGCCAAGGACCCTTCGGAGGAGAACATGACCGACACGAGCGCCGGCACCGCCGGCTACGAGCCCGTCGCGCGCCTCTCGGCCGAGAGGCGCACCCGCTTCCCGCGCGCCGAACAGGTGCTCGTCGCCGGCACCGACTACCGCGCCGCGATCGACACCAACAAGGGACGCATCGTCGTCGACCTGTTCCAGGACGACGCCCCCATGACGGTGAACAACTTCGTCTTCCTGGCCTTGAACGGCTACTACGACGGCGTGAGGTTCCACCGCGTGCTGGAGGACTTCATGGCCCAGACCGGCGACCCCACGGGCACCGGCACGGGCGGCCCCGGCTACGAGTTCGCCGACGAGTTCAAGGACCACCTCCGCCACGACGGCAAGGGCGTTGTCAGCATGGCGAACGCGGGGCCGGGCACGAACGGCTCGCAGTTCTTCATCACGTTCGTGCCCACGCCGTGGCTAGACGGCAGGCACTCCGTCTTCGGCCGCGTCATCGCGGGCGAGGACGTCCTCGACCGCATCCAGCGGGTCGACCCCGGACGCCCGGGCGGCCCGCAGCCCGACGTGATGGAGAAGGTCACGATCTACGCCAAGGGCTGAGGCGGTGGCCGCGGGCCGCGAGGCCCGAGGCGCGACCCCGACGTGTACCGAGGCGGTGGCCGCCGGGCCGCGAGGCCTCGCGCCCCGGGGGTGATGCGAGCGGCGTCCGGCCCTGCCGGCGCCGCTCGCGTCGCACGTGGGGGCCTCAGACCGCGATCGGCTCGACCTTCAGCAGGCGGCGCGCGTGGGCGTCCTGCAGGTGCGCGATGAACGCGCCTACCGGCACGCCCTTGCGCTCCGGCTCCTGCCGGCTGCGGAACGACACCGTGCCGGCCTGCTCCTCCTGGTCGCCGACGACCGCGATGTACGGCACCTTGTAGAGCTCGGCGTCGCGGATCTTGGCGTTCATGCGCTCGTTGCTCTCGTCGACCTCGCTGCGCAGGCCCGCGGCCGCGAGGCGGTCCTGCAGGGAGCGCGCGTAGGTCACGTGGCGGTCGGCGATGGGCACGATGCGCACCTGCTCGGGCGCGAGCCACACCGGGAAGTCGCCGGCGAAGTGCTCGATGAGGAAGCCGATCAGGCGCTCGTGCGTCGAGAGCGGCGCGCGGTGCAGGCACAAGGGCGTCCGGCGCTCGTTGTTCTCGTCGACGTAGGTCAGCCCGAAGCGCGCCGGCTGCGCGAAGTCGACCTGGATCGTCGCCAGCGTGAACTCGCGGCCGATCGCGCTCCGGATCTGCACGTCGATCTTCGGGCCGTAGAACGCGGCCTCGTCCTCCTCCTCTACGAACGGCACGCCCGCCTTCGTGAGGACGTCCCTGACCATGGCCTCGGTCCTGAGCCACAGCTCGGGCTCGTCGACGTACTTCTTGCCGAGCTCCGACGGGGCGTGCTTCGAGAGGCGCATCTCGTACGCCTCGACGCCGAAGAGCTCGAAGTACCGCAGGTAGAGGTCGACGACGCCGAGGAACTCCGCCTCGAACTGCTCCTCGGTGCAGTAGATGTGCGCGTCGTTCATCTGCATCGAGCGCACGCGCAGCAGGCCCATCAGCGCGCCCGAGTCCTCGTAGCGGTAGACGGTGCCGTACTCGGCGAGCCTCAGCGGCAGGTCGCGGTAGCTACGGGGCCTGGCGGCGTAGATCTTGTGGTGGAACGGGCAGTTCATGGGCTTGACGTAGTAGCGCTCGCCGTCGTCGAGCTCCATGGGGGGGTACATCGAGTCGTGGTAGTGCGCGAGGTGCCCCGAGATCTCGTAGAGGCGCTGCTTCGCGAGGTGCGGGGTCCTGACGCGTTCGTAACCAGCCTCGTGCTCCAGCTCGCGCGCCAGGCGCTCGATCTCGTCGGCGATGATCGTGCCGCGCGGCAGCCACAGCGGCAGGCCGGGACCGACGTCCTCGTCGAGCACGAAGATGTCAAGCTCCGCCCCGAGCTTCCGGTGGTCGCGCTTCTTCGCCTCCTCGAGCTGCCACAGGTGGTGCTCGAGCTCCTCCTTCGTAGCGAAGGCGACGCCGTAGACGCGCTGCAGCATCGGCCGGCACTCGTCCCCGCGCCAGTAGGCGCCCGCGACGCTCATCAGCTTGAAGTGGGGCGTCACCGCGCCCGTCGAGGGCACGTGCGGCCCGCGGCAGAGGTCGGTGAAGCCCTCCTCCCCGCCCTGCTCGTAGAAGGTGATCGCCTCGCCCTCCGGCAGGTCCTCGATCAGCTCGACCTTGTAGGGGTCGCCGAGAGCGCGGTAGCGCGCGATGGCCTCGTCACGCGACAGCGCGTACTTCCGCAAGGGGAGGTCGGCGGCGATGATCTCGCGCATCCGCGCCTCGAGCTTCCCGAGGTCGTCGGGCGTGAGGCTGCGCGGCAGGTCGAAGTCGTAGTAGAAGCCGTTCTCGATCACGGGGCCGATGCCGAGCTTCACGGCCTCGGGCGGGTAGCCCTCGGCGACGAACACGTCGCGGACCGCCTGGGCCAGCACGTGCGCGAGCGTGTGCCGCTGCAGGGTGATCGCGTCGGGGTCCTTGCGCGTGACCACGGTGACCTGCGCGCCGTCGGGGACTGTCGACTGCAGGTCGGAGAGCCTGCCGTCGACCTTGACGCCCAGGGCCGCCTTGGCGAGCCCGGGGCCGATCGCCGCGGCCAGGTCGGCGCCGGTCGCGCCGGCCGCGAGCTGGAGGTCCTTGCCATCGGGGAGAACTACGCGCACTTCGGTCACCTCAGGACGGTGAGTATAGCCCCGCCATCGCGGCGCGAGCGGCCCGGGCGCCGACGGGGACGGGGCGGGTGGGCCGAGGACGCGCGGGTTATCCTCAACCGTGCACCTAGTTGCCTGCCTGTGCGACGAGGACCTGGCCCACGCGGTCAGGTCGTTCCGCGACGCCGCCGGGCGCTTCCACCTCCATCCCGTGCCGCCAGGACCCCTCGCGGAGGTCGTCCTCGGGCTCAAGCGCCTCGACTTCGCCGGCGCCATGGTCCTCGACGAGTCCCGCCAGGCCGAGGCCCAGAGGCTCGCGGACCGCAGCTCCCTCGACGCCCAGGAGCTCGGCGCCGCCGACACCCTCACGGTCACGCAGGCGGGCGTCATGGCCGACCACTGCCTCGGCCGCGCCCTGGCCGCGCTGCTAGCCGCCCACCGCTGGGACGGGGCCGGCGCCAGGGTCGTCGTCCTCGGCTCCGGCGCCGCCGCGCGCTCGCTGGCGCGCGAGGCCCTCAGCATGGGCGCCTCCGCCCTGACGGTGCTCGCCGCCGACCGCGTGGCCGCCGAGCGCGTGCTGCCGCAGGGCGCCGCCGGCACCGCGCTGCTGGCCCGCGCCGCCGCCGACCCCGTGGCCCGGACGATGCTCGAGCAGGCCGACCTCGTGATCCGCCTCGACCCGGACGCCGGCCTGCCGCCCGACGTGCTGGGGCCGCACCTCACGCTCGTCGACCTCGTGCCCGACGTCCTCTCGCCGCTGCGCCGCCTGGCGATGGGAGCGGGCTCGCTGACGTTCAACCGCCGCGACGTCGAGGCCTACCGGCTCGAGCTGGGCCTGAGCCAGGTCCTCGGTGGCCCGATCGGGATCGAGCCGATCATGACGCTGTTCCACGCGCTGTGAACGTGGCCGCGCGTCTCACGCGACTCACGCCTCTAAGGTAAGACTCCGACCCGATGCCGTACCGAGCCCTCAGTGCCGCTCGCGCCCTCCTCGCGCTCGCCGCCCTCGCCTCCGCGCCCGCGCTGGCGCAGGGCGCCGAGGAGCCGCTCTACCGCCTGCCCGGCGCGACCGCCACCGTCGAGGGCGACGCCGTCACGGTCAGGTACCGCGGCGAGGAGCACGTCTACGTCGCCGGCCTGGGCTGGCTCTCCGGCGTGCCCTACGGGGCTCCCGTGATCGCCGGCAGCGACGTGCTCGTCGACGGGGCGACGCTCGAGTCCCTCGGCGTCACGACGCCGCGCGTCGAGGCCGTGAGGACGTCTGGAGACGCCGAGGTGCGGATCGTCCTCGACGTGCCCTCCCTCGACCCCGCGCAGCTCGGCGACATGCGCGGCCAGGGGACGGTAGCCGAGGGGGACGCCCTCGAGCTGCGCCTGCCGCCGCTGGTCCTGCCGGCCTCCCAGCCGGAGGAGCTGGGGGGCGTCGAGCTGAGCCTCGCCGTCGACGGCGCTGGCACCGCGCTGCGGCTGGCCGGGCCGGCGTTCGCGTACGAGTACTTCGTGCTCCCGGAGCCCACCCGGCTCGTCGTCGACGTCGTCCCGCGGCGCGTCCTCGACCAGCCCGAGGTCACACGGACCCTCGCTCCCGGGGTCGAGTACCGGCGCTTCAACTACCGCAGCGCCGGCGGCGGGTCTGTCGTCCACGTCGTCAGCATCGCCCCCGGCAGCGGCGAGTTCCGGGTCGTGGGCGAGAACCAGGTGCCGCGCACGACGTCGCAGCTCGCCTCCGGCGCCCTCGTGGCGCTCAACGCCGGCTACTTCGACACGGCCACTTTCGAGGCCATCGGCTACCTCCTCGTCGACCACGGACTGCTCTCGCTGCCCAGCCGCGGCCGCGCGAGCGTCGCGTTCGGGGGCGGCAAGCCCGTGATCGACCGCGTGAAGGCCACGGTGAGGCTCCACACGTCCCGCGGCCCCGTCGACGTCGGCGCGGTGCAGGACGGCGTCGGCGTGGTCTCGACGCCCGGCGCCCTGGCCGGGCGGCCCGACATGGGCGTGCTCGTCGTGAAGGACGGCGTCGTCGTCGAGAACAAGGTCGGGCCGCGCCAGGTCCCGCACGGCGACGCCTACGCGCTCGTGTACCCGCCGACGAACCGCGACATCGCGCTGCTGGACGCCGGCGACAGGGTCCTCCTCGACGCGCGCATCGAGCCGCCCGGCTTCCAGACCGCTCGCTACGCCGTCGAGGCCGGCCCGCTCCTCCTGAAGGACGGCCTGCCGGCGTTCGAGCCCGTCCTGGAGGGCTTCGCGACCGGCCAGCGCATCCTCGACGGACTCACGCAGCAGGCCGCGATCGGCGTGCGCCCCGACGGCACGACGCTCCTCGTCGTCGCCGAGACGATGCGCGCCAACGACCTCGTCGGCCTGTTCCTGGCGCTCGGCGCCTCGGACGCGATGCGCCTCGACAGCGGCAGCAGCACGACCCTCGTCGTGGGGGGCGAGGTCGTGAACCGTCGCACCGAGCGCCGTGTCGTGAGCGCGATCGTCTTCCTGCCCGAGCGCCCCTGAGAGCGTAGCCGCCCGAGAGAGGCCGACGGCGCCCACCGGCGCGGCCCCGCGACCGCCCGCCCCCGACCGGAGCGGCCCAGGGGCCCGGCCGCGGGGCGCCGACCGGCCCGCCGTGGAACGTGCTCCCGGGCGAAGGGAGACCCCGTCCCCCGCCGCTATACTCGCCTCGTGACGGCAGTCCCGAGCGCCGCCCGGCGCCTGCTGGCGGCCCTCTCCCTCCTGGCCGCGATCGCGTCGGCGTCGACGGCGGCGGCCCAGGCCAGCGTGCAGCTCGAGCTGGGCGTCGGCGGCAACGTCGTCGTCGGCGCCTGGAACCCGCTGCGCGTGGTCGCGCGCGACGTGCCCATCGGTAGCCGCCTCGAGGTCGTGTTCGACCAGGGCACGCTCCGCACGGGCGAGGTGCCGTTCCGCCTCAGCCTGCCGGTGTCCGGCGGGCCTGGCCTCTCCGTCGTCGACCACAGCGTCTACGTCGCCCCGTTCCAGAGCGTGAGCTGGGCGCTGCTCGGCCCCGAGGCCGTCGTCGCCAGCGGCTCTCTCTCCGGTCGCGACCAGGACTCCCGGCCGCTCGACGTCGTGCTCAGCCGCCGCAGCGGCAGCTACGCCGCGGCCCTGGGTGACGGCGCCCGCGTCGTCGACGTCAGCGCGGCCCAGCTCCCCCTCGCCCCGGAGGCGTACGACGGCGTCAGGAGCGTCATCGTCGACGGCACCACTGTGGCGCCGCGTCTCGAGGCGCTGGCGGCCGCGGCCGCCGCCGGTGCGGTCGTGGTCGTGCACGGCGAGATGCCGGCGAGCCACGCCGAGCTGGCCCTGCTCGCCTCCACCCCTAGGTCTCGCCTCGGCGCCGGCGGCGTCCTGGCCGTGACGGGGTCCGCCGGCGACGTGGCCGCCGCCCTGGACGCCTTCATCGCGACGCGACCGCCCCCCGGCGAGCTCGTGGCCACGGCCGCGGCGCGGCCGCTCGTCACCCCGCCCGCGCCGCTGAGGCAGCAGCTCGTCGTGGCCGCCGCCGTCGCCTACGCGGTCCTAGCAGTCACGGTCACGCGCCTCTTCGGCGCTCCCGGCCTCCTCTCGGCGCTGCTGCTCGCCGGCCTGCTCTCCGCGGCCGCCTGGCTCTACGCCCGGCCCACCGAGCCGCAGATCGTAGGCACGCGCACCGTCGCCGTCGTGGGCGGCGAGCTCGCCCTCGCGACCCGGCTCGAGGAGCACTACACGCTGCCCGCGACGACCGTCGCGGTGCGGGGCCCGGCCCGGCCCCTCGACACGCGGGCCTACCGCGTCGACGAGTCCGGGCTCCAGGTCGACCTCACGGGCTGGCGCTCGGTGGTGATCGTCAGGGCGCCCGAGCTCGTCGACGCGCCGTTCGTGCTCGAGGCTGACGGGCTGCGTAACCTCTCGCGCCTGCCGCTCCGCGACGTGCTGGTCGTGGGCCTGGGCCCGCAAGCCGACATCGCGCCCGGCGCGTTGGCCAGGCCCGTGCCCGGCGAGGACGGTCCGGCGCACGAGTCCTACGCCGCCCTGCTGCCGTTCCTGCCTGCGGGCAGCGTCGTGGCGCTCTCGGGCTGCGAGGCCGGCTGCACGGTGTGGCTCGCCCCCGCCCTGCTCGACGCCTCCGTGGAGGAGCTGTGAGCCTCCTCGCCGCCGCAGCCGCGCGGCTGAGCCGCCAGGACATGCTGCAGGCCCTCACCGCCCTGCTGGCGGCGCTGTGCCTGGTGCTGGCGATGCGCTGGCCCAGCGGTGGCGCCGTCGTGAACGAGTCGTGGGCGGCGGTGGCGCCGGTCAGGGCGGTGCTCCTGGCCCTCGCGGCCCTGGCGTGGGGCGCCAGCGTCGGGGCGCGCCCCGGCCGCGATGAGCTCGGGGAGTCGTTCGTGCCCACCCCCGAGGAGCCGCCGCACGGCGAGCCGGCCTGGCGCCGCGAGGTCGCCGCCACGCTGGCCGCGCTCGTGGCGATGGCGCTGGTGTCCCTGCCGTTCGACGTCCTCACTCACGCCGCGGCCTACCCCACGACCAGCCTGGCCTGGTCGCTCGCCGCGCCGCTGCTCGCCACCGGGGGCTACTTCGGGCTCGGCCTCGCGCTGGGGCGCGGGATGCGCCTGGCGCGCCTCAACTCGCTGCTGCCGCTGGCCGTGCCGGCCGTCCTGGCCGCCGCCGCCTGGCTCGACGTCGCCCTCGAGCTCAGGCTCCT
>DATGNP010000115.1:0-2774 GCA_035306665.1 Trueperaceae bacterium
GTCGGCCCACGACGCCTTGAACTCGATCGTCCCGTCGAACTGCGCCAGCAGGATGCCGGCCTCCCTGATCTCGGCCGGGCTGAGCCCCGAGCAGTCGATGCCCTCCACGGCGTAGGACTGCGGGCCCGCGCAGAGCGAGCCGGTGATGCCGCTGGAGTTGACCACGAGCCGGCCGGCGATCTGCTCCGGCACCGACGTGCGCTGGCGGTAGCCCTCGTCGAGGCTCTTGCCGATCCAGCCCCGGCCGGCGAGCTGCAGGTCGCCGCCCTTGCCCAGGTTCACGACGAGGTTCGCGTCGAGGTGCCAGACCTTGCCGTAGAGCTCGGAGACCCTGCCGCCCTGGACCGGCGACCCGATCAGCGTGCCGGCCAGGAACGAGACGGGGAGGTCGGGGTCGTAGCACTCGAGCGCCCTCGTGGCGATGCTCGGCAGCTTCGCGGCGGCCGGGTCGCCGTCGTCCACGCGGCACTCGCCGCCGCCCACGTCGATGCGGAGCTTCGAGGCGATGCCGCCCCTGAAGGCGTAGAAGGCCAGCACGTCGACGCCCTGGACGTTGACGTTGACCGGCGTGCCCATGTTGGCCAGGTCGACGCCGGCCGAGACGAACCAGAAGGCGTCGGGCAGCGCCCCTCCCGTGTCGATCACGCCGAAGAGGCCGATCGCCTCGACGCTGATCAGCTCCTCGACGGTGAGGGAGCCGGCGCCGGTGAACGAGAGCGCGAGGCGCTGCGTGTCGACGACGCCGCCGACGACGAGGTCGAAGCTCACGGGCGAGCCCTCGAAGTCGCCGAAGCTGACGCCAACGCCCTCGAACGCCCAGCGGGTCTCGCGGCCGTCCTGGTGGTAGTACCAGGACGGCGCGGCCTTGGCCTCGACCACGTCGGCCAGGCGCAGGTCGCCCCGCAGGCCTATCGCGTAGGTCGTCCCCTCGCGCTTCACGCCGACCTCGGCGCCGGCGCCCAGGTAGGGGAAGCCGTACATGTCGAGGGTCGGCACCTTGGCGAGCGTCCGCCACTCGCTGCCGCCCAGGTCGACGCCGCCGTCGGGGTGGATCGTCAGGTCCTTGAGCAGGAGCTGGAGCTCGTGGAGGTTCAAGAGCGTCTCGGCGGTGGCCACCGAGTCGTCGTATAGCCGGGCGAGGTCGCGCTCGGCGTCGGTGACGCCGGGCAGGCCGTCGATCAGCGCGTCGCCGGCGCTGGTGTCGAGCGTGTTCGGGTCGGCGGCGAGGTCGCCGTCGAGCGCCCACAGGGCGTTCGGGAAGCGCAGCGCCAGGACGCCGTTCGGCTGCGGCACGAACGTGCCGAGCCCGCCCACGACCGCGGTGCTGCCGTAGTCGTGCGCCACCGGCGCCAGGGTCCGCGGCCGCCACCTGCCGCCCGTCGGGCTCACGGCCGGCTCGAACGCCACGAGCACGTCCTCGCCGAAGAACGGCACGTACACCTTCCCGTGCGGGCGCGTGAACCTCACGACCTGGCCGTCGACGACCAGCAGCTCGAGGTCGGTGACCTCGGTGAACCGCCAGCCGCCGATGTGCAGCTCTCCGTTCGCGTCGCCGACGGCGCCCGTGAGGTAGGTGGTGGCGCCGGCCGAGGTCCAGGCGAGGTCGCCGGTGAAGGTCAGGCTCGAGCCCGCGGACCCGCCCTCGGTGAGCGCGAGCTCGGCGTCGTGGTAGAGCACCCCGACCCAGGAGCCGCCGGCCGCGGCAGGGTTCGGCCTCCCTACCTCCTCGTAGGCGCGGTACGCGTGGGCGAGCGCCGTCAGGCCGTCCTCGCGCATGAGGTCGTAGTCGCTGGCGGTGCTGAGGTCCAGCATCGCGCCGCGCTGGCCGGTGCGGAACGTCCAGCCGGTGGCGCCTACCTGGGCGCCGGGACCGCGGGTCATGATCGTCACCATGAACCCGTCGCTTGGCGAGCCGGCGGGCATGAGCACCTGCGAGAACGTCTGCTCCTCGCCCGTGGGCAGGGTCACCACGCCGGCCAGGCGCGGCATCTCGCCGAACGGCCGCAGGGTGATGTCGGTGAAGGCGAGCCCGACGCCCAGCACGGCCAGCGGCAGGTCGGCCTCGTACCGGTCGGCGACGAGCTCGGCCGTGCCTTCCATGACCGTGCCGCCGAGCAGGCGCAGGTGCTCGAACCGCACGGAGATCGGGTCCTGGAGCCGGCCGCCGATCACGAAGTTGACGAGCTCGCCCTCGCCCGAGACGTCGTTCGGCGAGAACGGCGGCACGAAGCTGCCGTCCTCCTGGGGCCCGCTGCCGGGCAGGGGGTCGAGGCGAGTGACGCGGACCAGCCAGCCGTCCGAGGTGAAGAAGCTGAGCACCCTCGGCGGCAGCGTGAGGCGGTCCTGGGCGACGAACGGCTCGCCGCCGAAGGCCTGCACGGAGAGGTAAGCCTCGACGCCGGGCTCCGTCACGACGACGTCGGCGGCGCCGTGGTCGTCCGTCTCGACCTCGAAGCGGCGGCCGTCGCCGAACGCGACGACGTGCACGTGGTTCGGGGTCGCGCCCCTGACGTGCATGGTGACCTCTCCGGTCTCGAGGTAGGCCTGAAGGTCGTAGCTGTGGCTCAGGCTGCCCGCGACCGTGACGGCGCTGGGCTGCGCCGTGGCGACCGGCTGGGCGTCGAGGCCCGGGACGTCGACGTAGAGGGAGACGCGCCCGGCGCCGGGGAAGGGGTGAGCGACGGTGAGCCGGCCGTCCGCCGGCCCCACGAAGCGCTCGACGCGGTCTCCCGGCAGTTCCAGCCGGTAGGGCAGGCCCGGCATCAGCTCGCTCA
>DATGNP010000116.1:0-16602 GCA_035306665.1 Trueperaceae bacterium
TCCCAGCCCGGCTCGTACTGGGCGCGCAGCCGCTCGCCGTCCGCGCCGTGCTCCTCCCAGGCGCGGTGCTCGAGCAGCAGCTCGGTGCCGCTCTCGGCCGGCCGGAAGCGCACCTCGAGGACCGAGGCCGCCTTGGGCTCCGGCGTCGGGTGCCAGGAGAGCACGAACCGATGCGGCGGGTCCCAGGCGAGGACCTCGCCCCAGCTGTGCTCGGTGCCGTCGGCGGCGACCTCTACCAGCCTGCCGCCGACGCGGCCCTCGAACCGCAGCTCCTCCACGCTCTCGCCGGCGATCGAGTGGGTGGCGACGGGCCACCACTCGCCGATGCGGCGCGTGAAGAGGTCGAAGGCCGCCTCGACCGGCAGGGGCACGGTCCTCGTCTTCGTCACCGGGGCGATGCCTGTGTCCGTCCGTAACATCTCGTGCTCCTTCCGGGCCGCGGCGTCGTAGGCGTCGAGCGCCTGGTCCCACATGTCCTCGAGCCAGTCCCTCAGCTCGGCCAGCCCAGCCCGGTCGGCGGCGTAGACGCGGCTGGTCCCCTGCTGCTCGGCCGTCACGAGCCCAGCCTCGAGCAGGACCCGCAGGTGCTGCGATACCGCCGGCCGGCTCACGGGCAGCCGCGCGGCGATCCGCCCCACGGGGCCGGGCCGGCGCAGGACCAGCTCGAACACCCGGCGGCGCGTCGGGTCGGCGAGGGCTGCGAGCTTAGCCTTGGCGGGCACGGACCTAGCGTAAGTGCGGGCTTACCGTAAGTCAACACTTACGATAGCTGCACGGCGACCGCGGCGGACGCGGCGGTAGGCTCGCCTCGTGGTCGTCACCGACGCCAAGGAGTACGACCTCCCCACGGGCTCCGGCCGCATCCGCGTGAGGGAGGTCGGCGACGGCCCGCCGCTCGTCGTCCTGCACGGCGGCCCGGGGCTCGATCACCGCTACCTCGTGCCGGACCTCGACGCCCTGGCGGCCTCGTTCCGCGTCGTCTACTACGCGCAGCGCGGGCGGGGCGCCTCCCACTCTGGCGAGGGGCCGGAGGACGTGAGCATCGCCTCGGACGTGGCCGACCTCGACCAGCTGCGGCGGCACCTGGGCGAGAGCAGGGTGGCGCTGCTCGGCCACTCCTGGGGCGGCCTGGTGGCGACCGAGTACGCCCTGGCCCACCCGCAGCGCGTCTCGCGCCTCGTGCTGCTCAGCCCCTCGCCGGTCTCGCACGCGGGCCACGTGGCGCAGGTGTCCGAGTGGACGGCGCGGCGGACGCCGGAGCAGGCCGCCGAGCTGGAGCGGATCTCCGCCGACCCCGCCTACCAGGCCGGTGACATCGCGGCGGACGCCGCCTACGCCCTCACCCACTTCGCGTCGACCGTCGTCGACCCCGCCCACCTCGAGACGTTGGTGGGCAAGCTGCGCTTGAGCTACACGCCCGCGACGATCGTGGCCGTGCGGGCCATCAGCCGCCGCCTGCTGGCCGAGACCCTGCTGCGCGAGGACTACGACCTGCTGCCGCGCCTGCGCGAGCTGCCGGTGCCGACCATGGTGATCACCGGCGACGACGAGTTCGCCCCGATGAGCGTGATGCGGGGGCTGGCCGAGGCCATACCGGGGGCGCGGCTCGAGGTCCTGGCGGGAGCCGGCCACTTCCCGTACCTCGAGCGGCCGGACGACTGCTGGCGGCTCGTCAGCGAGTTCGCCGCGCCGTGAGAGTCCTGTTCGCCTCGCAGTGATCGCCGGGTCCTAGGCTTCGCGCCCTCCGCCAGCCGCCCGACCGGCACGCAGGCTCAGCCGCCGATGGCCACCATCGTCCGCGGCCGCACGGTAGGCGCCGTGATCCCCGACGCGACCTTGCGGTGCGCGGCGACGAGGAACACGTCCGTCACCGCCGCCAGCGGGTCGGCGGCGGTCAGCGCCGGCAGCAGGTCGAGCTCGCGGTCGTTGAGCAGGCAGGGGCGCAGCCGGCCGTCGGCGGTGACGCGCATGCGGCTGCAGGCACCGCAGAACGGCTCCGACACCGGGTTGATGAACCCGATCCGCCCCGCCCAGCCGGGCACGGCGAACAGCCGGGCGGGCGCGCTCGGGTCCGTCGCCACGGGCTCGAGGGGCCCGAAGGCCGCCTCGACCGTCGCCCGGACCTCGCTGCCCGGCACGAAGCGCGCGCCGTACGTCCCGGGGGCGGCGTTGTCGAGGTGCATGTACTCGATGAAGCGCACGTGGAACGGCTTGGCCTCCGTCAGCGCCGCCAGCGGCACGACCTGCGAGTCGTTCACGCCGCGCACGACGACCGCGTTCAGCTTCACCGGCGTGAGGCCCGCCGCCTCGGCCGCGTGGATGCCGCGCCAGACCTGCCTGACGTCGCCCCCGCCCGTGGCGATCGCGAACACCTCCGGGTCGACGGCGTCGAGCGAGACGTTCACGCGCCGCAAGCCCGCCGCGAGCAGCGCGGGCAGCCGCTGCGCCAGGGCCGTCGCGTTCGTCGTGACGGCCACGTCCTCGACGCCGGGCAGGCTCGTGGCCAGCCGCACGAGCTCGGGCAGGTCCTTGCGCAGCAGCGGCTCGCCGCCGGTGAACCTGACGCTGCGCATCCCGAGGCGCGAGGCGGCCTCGAGCACGACGGCGAAGGCCTCGGTCGTGAGGGTGCCAGACGGCTCGTCGTGGCCGAGCCCCATGGGGTCGCAGTAGGTGCACCTGAGGTTGCAGCGCGGCGTGACCGAGACGCGCAGGTCGTTGACCACGCGGCCGTGGCCGTCGACCAGCTCGGTTCGTCCCGCCGCGGTCCTCAGCATCAACGGATGGTAGCGCCGTCGCGGCGCCCGTGTTAGTCAGTGAGCATGTCGACGCTGAGGCTCGTCCTGCTGCGCCACGGCCGCTCGCGGGCCGACGACGAGGGGGTCCACGAGGGAAGCTACGACTCGCCGCTCACCGGCGTGGGGCGCGACCAGGCTCGCCGGCGTGCCGCCGAGTGGCGGGAGGGCGGCGTGACCTTCGACCGCGTCGTGGCCTCACCGCTCAAGCGGGCGCGCGAGACCGCCGAGATCGTCGCCGACGTCCTCGGGCTCACCGTCGAGACGGCGGACGAGTGGCGCGAGCGCGACAACGGCCTGCTCGCCGCGCTGCCCTTCGACGAGGCGGAGAAGCGCTACCCGAGGCCGGCCTTCGTGCACCCGTTCCTGCCGCACGGGGTCACCGGCGAGAGCGAGTGGGAGGTCACGTCCCGAGCGGCCGCCGGGCTCTCCGACCTGGTGCGGGGCGGGGCGGGCAGCACGCTCGTCGTCGCGCACGGCGGCATCCTCAACGCCGCCATGCGCGTGGTAACGGGCGCGCCCACCGGACCGCGCGACCAAGGCGTGGCCTTCGCGTTCGGGGACCTGGGCTACGCCGAGGTGCGCTACAGGCCTGACAAGCACCTGTGGACGCTCGCCGCGTTCAGCCGCGGCGTCTGAGACCCAAGAGGCCCGGCCGGCTGCCCCTCGAAGGCTCAGAGCTCTAGTGGGCGGCCGCCGAGGTGCCAGCCGCCGCAGAAGTCGCACCGGTAGACGCCCTTGTCGTGGCCGTACTCCAGTCGCACGCGCTCCTGCGCCGCCAGCGCCTCGCGCGCGTCGCGGTAGCGCGTCTTCCCCTTGCAGGCCCTCTCCTCCAGCTCGCGCAGCCGCTCGGGCGAGGGCCGGCGCTGCGGCCTGCGCCTGGCCTTCCTGCTCATGGCCTCATCGTCGCACGCGCGCGGCCGCTCGGGAGGCCCCGCGCTCGACGCCGCCGGCGGTCCCGGCCCTGTGGGGAGGACGGCCCGACGGGCGTGGACGGCGCGGGGCCTCCTAGGTGTCCGGCTCGCCGTCGCCCGGGTGGCGCCACGTCCCACCGGGCCCGCCCGACCACACGGCCCCGGCCGCGGCGGGCCGCGCGGCGACGGCGGCGACCACGTCCGCCAGGGGGACCCGGTAGGCGAAGCGCGTCTTGAGGTACCAGACCTCGAGCCCCTGCCGGGTCCGCCCCGGGTCGCCCGGGGGCAGGCCGAGGCGCGCGGCGTACTCCGCGGCCCGGTTCACCGCCAGGTCGAACAGCTCGTCGCGCGGCGAGGTCACGGCGCGAGGATAAGCGGCGCTGTCGCGGTCGCGGCGGCGCCGCGGACGGCTACCCGCCGTTGCGGCCGCGCACCCGGTAGCCCATCGCCTCGAGCGCCCGCCTGCCCGCCTCCTGCGCCGCGGCGTCCTCGAACGCCAGCCTGACGGCGCCGCCGGACTCGCGCACGCTCAGCACCTCGATGTCCTTGATGTTGACGTTCGCCTCGGCCAGCGCGGCGGTGATGCGCGCGAACTCGCCGGGGCGGTCGAGGACGGCCACGACGAGCTCCCAGCGCGACGCCAGCAGCCCGCGCTTCACGACCGGCACGGCGTCGCGGGCGCGCTTGGCGGCGGTGGCCCGCGCGAGCAGCGCCTCGGGGTCGTCCAGCACGGCCTCGAGGCCGTCGAGCGCCCGGCGGAACGCGCGCAGCGCCGCGCGCACCGGTCCCGCGTTGTCGACGACCATGTCACGGCTCATGCGCGGGTCGCCGCTGGCGACACGCGTCAGGTCGCGGAAGCCGCCCGCCGCGAGCAGGGCCTTGAGGCCCCGGTCCTCGCCCTCGTCGAGCAGCGACGTCAGGGCCACGGCCGCGAGGTAGGGGAGGTGGCTCACGGTGGCCACGAGCTCGTCGTGCTTCTCGGGGGACGTCTCGATCGGCCTGGCGCCGAGCCCCGCGACGAGCCCGCGCACGGCGGCGAGCGCCTCCGGCGACGTGGCGCCGTCCGGGGTCAGCACCCAGACGGCGTTCTCGAGCAGCGAGGGGTCGGCGTTGACGACGCCGGCGCGCTCGCTGCCGGCCATCGGGTGCCCGCCCACGAACCTGCCGGGGCCGCCGGCCCACGGCACGCGCGCCAAAGCCTCGACGACGGGCCGCTTCACGCTGCCGACGTCGGTGACGACGGCGCCGGCGCTCAGGTGGGGGAGGAGCGCCGCCGCCAGCCCGGGCAGCGCCTGCGTGGGCGCGGCCAGCACGAGCATGTCGACGGTCGCCAGCCACGGTCCCGGCTCGAGCCGGGCCTCGTCGACGGCGCCGAGCCCCAGGGCGGCGTCGAGGGCCGTGGCGTCGTGGTCGAAGCCGACGACGCGCTCGGCGAGCGCGCGCTCGCGCACGCCCAGGGCCACCGAGCCGCCGATCAGGCCGACGCCGGCGACGGCGACCGTGCCCAGCGGGGGCATCGTCAGAGCGACTTCCCCAGCGCCTGCACCACGGGCCCCAAGCGGGCCATCAGCGCGCCGAACTCGTCCGCGTCGAGCTGCTGCGCGGCGTCGGACCTCGCCTCCTCGGGCCTGGGATGCACCTCGACGATGATCCCGTCGGCGCCGGCGGCCGCGCCGGCGAGCGCCAGCGACGTCACGAGCGAGCGCCTGCCGGCGGCGTGGCTGGGGTCGACCCACACCGGCAGGTGGGTCAGCTCCTTGAGCACCGGGACGGCGCCGACGTCGAGCGTGAACCGCGTGGCCGTCTCGAACGTCCTTATGCCCCGCTCGCACAGGACGACGTTGGGGTTGCCCTGGCTGAGGATGTACTCGGCGGCCTGCAGGAACTCGGTCACCGACGTCGACATCCCGCGCTTGAACAGCACGGGCTTGCCCGAGCGCCCGACCTCGGCGAGCAGCGCGAAGTTCTGCGTGTTCCTCGCGCCGACCTGGAGCATGTCGGCGACGGCGGCGACCTTCGCGACCAGCTCGGGCGTCGTGACCTCGGTGACGATCGGCAGCCCGGTCGCCTCCCGCGCCTCGGCGAGGATCTCCAGACCCCGCTCGCCCAGGCCCTGGAAGGCGTACGGGCTGGTGCGGGGCTTGTACGCGCCGCCCCGCAGCACCTGCCCGCCGGAGCCCCTGACGATCGCGGCGGCCTCCAGCGTCTGCTCGCGGCTCTCGACCCCGCAGGGGCCGGCCGCCACGACGAAGCGGCCGTTGCCGGTCTTCACGCCGCCGATCATCACGAACGAGTCGTCGTGCCTGAACTCGCGCGAGGCGAGCTTGAACGGCTTGGTGATGCGGACGACGGTCTCGACGCCCGCGAGCCCGGAGAGGTGCTCCCTGAGCTCCTCCGTGGGGGCGGGGCCGATCGCGCCGATCAGCGTGCGGGACTCGCCCTCGCTGACGTGGGGGGTGAAGCCGAGGCTCTTGACCTCGCCGAGGACCTTCTCGACGGACGCCGCGTCGGCGTCCTTGCGCATGACGATGACCATGGGACCTTCTCTCGCGCTGTCTGCTCAGGTGCGGGGCCCGGCTGGCCCCGCGGGTGGCGCGCCCGGGTCCGTCCTGTCTGTCAGCGAGGTGGGCCGGCGGGCGCAGGGGTGGCGGTCAAGCGGAAGTAGCCATAGCCGTCTTCCACGGCACCACCTCCTCGGCACGCTGGCGACATGCGCGGAAGTCTATCAGAGCTGTCGGTCACGTCAACGGGGTCCGGGAGTCGCGCCGCCGCCGCCCCGGGCCGCCGCCCGTCCTGCGCGCGACCGGCCCCGCCTAGGGCGGCGTCGCGCGCCCGGGGCATCACCCCACCGGCTGCGGCGCCGCGGCCCGCACCAGCACCTCGAAGGGCGCCAGGTGCTCGGCGAAGCGCTCGAACATCATCTCCGGGTGCCACTGCACGCCCACGACGAGCGGGCCCGACTCGGACTCGACGGCCTCGACGACGCCGTCGCCCGCGTGGCCCACGGCCCGCAGGCCGGCGCCGACGGTCGCGATCGCCTGGTGGTGGTAGGTGTTCGTCCGTACGCGGGTGGCGCCGTAGGCGGCGGCCAGGCGGCTGCCGGGCTCGAGCTCGACGGGGTGCGCGGGGAAGCCGCGAAGATCGCGCTGGTCGTGCTGGTGCGTGCCGTCGACGCTGGGCAGGTGCTGGTGGAGCTTGCCCCCGTGCGCGACGTTGATCACCTGGCAGCCGCGGCAGACGCCCAGAACCGGCTTGCCGGCCTCGCGGAACGCGGCGTAGAGGGCGAGCTCGAACGCGTCGCGCTCGGGGTCTACCGAGCCGAGGTCGCGGTCTGGCGCCTCGCCGAACAGCTCGGGGTCGAGGTCGCCCCCGCCGGTGAGGAGCAGTGCGTCGGCGCCGCGGGCGTACGCCGCGGCCAGAGCCGGGTCCAGGTTCGCGACCATCAGCGGCAGCCCGCCGGCCCGCGCGACCGCGAGCGAGTAGTTGCGGCCGGTCATGGCGTCGTCGCGCCTCAGCGACGTCGTGCGCGGGACGGTCGAGGTGGAGAGCAGGACGGTGGGCCGGGCGTCGGCGGGCGTCGTCATGGCGCTAAGGTTACTCTGGCCTCGCCCGGCGCGAGGGGCGAGGGTTACGCCCGAGAACGGCCGCCGGGCGGCCGCGCGCCGCGCGGCGCGAGGAGGCAAGGTGCCGGGCATCGCCATCATCGGCGCGCAGTGGGGCGACGAGGGCAAGGGCAAGGTCGTCGACGCCCTCGCCCACGACGCCGACGTCGTCGTCAGGTACTCCGGCGGCGCGAACGCCGGGCACACGGTGGTGGTGGGCGGCGAGGTCTACAAGCTCCACCACCTGCCTTGCGGCACGCTGCACGACCGGCCCGTCTCGGTCCTCGGCGGCGGCATGGTCGTCGACCCGTGGGCGTTCGTGGCCGAGCTCGACGAGCTCGCGGCGCGCCGCGACCCGGGCCGGGTCTGGGTCTCGCACGAGGCGCACCTGGTGCTGCCGCACCACAGGAAGAACGACGAGGGGGGCGGGTTCGTCGGCACGACCGGCCGCGGCATCGGGCCCGCTTACTCCGACAAGGCGCGCCGCGTCGGCCTGCGCGCCGGGGACCTCGTCGACGAGGCGGTCCTGCGTGAGCGCCTGGCGCGTCTGCTGGAGGCGAAGCCGAACTCGACGGCGCGGGTGGGGTGGACGAGCGTCGACGCGGCGCTGGCCGAGCTCGAGACCGTGAGGCACAGGGTCGTGCCGCTGGTGCGCGACACCGGCGCGCTCGTGCGCGAGGCGCTGAGCCAGGGCCGGCGGGTCCTGTTCGAGGGCGGCCAGGGCACGATGCTCGACCTCACGTACGGCACCTACCCCTACGTCACGAGCAGCCATCCCACGGTGGGCGGCATCGTCGTGGGCGCCGGCGTGAGCCACAAGGCGCTCGACGAGGTCTACGGGGTGGTCAAGGCGTTCACTACGCGCGTCGGCCACGGCCCGTTCCCGACCGAGATCCACGACGAGGCGCTGGCGCTGCGGCTGCGGGGCAGCGGCGAGAAGCAGGGCGACGAGTACGGCACCACGACGGGCCGGCCGCGCCGCGTCGGCTGGCTCGACCTGGCGCAGCTGCGGTACGCGTGCGAGATCAACGGCTTCGACGGCCTCGTCCTCACCAAGCTCGACGTGCTCGCCGGCCTCGAGGCCGTGAGGGTGTGCGTCGCGTACGACGCGGACGGCGCCCCCGTCTACCGCGAGCTGCCGGGCTGGGGCGACCTGCACGGGCTCGGCACGCGCGAGGCGCTGCCGCCGGAGGTGCACGAGTACCTCGCCCTCATCGAGGAGGTCACGCGGACGCCCGTCGTGATGTTCTCGACGAGCCCCGACCGGGCGGACACGTTCGGGCGGGTGGGCTGGTGACCAGGGTGATCCTGTTCGCCGTCGTCGCGCTGGTGCTGGCGGGCCTGGCGCTACTGGCCCTCGGCTGGGTGTTCTCGAGCCGCGTGATCGTGCCGGCGCCGTACTCGCTGATGCCGGAGTTCGAGGTGATCGCGTCCGACCCGGGCCCGCCCGCGTCCGTCACGCTGCCGCGCGTCCCGAACCCCGATCAGCACGCCGACGTCGACGTCGAGGGCACCTACGCCCTGCTCTGGGACGGCGGCTACGGGCTCCTCGGCGAGGAGCTCGCGAGCGGGTCGGGCCAGGTCACGCGCGCCGTCACGGTGGTCGAGGGGACGCTGCCCGCCGCCGGCACGCCGGCGCGCGTCGACAACTTCGTCTACCGCCGCGACCCCGAGAGGGACCTCGGCCTGGCGTTCGAGCGGCTGACGCTCAGCGGCCCCGTCGGAGGCGTGGCGGCCTGGTACGTGCCGCCCGCGGAGGCGGACGCCCGGAGCCGTACCGGCGTGCTGATGCTGCACGGTCGGCGCCGCGGGCAGCTGAGCGAGACCCTGCGGTTCGTGCCGCTGTTCCATGCCCTCGGCATGCACGTGCTGGCGCAGTCGTACCGCAACCACGACGCCTCGGCGGCGAGCCCGGACGGCCTCTACCACTACGGCGCCAGCGAGTGGCAGGACGCGATCGTGGGGGCGCGCGAGCTGGCTGCGCGGGGCGTCGACAGGGTCGTGCTGTTCGGGATCTCGATGGGCGGCGCGGTCGCGCTCGAGGCGCTGAAGCGCTGGCCGGGCGACGCGCCCGAGGTCATCGGGGTCGTCCTCGACTCGCCGCTCGTCGACCCCTACGCGACGGTAGAGCTCGGCGCCGAGAGGTCGGGCCTGCCCGCGCCGGCCGCCCTCACCCGCCTGGCTCTGGGCGTGGCCGGCTGGCGCACCGGCGCCGACTTCGGCGCCCTGGTCCAGGCGCGCAGCGCCGACCGCGTGCAGGTGCCCGTGATGGTCGTGGCGGGCACCGCGGACTCGACCGTGCCCGTCGCCTCGGTGGACGCCTTCGTGGGCGCCCTGCGCGTCCCGGTCACGTACCACCGCCTCGAGGGCGTGGAGCACGTCGAGGCGTGGAACGTCTACGGGCCCGAGCGCTACGGCGAGTGGCTGCGCGCGTTCGTAGCGGGCCTCGAGGTCAGGGCCGTCGCCGCGGGGTAGCCCCGCGGCGCGCGGGCCGGGCAGCCGCAGCGCCCCGCCCCGACCCCGACCGCCACGTCGAGGCTAGCCCCGCTGGTCGATGGGCACGAAGCGCTTGTCGCGCGGGCCCTCGTAGACCAGGCGCGGGCGCATGAGGCGGTTGTCGGCGTACTGCTCGTAGAGGTGCGCCATCCAGCCGGCGATGCGCGCGACCGCGAAGATGGGCGTGTACATGTCGGCGGGGAAGCCCAGCATGCGGTAGACGGAGGCGCTGAAGAAGTCGACGTTCGGCCTGACCTGCTTGCCGCGCTTCTCCATCTCGCGCTCCATCACGCGCTCCATCTCCAGGCTCATCTCGAACCACTTGCTGTCGCCCGACTCCTCGGCCAGCCTGCGGCTGACCTCCTTGAGGACCTGGGCGCGCGGGTCGAGGACCCGGTAGACGCGGTGCCCGAAGCCCATCACGCGGCCGCCGGGCCGCGACAGGACGCCCTGGACGTACGCCTCGACGCCCTCGACGCTCCCGATCTCCTCGAGGGCCTCCATCACGGCCTCGTTGGCACCGCCGTGCAGCGGGCCCTTGAGCGCGCCGGTGGCGGCCGTGATCGCGCTGTAGACGTCGGTGAGGGTGCTGGCGGTGGCGCGGGCGACGAAGGTGCTGGCGTTCGAGCCGTGCTCGGCGTGGAGGACGAGGGCGACGTCCATCACGTTCGTCGCGGCCTCCGTGGGCTCCTCGCCGGTGAGCATGTAGAGGAAGTTGCCGGCCACGCCCAGGTCGGGGTGGGGTGCGACCGGCTCCAGGCCCTGCCTGGCGCGCTGGATCCCGGCGACGATCGTCGGGAACTGCGCCAGCAGCAGCCGGCCGATGCGCTTGACGTTGTCGAGGTCGACGCCGTCGGCCGTCTCGTCGAGGGCGCCGAGCAGCGACACGGCCGACCTGAGGGCGTGCATGGGGCTGACGTCGCGCGGCAGCGTGCGGAGCAGGTCCGTCACGGCGGCGGGCACCTCGAAGGCCCGCCTCAGCTCGGCCCGGAACGCCTCGAGCTGGGACCGGGTGGGCAGCTCGCCCTCCCACAGGAGGTGGACGACCTCCTCGTAGCTCGCCTTGTTCGCCAGCTCCCTGATGTCGTAGCCGCGGTAGATCAGCTCGCCCTTGGCGCCGTCTATGAAGCAGATCGAGCTGACGTCGATGTTGACGCCGTCCAACCCGCGGTTGATCGTCTGTTCCATCGTGCCTCTCTTCCTGGCAGTCGGAGCGCGCGGAAGGGCGCCCTGGCAGTCTAAGGGACGGGCAGGGCGGCGCCGGGTCGCGGCGTGGCGGGGGCGGGCACAGCCGCGGCCGGCGCTCAGGCTCGCTTCCCCGGCCGCGGGGCGAACAGCGCCACGGCGGCCGCCGCCAGGCCGCCGAGGAGCATGGCCGTGACGAGGTCGGCGGCCGCGAGCCCCACGGCCAGGCCGATCACCCCCAGCGCGCCGCCCACGACGAGCGGCAGGTGCGCCGGCGTGGGGTCGAGGGCGTCGGCCATGCCCAGCGCCGCTCCCACGCTCATGAGGTAGGCGCCGTCCCAGCCCGCGACGGCCTCGAGCAGGATCCCCACGCCCGAGCCCGTGAGCGCCGCTCCGAGCAGCAGCACCGGCCGCGAGCCGTAGCGTCCGTACGCGACGAGGAAGGCGCCTCCCGCCAGCAGGGCCCACAGCCACGCCGAGCTGCCCAGGAGCCGGGCCACGGCCGCCAGTCCGAGGCAGACGGCGAGGGTCAGGCCGATGAGCGCGACGGGCGGCAGGCCGCCGACCCACCGCGCGAGCCGGCGCGGCAGCGCCGGCAGCACGGACGGACGACGAGCGGTCTCCACGAAAGTGAGGATAAGCCGCTTTTCGGGGCGCCCGCAGTGCCCCCAGATGGCGGCTCCGTTACGGAGCCGCCACTACGGCCGGTGGTATCGTCCGGTTACTGTCCGTCCGCGACCGGGCGGCGTTCGGCTGCCGGTTCGTCGCCTTCGCCGTGACACGGCCCGTGGCGCCCATGGCGCCCAGGCCAGTTGGGAGCGACGCATGATCCTTCAAGGGCAGGCCTTCGAGCCCTTCACGCAGGAGCCGATCCGGCTGATCGGCGACGGGGGCGAGTGGGTGGGGCCTTTCGAGCTCGACCTGGAGCCCGAGAAGCTACGCGGCTTCTACCTCGACATGCTCTTGGGGCGGCTCATCGACGAACGGATGAGCCGCCTTCAACGTCAGGGCAAGACGAGCTTCGTCGCGCCCAGCGCGGGCCACGAGGCCGCCCAGGTGGGCATGGCGCACGCTCTGCGTCGCGGCCACGACTGGCTCTACCCCTACTACCGCGACGTCGCGCTCCTCACCGCGCTCGGCATGCCCCTGATCGAGTTCGTCGGGCAGGTGATGGGCACCAGGGCCGACCCCGCGAAGGCCCGGCAGATGCCGTACCACCCCGGCTCGCGCGAGCTGAACGTCTTCACCGTCGCCTCGCCGATCGCCTCGCACGTGCCGCCCGCCGTGGGCACCGCGCTGGCCATGAAGCTCTCCGGCCGCTCCGAGGTCGTGCTGTGCACGTTCGGCGACGGCGCGACGTCGGAGGGCGACTGGCACGCCGGCGTGAACCTCGCCGGGGCCCAGGGGGCGCCCATCGTCTTCGCCTGCGAGAACAACGGCTACGCCATCAGCGTCGACTTCAAGAAGCAGACCGGCTCCGACAACATCGCCGTGAAGGCCCAGTCGTACGGCATGCCCGGGTACCTCGTCGACGGCATGGACGTGCTGGCCTCCTACTTCGTGGCCCGCGACGCCGTCGAGCGCGCCCGCGAGGGCGTCGGTCCGTCGCTCATCGAGTTCGTCGTCTACCGCTACGGCGGCCACTCCTCGGCCGACGACGACGCCCGCTACCGTCCGCGCGAGGAGGTAGAGGCGTGGCGTCGCCGCGACCCGCTGGCGCGCTACCGCCGCTTCCTCGAGCGCCGCGACCTGTGGGACGACGCGGCCGAGGAGCAGGCGCGCGCCGAGCTCGGCACCCAGCTCCAGGACGCGATCACGCGGGCCGAGGCGGCGGGCCCCGCGCCGGTCGAGTGGATGTTCGACGACGTCTACGCCGAGGTCCCCGCGCGCCTCGTGCGCCAGCGCCGGGAGCTCCTGGGGTGAGGGAGCCCGGCCGGGAGGCAGGAAGAGGATGAGCGTCCAGACGATGGCCCAAGCCATCGCCACCACCCTCGACAGCGAGATGGCGCGCGACGAGCGCGTCGTGGTCATCGGCGAGGACGTCGGCAAGCGCGGCGGGGTGTTCCTCGCGACCGACAAGCTCTTCGACAAGTACGGCCCCGACAGGGTCATCGACTCGCCGCTGTCCGAGGCCGCGATCATCGGCGCCGCGCTCGGCATGGCCGTCTACGGCATCAGGCCCGTCGCCGAGATCCAGTTCGCCGACTACGTGTTCCCCGGGTTCGACCAGCTCGTGTCGCAGGTGGCGAAGGTCCGCTACCGCTCCGGCGGCGCCTTCGCGGCCCCTCTCGTCGTGCGCATGCCGTCCGGCGGGGGGGTGCGCGGCGGGCACCACCACTCGCAGAACCCCGACGCGCACTTCGTGCACACCGCCGGGCTCAAGGTCGTCTACCCGTCCACCCCTGCCGACTCCGCCGGCCTGCTGCGCGCCGCGATCCGCGACGACGACCCCGTCGTCGTGATGGAGCCGAAGCGGCTCTACCGCGCCGTGAAGGAGGAGGTCCCCGAGGGGGACCACGTCGTCGCCATCGGCGAGGCGGCCGTCAGGCGCGAGGGCGACGACGTCGTGCTCGTCAGCTACGGCGGCAGCATGGCCGAGACCCTGAAGGCCGCCGACGCGCTGCAGGAGCAGGGCATCCGGCCGCACGTCCTCGACCTGCGCTCGCTGCAGCCGTGGGACGAGGACGCGGTGCTCGCGGCGGCCGCGCGCGTGGGCCGCGTCGTGCTCGTGAGCGAGTCGCCGCGCACCGCCGGCTTCATGGCCGAGGTGTCGGCGACGATCGTCGAGGAGGTCATGGACAGCCTCCTGGCGCCGCCGCTGCGCGTGACCGGCTTCGACACGCCCTACCCGTACGCGCAGGACCGCGAGTACCTGCCGAGCCCCAACCGCATCCTGCGCGCCGTCGAGCGCGTGCTCACCTACTGAGCCCGAGGAGGAGTGGCTGACAGTGCCGCGTGAGCTCTTGCTGCCCGAGCTGGCCGAGTCCGTCGTCGAGGGCGAGATCGTCAAGTGGCTGGTGCCGGAGGGCGGCGAGGTCGCCCAGGACCAGCCCGTCGTCGAGGTCATGACGGACAAGGTCACCGTCGAGCTGCCCAGCCCCTTCGCCGGCGTGTTGACGAAGCACCTGGCGGCCGAGGGCGACGTCGTGAAGGTCCACCAGGCCATCGCGCTCATCGAGGAGCCGGGGGCCGCCGCCGGCGCCGGCGCGCCCTCCGCGCCGCCCGCCCAGGCCCCGGCGCCCGGGCACGGCGACGAGGAGCGCTCGATCGTCGAGGCCGGCGCGCCCGCCGCCGACGACCGCGGCGAGGAGCTGAGCCTGTTCAAGCCCGGCGACGCCGGGCGCGACGAGGCCGTGCACCGCGTGGCGTTCCAGCGGCCCGCGGCCGCCGCGCCCGCCGCCGTGGCCGCCCGGCCGCCCGCGCCCGCGCGGCCGCCTGCCCCGCCGACCGCCGGGCCCGACGGCGGCCCCGTGAAGGGCCCCTACGGCCGGGTGCTGGCCGTGCCCGCCGCGAGGAAGCTGGCGCGCGAGCTCGGGATCGACATCGAGAGCGTCGCCGGCAGCGGGCCGCACGGACGCGTGCGGGTCGAGGACGTGCGCGCGCACGCCGCGGCCGCGGCCGTCCCCGGCGCGCGCGTCGCGCCGGTCGACCACGCCGCCCGCGAGGAGCGCGTCCCGGTGCGCGGCCTGAGGCGCGTGATCGCCCAGCAGATGACGGCCTCGCACCTGCAGACGGTGCGCACGCTCCACGTCGACGAGGCCGACGTCTCCGGCCTGGTGGCGATGCGCGAGCGCCTGAAGCCCGCCGCAGAGCGCCGCGGCGTGCGGCTCTCGTACCTGCCGTTCGTGATGAAGGCCGTCGTGGCGGCGCTGAAGGAGTACCCCGCCCTGAACACCAGCCTCGACGAGGAGAAGGGCGAGATCGTCGTCAAGCGCTACTACAACCTCGGCATGGCGGTGGCCGTCGACGACGGCCTCGTCGTGCCGGTCGTGAAGGACGTCGACCGGCTCAGCATCGTCGAGGTCGCGGCCGAGGTCCAGCGCCTCGCCGAGGCGGCGCGCGCCGGCAAGCTCGCGCCCGACGACGTCAGGGGCGGCACCTTCTCGATCACGAACATCGGCAGCCTCGGCGGCCTGTTCTCGTTCCCGATCATCAACGTGCCCGAGGCCGCGATCCTCGGCCTGCACTCGATCAAGAAGCGGCCCGTAGTGCTGCCCGACGACACGATCGCGGCGCGCTGGATGGTCTACCTGAGCCTGTCCTTCGACCACCGCGTGCTCGACGGCGCGGTGGCGGCGTCGTTCACGAGCCGCCTGATCCAGCTGCTGGAGACGCCCGAGGAGCTGATGCTCGACCTCTGAGCTCCCGCCCGGGCGCGGGAACGGCCGGCCGCTGCCTGCAAAGGCAGCGGCCGGCCTCGTGGGGACCGCGTGCGGCCGGGGCGCGCCCTCGCCGGGCCGGGCCCGCGGCGTCAGGGGGCGCGGCGGCGGCCGCGGGCGGCGGGCGGTACGGTCGCCCCCTCGCCGCCCTCAGGCCGGCGGGGCCCCGCGGTGGGGGCCGAACGCGCCGTGCGGGTCGTAGGCGCGCTTGACCGCCTGCAGCCGTTCCCACGTGCCGCCGGGGTAGGCGTCGCGGAGCCCGGCGCCGCCGGCATCGAGGAAGCTGAAGAACGCCGCCGCGCCTTCCCCCAGGGCGGAGCGCGCCTCGCCTAGCCAGTCCAGGGCGGCCGGCAGGTCTTCGTCGCCGGCGGGGCCGGCCATGGCGCCCACGAACAGGCGCCGCTGCCTGTGGGGGAACGCGGTCGCGTCGGCGGCCACGCGCGCGATCGCGCCGCCCAGAGGCCGGAGCTGCACGCCGCGCAGGCCGCGCGCCGGAGCCGTCGCCAGCGCCACCACCCGCTCGGCGGCCGCGAGGTCCCAGCCGTCGCGGAACGCCGTGGTGAAGCGGATCTTCATGGGCGGGCCGGGCGGCTCGTCGAGCATGGCCGCGTAGGGCATCGGCTGCAGGGCGTCGAGGAGCGGCGTGCCGAGCGCGCGCATGGGCGCGAACGCCGCCGCGCCCGCGTCCGCGTCGCCGAGGTAGGCGCCGCGCACGGCCACGATCGGCTGGCCGTGGAGCTCCGGGGGGAAGGACGGCAGCGGCGGCGCGCGCATCGTCTGCACGATCACGGTGAGCTCGTCGGGCGCGTCGAGCGCCGCCTGCACCACCCCGTGCACCGTCTCCGGCGTGCCGGGCAGCATCAGGAACCCGCCGTACACGCTCGGCACCTCGCGCAGCGCGAAGCGCAGCCGCGTCACGACGCCGAGGCCCCCGCCCCCTCCGCGCAGCGCCCAGAACAGGTCGGGGTGCGACTCGGCGTCGGCCCAGACGACCTCGCCGCCGGCTGTGACGACCTCCGCCCCCAGGAGGTTGTCGACGGTCAGGCCGTGGGCGCGGCTGAGGAAGCCGAGGCCGCCGCCGAGGGTCAGGCCCACGACCCCCACGGTGGGAGTGTCCCCGAAGGTGGTGGCGAGGCCCCGCTCGCCTACGCGGCGCGTGTACTCGCCGGTCGTCACGCCGGCCTGGGCCGTCGCCGCGCGGCCGTCGGGGTCCACCTCGATCGCGTCCATGGCG
>DATGNP010000117.1:0-2648 GCA_035306665.1 Trueperaceae bacterium
AGGTCGAGGTAGTACTGCCACTCGCGCTTCGGGTGGTGGCCCGAGGATATGTGGATCTCGGTGAGGTCGGGGTGGTAGTACCTGTCGACGAACTCCCACACCTGCTCGAGGTCGTAGTCCCACACGCCCTCCTCGCCGAAGCGCCGCTGGAAGCCGCAGAACGTGCAGCCGACGTAGCAGACGTTCGTCTGCGACAGCCTGAGCGAGTGGACGTAGTAGGCCTTGTCGCCGACCTTCTCGCGCCTGACGTGGTCGGCGAGGCGCATCAGGGCGGGGACGTCGCGGGTGCGGTAGAGCACCAGCCCGTCCTCCAGGTCGAGGCGCCCGCCCGCGAGCACCTTGTCGGCCACCCGGCGCAGCGCCTCGTCGCGAGTGGCGAGGCCCTCGCCCGTCACGCTCTCGGCCTGGGCGGCCAGCGCGCTCACCGCGCCGCCACCCTGCTCCCGTCGCCGCGCGCCCCGGCCCTCACGAGTGGATGGCCCTCCCGTCGACGGCCAGCGCGGCCTCCTTGACGGCCTCGGAGAGCGTCGGGTGCGCGAAGATGGTGCGGCCCAGGTCCTCGGCCGAGGCGTGGAACGTCATGGCGATCACGGCCTCGGCGATCAGCTCACCGGCGCGCGGCCCGATCGCGTGGACGCCCAGGACCCTGTCGGTCTCGGCGTGAGCGAGGACCTTCACGCGGCCGTCGGTGTGGCCCAGGGCGCGGGCGCGACCGTTGGCGCTGAACGGGAACACGCCCTTGCGGTACGGCACGCCCCGCTCGGCGAGCTGCTCCTCGGTGGCGCCGACGGTGGCGACCTCGGGCTCGGTGTAGACGACGCCGGGGACCAGGGAGTGGTCGACGCTCCCTGAGCCGACGCCGGCGATCAGCTCCATCAGCGCCACGCCGTCCTCGGACGCCTTGTGGGCGAGCATCGGGCCGGGGATCAGGTCGCCGATCGCGTGGACCCCCGGCACCGACGTGGCGTAGCCGGCGTCGACCTTGACGCGGCCGCGCTCGTCGAGCTCCACGCCCAGCTCCTCGAGCCCCAGCCCCCGGGTGTTCGGCTTGCGGCCGACGCACACCAGGACCTTGTCGGCCTCGACGGGGTCGGCGCCCTCGACCTGGACCGCGGCGACGCCGCCATCGACCTCCACGCCGGTGACCTTGGCGCCGAGCCTGAACTCTAGCCCCTGGCGCCTGAGGGCCTTCTGCGCCTCCTTGGCGGTCTCGAGGTCCATGCCTGGCAGTATGCGGTCGAGGTACTCGAGGACGGTGACCTTGGAACCCAGACGCGCCCACACCGACCCGAGCTCGAGCCCGATGTAGCCGGCGCCGATCACGACCAGGCGCTCCGGTACCTCCGCGAAGGTCAGGGCCTCGGTGCTGGTGACGACGGTCTCGCCGTCGACAGCGACCCCGGGCAGGTCCGCGACGACCGAGCCGGTCGCGAGCACGACGTGGTCGGCCTCGAGGGTCACGGGCTCGTCGCCCGCGACGACGACGCGGCCCCCCGCCTCCAGCCTGCCGGTGCCGCGGTAGACCGTCACGCCGTTCTTCTTCATGAGGAACGCGACGCCGTCGGTGTTCTGCTTGACGACCTTCTCGCGGCGGGCGTGCATCGCGGCCAGGTCGAGGTCGACCTGCGCCTTGAGCCCGTGGGCGGCGAACGCCGACCGCGCCTCCTGGTAGAGGAAGCTCGACTCCAGCAGCGCCTTGGACGGGATGCAGCCGACGCGGACGCAGGTGCCTCCCAGCACGGGCTCCTTCTCTACTAGCGCGACGTCGAGGCCCAGCTGCGCGCCGCGGACCGCGGCCACGTACCCTCCCGGGCCGGCGCCGACGATGACGACGTCGTGCCTCTTGGCCCCCTCGGCGGCCATCTCAGACCTCCAGCAGCATGCGGGCGGGGTTCTCGACGGCCTCCTTGACGCGCTTGAGGAACGTCACGCCCTCGCGGCCGTCGATGATGCGGTGGTCGTACGTGAGCGCGACGTACATCATGGGCCGCACGACCACCTGACCGTCGCGCACGACGGGGCGCTCCTGGATCGCGTGCATGCCGAGGACGCCCGACTGCGGGGGGTTCACGATCGGCGTCGAGAGCAGCGAGCCGAACACGCCGCCGTTGGTGATGGTGAACGTCCCGCCGGTCAGCTCCTCGATGGTGAGCTTGCCGTCGCCGGCGCGCTGCCCGAAGTCGCGGATGCGCGCCTCGATCTCCGCGAACGACTGCTGGTCCGCATCGCGCAGGATGGGAACCACGAGCCCGCGCGGCGAGCTGACCGCGATGCCGATGTCGAAGTAGCCGTGGTAGACGATGTCATTGCCGTCCACCGAGGCGTTGAGCACCGGGTACTTCTTGAGCGCGTGCACGGCGGCCTTGACGAAGAAGCTCATGAAGCCCAGCTTGGTGCCGTGCTCCTTGGTGAACGCATCCTGGAACTTCTTGCGCAGCTCCATGACCGGGGCCATGTTCACTTCGTTGAAGGTGGTCAGGATCGCGTTGGTGGCCTGCGACTGCAGCAGGCGCTCGGCGATGCGCGCGCGCAGGCGGGTCATGGGCACGCGCTCTTCCGGGCGGTCGCCCAGGTCGGGCGTGGCCGTGGGCACTTGCGGCAGCACCTTGGTGGGCGCCCCGGTGGGGATGGCCACGGCCGCAGCAGCG
>DATGNP010000118.1:0-9200 GCA_035306665.1 Trueperaceae bacterium
GCAGCGGGCGACACGCCCCCCGCCGGCCGGACGAGCCCGAGCCAGCCGGACGAGGCCGACGCGCCCCGAGCCTGCTGCCCGCGGGCGCCTCGCCCCGGGCCAGGGCGCCGGGGCGACGAGCCCCGAGCCGCGGCGTCGGGCAGGGCCGCGCTACCCCATCACGCGCTCGACGACGTTCTGCCACGGCCGCCAGCGCGTCAGCCACTTGATGTCGTGCAGGCGGAGGCTGTGCGCGGGCAGCATGTGGCCGAAGCCGTCGACGACCGCGGCGTGGCACTTGTCGCAGACGCCGCACGGCGCGCCTCGTCGCGGGCTCGTGCAGAACCACGTCAGGTCGAGGGTGTCGAGGAACCCGCGCTCGAGGGCGATGCGGCGCATGTCGCCGCGGGTCAGGTCGGCCAGGGGGAAGGTGAGCCGCGAGAAGATGCCCAGGTCCGAGTCCTTCGCCTCCGGGGCCAGGCGGTAGGTCGCGAACGGCTGCTCCCGCACCCGCCGCAGCTCGCCCCCCAGGAGCGTCACGGCCGGGTCCCCGCGGTGGCTCCCCACCTCCAGCTCGTCGAGCCCGGCATGGCGCGCGTAGCGGCTCACCCACTCGTAGTGGCGCCCCAGGCCGGCGCGGGCGCTGAGCCGCTCGAAGCGCGCGGCCCCCACGTCGTCCTCCGCGAGGTCGTCGAGGCTGGTCGAGGCCGTGGGCAGCAGCCGCTCGGCGAGCTCGGGCCGCCACGACTGAACGGCGCGGCGCACGTGCTGCATCGCGTCGATCTCCAGCTCCGTGCGCGGGCTCGACGGGTCGAGGACGTAGTGGGGCCGGACGCGGACCTCCTCCATCTGCAGCGCAGACAGCAGGCGGAACGTCGACACCCAGCCGCCGGTCCAGAACAGGTCGACGGTGCGCGCACCGTTCGTCGTGTTCATGCCGCAGTCTGGGCCGCCCGGGTGAGACGCCGCAGGTCCCGGACCTTAGAACCTTGAGACGGCCCTGAGCCGGGCGTCCCCGCCCCGCGCCGTTCGCGGCCCGTTAACGCCTCTCCGCTAACTTGACCTCCTCACGAGCTCACGAGCTAGGAGGTCGCATGCGGAACATGGGCAAGCTTCTCTCGGTCGTCGCCTTGGCGCTCGTCTGCCTGGTCGCCTGCGCGCAGGCTCCGGGCGGCCCGAACCCGCCGGGATGCCCCGACGCCCCGGGATGCCCCGAGGGGCCGAAGGGACCCGAGGGGCCCAAGGGGCCGGAAGGGCCCGCCGAACCGGACCCTCTCCACGACACGATCGCGTACGTCACGAGCGACGGCGACGAGATCCGCCTCGTCGCGCCCGACGGCACCGGCGACCGCGCGCTCTGGGCGCACGGCCTCGACGACCCCGAAGGCGTCTACGTGGCCTGGGGCCTCGAGTGGAACCCCGCCGCCACGCGGCTGGCCTTCGTCAGCACGCACGAGAACTGGTGCTCGCTGCTGCACTCGGACGTGTTCGTGGTCGGCGCCGACGGCAGCGGCTACGGGCGCGTCACCCAGGCGCCGGCGTGCGCCGAGCTGGCCGCTTACCCGCAGGCGACCGTGAACGTGCCGGTGGAGAACCTGACCTTCGACTCGTTCTCCGGCTTCGTCTACTTCCAGGGCGCGGCCACGCTGCAGCCCCTGAACCTCGCGCCGCGCGCGAGCGACGTCGTCACGTTCCCGCAGGTCGCCGACCTCCTCTCCGGCTCCGGCACGGACGCTTGGCAGGTAGGGGTCGCGATCGTCGCCGACGGCAGGGAGGTCCTGCTGAGCACGGGCGTCGACGTGCCGTCCTCCGGCGCGGTGACGACCGCCGAGGCGGGGGTGTCCTACCCCGACCTGCCCTGGGAGGCGCGCTCGCCCGCGTGGGACGGCGACGGCGAGACGGTCGCGGTCGTCTACGCCTTCAACACCCTCGCCGAGCTGCCGCCGTACCCGGCCCCGCTGACGTACGGGGCGCTGCTCACGACGGAGGGAGCCGAGCTGCCGGGCTTCGTCGACCACCTCGCGCGCGGCCCCACCGACGCCACGGCCGACCAGGTCCTGTTCTTCGGGAGCGGCCCGTTCGAGCTCCCGGGCATCTACCTCGTCGAGGAGGGGGCGGCGGCCGCGGGCGCCCCGATCGTCCCCGTCGCGCAGTTCCACGTGGTCAAGGGCATCGCCTGGCTGCCCGACGGCTCGGGGTTCGTCTACTCGGTGACGGAGGGCGACGGCTTCGAGACGCCGTACCGGGGGAACGTCTACCGCTACGAGTTCGCGAGCGGCGACGTCACCCCGCTGACGTCGTTCGAGGAGGGGTTCGTCGGCGACCTCAGCGTGTCGGGCGACGGCACCGGCGTGGCGTTCGAGTACGCGGCGGCGATCGACGAGCTCTCGGGCGACCTGATCGACCCGGACGTCTACGTGCTTGACGTGGCCGGCGGCGATCCGCAGCTCCTCGTCGCGAACGCCTACGCCCCGGCGTGGAGCTGGTGAGCGGGTAGGAACGGGGCGCCGGCCGAGGGGACGGGACGGCGTGGCCGCCGCGACCAGGCGGCGGCCACGCTGCCTGGTCTGGCGTCGCCCCGGCAGGGGACCGGAGCCTAGACCGCCCCGACCCGCGCGGGCCGCAGCGGCCGCAGCAGGCGCATCCCGTTCAGCACCACGAGCAGCACCGAGGCCTCGTGGACGAGCATGCCGAGCGACATCGTCACGCCGCCCGCGATCACGCCCGCGAGCAGGAGCACGACCGTGGCCACGGCGAAGGCGACGTTCTGGCGCAGGTTCGCGGCCGTGCGCCGCGCCAGGCGGATCGCGTGCGGCAGCTTGCGCAGGTCGTCGGACATCAGGGCCACGTCGGCGGTCTCGACCGCGACGGCCGAGCCCGCGGCCCCCATGGCCACGCCGACGTCTGCCACGGCCAGGGCGGGGGCGTCGTTGACGCCGTCCCCGACCATGGCCACGCCGCGGCGCCGCTCGCGCAGGGAGTGGACCAGGGCCAGCTTGTCCTCGGGCAGCAGCCCGGCGTGCACGCTCCTCACGCCCACCTGACGGCCGACGGCCCTGGCGACCGGCTCGGCGTCGCCGGTGAGCATCGCCACCTCGCCGACGCCCAGGCGCTCCAGCTCGGCGACAGCGTCGGCGGCGCCGTGGCGGGGCTCGTCGGCGACCCCGATCACGCCCAGGGGACGACCGTCGACGAGCACGACGAGCGGCGTCCGGCCTGCCGCGGCGAGCCCGTCGGCCGCGGCCACGGCGCGGTCCATGCCGGCGGCGCCGGCGGCGACCTCGGCCGCGTACCGGGCGCTGCCCACGACGACCTCGGTGCCCGCGAGCCTGGCGACGACGCCCTTGCCCGGCACCGTCTCGGCCTCGACCGCGGCGTCGCCGGGGCCGACCCCGGCCTCCTCGGCGGCCTCGATCACCGGGCGCGCCAGCGGGTGGCTGGAGCCCGCCTCGGCGAGCGCCGCGTACCCGAGCAGGTCGGCCGGGCTCACGCCGGGCAGGGGCTCGACGGCCACCACGCGCGGCCGCCCGCGCGTGAGCGTGCCGGTCTTGTCGAGGGCGACGGCGTCGACGCGCGCCAGGGCCTCGAGGGTCTCGCCGCCCTTGACGAGCACGCCGTCGCGGGCGGCCCGCCCGATGCCGGCCACGATCGAGACGGGCACCGAGATCACCAGAGCGCCGGGGCAGCCGATCACGAGGAGCGTCAGCGCCAGCTCGACGTCCCGCGTGACCGCGGCCGCTACCGCCGCCAACCCGATGACCGCCGGCGTGTACCAGCGGCCGAAGGCGTCCATGAAGCGCTGCGTCCGGCCCTTCGCGTCCTGGGCCTCCTCGACGCGGTGGACGATGCGCGCCAGCGTCGTGTCGGCGCCCACCCCCGTGGCCCGCACGCGCAGCAGCCCCGACACGGCGAGCGTGCCGGCGAAGACGCGGTCGCCGCCGGCCTTCTCGGCCGGCACCGACTCGCCCGTGATCGAGGCCTCGTCGACGGCGCCGAAGCCAGCGACGACGTCGCCGTCGACCGGCACCTTCTCGCCGTGACGCACGACCACGGTCTCGCCCGGCGCGACCTCGCGCGCGGGCACCTCGACCTGGCGGCCGTCGCGGACGACGACGGCGACGTCGGGCGCGGCCGCCACGAGGTCGCGCAGCGCGCCGCGCGTGCGGTCGAGGGTCGCGCTCTCGAGGGCCTTGCCCACCGCGAACAGCGTCGTGACGGCGGCGGCCTCCCAGAGCTCGCCGATGAGGGCGGCTCCCGTCGCCGCGACCGTGACGAGCAGGTCGATGCCGACGACCCGTACCGCCAGGGCCCGGGCGGCCTGCAAGGCGATCGGCCAGCCGGCCAGCACGGCCGCTGCCAGCAGCAGGCCGGAGCCGACGGCGCCAGCCGTCGCCCCCAGCTGGGCGTGGGTGAGGACGTAGCCGACGGCCGACAGCAGCGAGGCGCCGGCCGGCCGCCACCAGCGCCGCGGCAGCGCGGGGAGGCGCAGCCGGGGTCCACGCGGCGACGCGGCGGTCGCCGGCCCACGGGCCGGCGCCGTGTCGCCCCGGGCCGCCGGGACCGCGGCGTCCGCGGCGCCGAGCGGCCCCGCAGCGTCCACGGCCCTCAGGCCCCTGGCCGCGTCCACCGGTGACCCGGCCTCAGAACGGCGACGGCTGGGCGGTGTAGCCCGCGCGCGCCACGGCCCGCACCAGCTCGTCGACGCTGGCGACCCGCGGGTCGTGCTCGACCTCGATGCGGCCCGAGTTGAACCTGACGGCCACCGCGCTCACCCCGGCGAGACGGCCCACCTGCTGCTCGATCTTCGCGACGCACGAGGGGCACGACAGGCCCTCGGCACGCAGCACCGTCTTGGTGCTCCCCGCGTCATGGCTCGACATCTTCTCCTCGACCTCCGTCCGGCGCCTCGCCGCCGGCCGCATGAGCGTGCCGTGCCGGCGAGGTACGCCCTCTGGCGTCGACCGTATCGTCGTCCCCGGGCCGATGTCCTTGACGCCGGTCAAGGCCAGCGCGCCGCGTGCGGGGGCCTCATGGCGACCTGGGGTCACTCTCATGCCCGCGCCTATCCTCTAGTTACGAGCGCCGCGGGCGGCGCTCCGAGGGTTCCGGCCCCCACGCCGGGGAAAGGGGCGCACCCCCATGCTCGTGACCATCGGCATCATCCTGTTGGTGTTGTGGCTGCTGGGGCTGGTTACCAGCTACACCCTTGGCGGCTTCATCCACGTCCTGCTGGTCATCGGCCTGATCGTCATCCTCGTCAACCTCTTCACGGGACGCAGGCCGGTCTGAGCGCTGGGCGACCTGCCATCGGCGGGCCGCCCAGCCGTGACGGCGGCGCCTCCCGGCGCCTGGTCACCGCGTCCGGGGTGTCCCGGCTCGCGTCAGCGCCGAGTAGCGGCCGACCGGCTCGCACGGCCGAGGCGACGCGTCCGTCGCCGACCCCGCGCTAGGCGCCCGGGCCCAGGTAGGCGAGGCGGACGAGGACGGGCCTGTGGTCCGACTCGCCGTCCCATGGCCCGATCCGGGCGTCGAGCGCCCGCCACTCCTCGGAGTGGAACACGTAGTCGATCCTGAGCAACCAGTCGGGGACCGGCACGCCGAACGGCGTCGGCTTCAGCGGCCCGCCGGGGAACGTCTGGCCGAAGCCGAACCCTGCCTCGAGCCAGGCGTCGCGGAGGGCGGCGGTGACGGTCGCGTACGCCGCGCTGCGCGGCGTGGAGTTGAAGTCGCCGGCCGCCACGAGCGGCCGGTCGCGGTTCGTCGCCAGCTCGAAGAGGCCCTGCGCGACGCGCTCGCGCTGGCGGGTCGAGTACGTGATCTCGCTGGGCCAGTCGGGCAGCGTGCGCGGGATCGAGAGGTTGTGGACGTTTACGAGCAGCGCCTCGCCCCAGGGGAGGTGCAGGCGCGTGAGCTGAGGGTTGCGCACGCCCAGGCCGTCAACGGGGCGCGGCAGCGGCGTCAGCGGCACGCGGCTGAAGACGCCGAGGCCCTGCCACCCGCCCTCGAGCACCAGGTCGTCGTGCGGGTAGGCGTCCGCCAGCAGGCGCCTGAGCTCGAGCGCCATCGGCACGGCCAGCTCCTGGAGGGCCACGACGTCCGCGTCCGAGGCCAGGATCGCGCGCGCCACCGCCTCCGGGTTCGGGTTCCGCGCGTGGACGTTGAACGTCATGACCGTGAGGGTAGGGGTGCCGTCGGGCACGGGCTCGACCTTGGCCTGACGGGGCAGGAGCGCCGGGCCGAACAAGGCGACGAACACGGCCGCCGGCACGAGCGAGGCCGTGAGCAGGCCCCACCGCCGCCAGCGCAGGCCGGCGAGCATCACGACCGGCACGGGCAGGAAGAGGTAGGGGGCCACGCTGTTGAGGACGAACATCCACCAACGGGAGTCGCCCAGGTAGTTGTGGCCGACCCACCAGGCCACCGCGGGCAGCAGCGACAGGTAGCCGAGGACGACGAGGATGGCGCCCAGCGCCCCGGTCGCGGACATCGCCAGAGGTTACCGTGACGCGCGCTCCGGCCCGATGACCGTTCATGAAGGCCGCGTTGCCGCGAGCGGCACCGCCCGCGGGACCGCGTCGGAGACGTACGCGGCGCTCGGCAGCCGCCCGGGCGGCCACGCTGTTGAGAACCCGTTCCCGTCTTTGTAATCGGAACGATTCCGAGTTAGAGTGGCGTCATGGACTCCCCGGCATCCCGCCTCTCCCAGGAGCTCGCGGCCGACCGCGCGAAGGTCAAGCGCGAGCTGACCCTCACCGGCGTCACCGGCCTCGGCCTCGCGGCGGGGCTGGCGGGGGGCTGGGCCGGCGGGGAAGGGGCGGGGCTCGCCACCGCCGCGGGCGCCCTCTGGACCGTGGGCTACGCGGTGGCCTACGTGGCCGGCGGGACGACCGCCGCCCGTGACGCGCTGCGCCGGCTGTTCGCGCGCCGCCGGCTCTCGATCGACCTCCTGATGGTCCTGGCGGCCGTGGCCGCCGCCCTCGTGGGCGAGGTGCGCGACGGGGCGATCCTGCTGTTCCTGTTCAGCCTCGCCGAGTCCCTCGAGGGCTACGCCATGGGCACGACGAAGCGCGCGGTCGCCTCGCTGATGGACCTCAGGCCCGAGACGGCCAACGTCGTCACCAACGGCGACGTCGCGGTAGTGCCGGTCGCCGACGTGACCGTGGGTCAGCTCATCATGGTCAGGCCGGGCGAGCGGCTGCCCCTCGACGGCGTCGTCGTGAGCGGCGCCGGCTACGTCGACCAGTCGCCGATCACCGGCGAGTCGGTCCCCGTCGACAAAGAGCCCGGCGACCAGGTGTTCGCGGGCAGCGTCAACGGGCACGCCGCGCTCGAGGTCCGCGTCACGAAGCCGGCGTCGGAGTCGACGCTCGCGCGGCTGATCCACCTCGTCACCGTCGCCCAATCGCAACGCTCGCCGAGCCAGCGCTTCAGCGACTGGTTCGGGCAGCGCTACACGGTCCTCGTCCTCGTCGGCTCGGTCGCGGCGCTGGGCGCCTTCGTGCTCCTGGGCGTGCCGCGCGACGACGCCCTCTACCGCGCCGCCACGCTCCTCGTCGTCGCCAGCCCCTGCGCGGTCGTGATCAGCGTGCCGGCGGCCGTGCTGTCGGCGCTGGCGCGCTCGGCGCGCTTCGGCGTCCTGTTCAAGGGCGGCGCCGCCCTCGAGGACCTGGCCGGCGTGGAGGTCGTCGCCGTCGACAAGACCGGCACGCTCACCGAGGCCCGCATGCACGTGACCGAGGTCGTGCCCTTCGAGGTCTCGCGCGAGGAGCTGCTGAGCGTCGCCGGCGCCGTGGAGAGCGGGTCGGAGCACCCCGTGGCGCAGGCCATCGTCGCCGCCGCCGCGGGCCTCCCGCACGTGGCGGCCGGCGGCCTCGTGGCCGTCCCCGGCAAGGGCGTCACGGCCGAGGTGGACGGCGTCCGGCACTGGGCAGGCAACGCGAAGCTCGCCGCCGAGCTCGGCGTGGCGCTGCCCGCCGACGTCGTGGAGGCCGCCGGGAGGCTCGAGTCAGCGGGCAGGACCCTCACCTTCGTCGGTCGCGGCGTCGGCGCGGACGCGCGCGTGCTCGGCCTGATCGGCGTGGCCGACACCGTGCGGCCCTCGGCCGCGCCCGCGATCCAGGCGCTGCGCGACGGCGGCGTGGAGCGCGTCGTGATGATGACCGGCGACCACGCCGTCACGGCCCGCGCGGTCGCCTCCGAGGTCGGCATCCGGCCCGAGGACGTGCACGCCGGCCTCCTGCCGACCGACAAGGTCGAGCGCGTCGCGGAGCTGTCGCGCACCGCCCGCGTGGCCTTCGTCGGCGACGGCGTCAACGACGCCGGCGCGCTGGCCGCCGCCGACGTGGGCATCGCGATGGGCGCGGCCGGCACCGACGCCGCCCTCGAGGCGGCCGACGTCGCGCTGCTCTCGAACGACCTCGAGAAGCTGCCCCAGGCCCACGCCCTCTCGCGGGCCGCCAGCGCCGTGATCAAGCAGAACCTCTACTTCGCCCTGGGGATCATGGCCGTGATGGTCGTGTTCACCCTGCTGGGTCGGCTGCCGCTGCCGCTGGGCGTGCTCGGCCACGAGGGCGGCACGATCCTCGTGGTCATGAACGGCCTGCGCCTGCTCGCCTGGCAGCCCAGGACCGGCGGTCCCGGCGCGCGCGGGCTCGCCGAGGCGCCCTCCGCGGCGCCGGCTCGCTGAGGGCGTCGGCCTGGGCGGCGGGGCCCGTGAGCGCGTCCGCGCGTCGGTTCGCCCGGTCCTCGTCCCGGCTCTCGGTCCCCATTCCGGCCCACGGTCCGCGCCTCCCCCGAGCCAGCCCGCCGACCGTCCGCGCCGTCGGTGAGCCAGCCCGCCGACCGTCCGCGCCTCAGGTGACCTAGCCCGCCCGCGGACCGACCCCTAGACCGGCTCGGCAATCTTCCCGCGAGGCCGTGCGCTCCCGCACGGCGGCGCCTAGCTTGCCCGCATGCCGCGCCGCCGTCACAGCCGAGCCCAGGCCTCCGCCCGGCCGCCCGTCGCGGCCGCCCGGTACGCGCGGCGTGCGCTCGCGCCGGCCGTCCTGGCGCTCATCGTCGCCCTGCTCGGTCCCGCCGCGAGGGGCGCGCGCGCCACGCACTCCTGGGCGTCGTCGCCCGTCGCGCTGGACGGCTTGAGGGTCGTCAGGCAGGCCCGCGAGGACGACTGCGGGCCCGCCCTCGTGGCCACGCTGGCGGCGTGGTCCGGGCGGCCCGTGGGG
>DATGNP010000119.1:0-8595 GCA_035306665.1 Trueperaceae bacterium
GCGTGAGTTCAGGTGCTCGGTGATGCGGTAGTTGAACCCGAACTGGTCGAGGACGGGCCCGATCCCGCCGCCGGCGCCGGCCACCTCGTGGCAGCCGGTGCAGCCGAGCTCGCTCAGCATTGGCACGCGGACGCGCTGCGTGAGGCCCGGTGATGTCTTGGCCGTGAGCGGGTGGTCGCGCGTCGGGTCGTAGCGGACGCGGAGGACGACGCCGCCCAGGTCCCCGACGGGGAGCATGGGCGTCACGTAGAGCCCGTCGGGGCCGATCGCCACGCCGGCGAAGTGCTGCTCGCCGAGCTCGCCGAGGTGCTGCACGAGGTAGCGGGGCACCGTCGCGGCTACGCCGGGCGCCGCGGCCCCGCCGAAGACGGCCACCCCGGCTGGCACCGCCGCCGAGCCGAAGCCGGCGGCCACGTAGTGCCCCTGCCAGCCGGGCTCCATGAAGCCCGCGCCCGCCGGCACGTACACGAGCTGCACGGGCGAGAACGACTCGGGGAAGACGAGCTCGGCGTGGGCGGCCAGCCCGTCGTCCGACCCCGCCCACAGGTGGTCGACGCCGCGGTCGACGGGCAGGAACCTGTCGATGTCGACGCCGTTCTCGGCGACGACGAGCCGCTCGCCGTCGTGGGCGAGCGCGAAGGGGTTGCGGAAGCCCTTGGCGTGGACGTAGGCGGCGGGGCCCGTCTCCCCGAACGGGGGCTCGGGGCAGGGGCGCCCGTCGAGGTCCATGCACAGGACCTTGCCGAGCAGCACGTCGCGGTCGCCGGCCCGGCTGGGCGCGCCGCCGTCGCCGACCCCCACGTAGAGCCTGTCGCCGACGACGACGCAGTCCCCGACCTGGTGCGCCGGCGCCGACTGGAACTCGGCGAGGAGCGGGAGCAGCTCGCGGGAGCCGACGGCGGCGAGGCCGTAGGTCACGGGCTGGCTCTCGAAGCGCGCGATGCGGTTCCGGATGATCCCGTCGTCGTCGGGGTCGGTGAACGTGGCGAACAGGTAGCCGTGCTCGGGCGCCAGGCACAGGCCCGCGAGGCCCTGTTGGCTGGCGCCGTCGAGGCTCTCGTCCTGCTGGCCGTACGTCGGCACGGCGGCGAACAGGTGGACGTCGCCGGCGCGAGTGACGACGTTGACGTTCCCCCTCAGCTCGGCGACGAAGTAGAAGGGGGCGTCGGGCCCGGGCGCCGGCTCGGGGACGAACGCGAGGGCCGTGGGCAGGGCCAGGCCGCTGGCGTGGACCTCGAGGGCGTAGCCGGGAGCGGTGCCGAGGGAGTCGAGCGAGCCCGCCTCGGGCGCCGCTCCCGCGGCGTTCCCGGTCGTGAGGGGGACCGTCAGCGCGAGGACGAGCGCGGCCAGCCTCTGGGTCATGCCGCGCCGGTGGGGGGTGAGAGGTCGCGTGCGGCCGTCACGCGTGGAACCTAGCACGACCCCCTCGCGACGCGGCGAGGACTCCCGCACTCCGGTCCCCGCGCCGTCCGACCCGGTGGTAGTCTCGCGCCGTGGTCGTCACCCACGGCTCGCCGCCGGCGGCGGCCGGCGCTCCGTCCGAGGCGTTCGTCGTCGTCCTGCCGGGCTTCACGGGCACCGTCGGCGAGCTCGCGCACGCGCTGAGGTCGCGCGTCCTCGCGCCCGGTGACGTCGACCTCTACCGGCTGGTCAAGGGCTACCTGGCGTTCTTCGAGCGCGTCTCCGCGCACGACCTCGAGCTCGCGACGGAGGCTCTGCCGCGCGTCGCCCAGGTCGTCGAGCTGAAGCTGCGGCTCTTGCTGCCGCGGCCCGCGGAGGCCGCGCCGGAGGAGGCCGAGGAGGCGGCGCTGGAGGAGGCGCTGGAGGCCGTCGCGCTGCTCGAGGAGCTCGAGCACGCGATCGACTTCCTCAGGCGGCGGCGTCAGGAGCGGCGGTACGTCGTGCCCGCGCGCGCGCCGCGGCCGCCGTTCGCGCGGCCGCCGCGGCCGCTGCGGGCCTCGAAGGACGACCTCGCGCGCCTCGCCGGCCGCTACCGCCTGGGCGGCTACTTCGAGGTCTCGCTGCCGGGCGCCACCGTCGCGACCACCGCCGCCGAGCTCGTCAGGCGGCTGCGGCGCGCGCTGCGCGGCCTGCTGTTCCAGCTGCTCGGCGCCGAGGACTGGACGTCCAAGACGCTGGCGTTCGCCGCCATGCTCGAGCTGGTGAAGGAGGGGACGGTGAGGGCCGCCCAGGCCGAGCCCTACGGCCCCATAGAGGTCGCCTACCTGGGGGAGCGCCCCACCTCCGAGTAGGCGTAGGTGTAGGCCGTGCCGAAGCCGAGCCGCGCGTAGAGCGCCGCGGCCGGCAGGTTCGTCGCCGCGACCTGCAGGTAGGCGACGTCGGCCCCCGCCTCGCGCCCCCAGGCGAGCAGCGCGCCCACCACGGCGGTGGCCACGCCGCGCCGCCTGTGGCGCGGCGCCGTCATGACGTCGAAGACGCCGAGCGCCCCCTCGGCGACGACCCCCAGCGCGAGCCCGGCGACCTCGCCGCCCAGCCGAGCGGCGGCGAAGCGGCGCGGGCGCGGCGCGGCCGCGGCGAGGGCGAGGCGCCGCGTGCCCGCGTCCTCGTGCGTGGCGAGGAACGCGTCCTGCCAGGCGTCGGTCGGGTCCGCGTCGAGCGTCACCTCGAAGCCGGCGGCGGCCGTGGCGGGACGCGGGGCGGCGGCCGGCCGCGGCGGCCGTGCGGCGGCGCTCCCCTCCGGGTCGCCCCTGCCGGGAGCGGTCGCGCCGAGGTCGCGGGCCATCACCGCCACCGGCGACCGGCCGGGCGGCGGCGAGGTCGCGGCGACGAGCTCGGGCGGCGCCAGCGGGGTCAGGCGCAGGAGCGCGGGCAGCCGCAGGGCGGCGTAGGCGGCCGCGACCTCCGCGACGGGCGCCAGGTCGGCGCGGGCGGGCCCGAACGGCGACACGCACGCCGAGGCGACGCGGCCCACCCGCCCGTCGGCGCCCCAGCGGCACAGCCAGCCGCCCACCTCCCACTCCTGCTCGGCCGGGACGGCGAGTAGGGCGGAGCGCTCGAGCCGCCTGACGAGCGCGAGGTCGACGGGCGCGGCCTGGGTGAGCGAGCTCACGCGGCCGCCTTCGCCTCCTTCTTCCGCATGTTCGGGTCGAGGACGCGCTTCCGGAGGCGCAGCGACCGCGGCGTCACCTCGAGGAGCTCGTCGTCGGCGAGGTACTCGAGAGCCTCCTCGAGCGTGAGCCGGCGCGCCGGCGTCAGGATCAGGTTCTCGTCCGAGCCGGCGGCGCGCACGTTCGTGAGCTTCTTGTTCTTCGTGACGTTGACGTTCAGGTCGCCCTGCCGCGAGTTGGCGCCGACGATCATGCCGACGTAGACCTCGGTGCCCGGCGTGATGAAGAACGTGCCACGGTCCTCGAGCTTGTAGAGCGAGTAGGCGAACGCCTCGCCCGGCTCCATCGCCACCAGCGACCCGTGGCCGCGGGTGTGCAGCTCGCCGGCGTACGGCTCGTAGCCGTCGAACACGTGCGAGAGCAGGCCCTCGCCCTGCGTCAGGGAGAGGAAGTGCGTCCGGAAGCCGAACAGGCCCCGCGAGGGGACGCGGAACTCGAGCCGGGCGCGGGTCTCGCCCGGGTCCATGACGACGAGCGTGCCCTTGCGCTCGGCGAGCGCCTGGACGACCGAGCCCATCGCGGCGACGGGCACGTCGGCGACGACGCGCTCGTACGGCTCGAGCCGCTGCCCGCCCTCCTCGCGCATGATCACCTCGGGCCGGCTGACGCTGAACTCGTAGCCCTCGCGCCGCATGCTCTCGATGAGGATCGAGAGGTGCAGCTCGCCGCGCCCCGAGACGCGGTAGCGCTCGCCGCCCAGCGGCTCGACGCGCAGCGCGACGTTCGTGAGGAGCTCGCGCTCCAGGCGGTCGGCGAGGTGGCGGCTCGTAACGTACGTGCCCTCGCGCCCGGCGAACGGGCTCGTGTTGGGGCTGAACGTGACGGCGACGGTCGGCTCGTCGACCTGCGGCGTCGGCAGCGTCTCGACCGCGTCGGGGGAGGAGACGGTGTCGCCGATGTTGACGGCCTCGAGGCCGGATACCACGACGATGTCGCCCGGCTCGGCGCGCTCCGTCTCGACGCGCTCGAGGCCGAGGTGCGTGTAGACCTTCGTGACGCGGGCCCGCGTCGCCTCCTTGCCGCGGCCGGTCAGAGCCACCGGGTCGCCGGCGCTGACGCCGCCGCGCAGTACGCGGCCCAGGGCCAGGCGGCCCAGGTAGTCGGAGTAGTCGAGGTTCGCGACCTGGAGGAGGAAGGGGGCGCCCGCGTCACCGCCGGCCGGCGGCACCCGGGCCTCGATCGTCTCGAACAGCGCCACGAGGTCGTGCGCGGGCGGGTCGCCCTCGCGCCAGGCCCGGCCCTCGCGCGCGACGGCGTGGAGGATGGGGAAGTCGAGCTGGTCGTCGTCGGCGCCGAGCTCGACCATGAGGTCGAACGTCATGTTCACGACCTCGTCGGGCCTGGCGTCCTGCCGGTCGACCTTGTTGACGACGACGATGGGCTTCAGGCCCCTGGCCAGCGCCTTCCTGAGCACGAACCGGGTCTGGGGCATCGGGCCCTCGGCCGCGTCGACGAGGAGCAGGGCGCCGTCGACCATCGTGAGGGCGCGCTCGACCTCGCCGCCGAAGTCGGCGTGGCCGGGCGTGTCGACGATGTTGATCTTCGAGCCGCGCCACAGCACGGCCGTGTTCTTGGCGAGGATCGTGATGCCTCGCTCGCGCTCGATGTCGACGGAGTCCATCACGCGCTCGGGGACCTGCTGGTTCGCGCGGAAGACGTTCGACTGGCGCAGCAGGCCGTCGACCAGGGTCGTCTTGCCGTGATCGACGTGCGCGATGATGGCGACGTTGCGGTAGTTCATCTGTCTCCATGCGCCCGGCGCTCGTGTGGCCGCCGGCGCGACGGAGGAGTATAGCGGCATGGGCGGGGGAGGCGTGGTAACCTCTGCGGGATGTCGCGCGGGGCGGCCGGTCCGGTCGAAGGCGACGGGGCCGAAGGCGTGCGGGACATGTTCTCCCGCATCGCCCCCACCTACGACCTCCTCAACACGCTGCTGAGCCTGGGGCTGGACGAGCGCTGGCGCCGGGAGGCGGCGCGTGAGGCGGTCGGCGGCGGCGCCCGGGACGTCCTCGACGTCGCGACCGGCACCGGCAAGCTGGCCTTCGCCGTGAAGGCGGCGTGCCCGGCCTGCGCCGTGACCGGGGTCGACTTCGCCGAGCCCATGCTCGACCGCGCCCGTGAGGCCGCCGCGAGACGGTCGTCCGGCGTCGCGTTCCGGGTCGCCGACGGCACCGCGCTGCCGTTCCCCGACGCGTCGTTCGACGCGGTCACGATCGGCTACGGGCTGCGGAACTTCGTCGACGTCGACGCCGGGCTGCGCGAGTTCCGCCGGGTGCTGCGTCCTGGCGGGAGGCTGGTCGTGCTCGAGTTCCCGCCGCCGCCCGCCGGGCCCGTGGGGCGCGCGTTCCGGCTCTACTTCGAGCGCGTCCTGCCCTGGGTGGGCGGCGTCGTGTCGGGCGCCAGGGGCGCCTACGGCTACCTGCCGCGCTCGGTGAAGGCGTTCCTCCCACCGGAGGGATTGAAGGATCGCATGGAAGGAGCGGGGTTCCGGGGCGTGTACTACCGCCTACAGACCTTCGGGGTCTCGGCCCTGCACGTGGGCCTGGCCGGCGACGCCCCGCATGGAGGCTGATGACGAGCATGAAGAGCGAAGACGACGCGCTGCGGCTGCCGGGGGGCGTGGAGGTCAACACCGACGGGGCGCTACTGGGACTGGCCGGGGGCGGCGACGTGTTCGACGCCCACGACCGGCGTTTCGGGCTGGCGATCAGCCACTTCAAGAACGCGGTGCGGGGGCGAGCGTACGACAACGAGTCGATCGCGCTGCGCGTGGGCCGCGCCGGCTACTACACGCAGTCCAAGCGCTTCCCGCTGGCGTTCTTCGGCGACTCGGCGCGGCCCGACGTCCGGGTCATCGACGTGGCCGAGGCCCGTCAGGTGGTGTGGGAGGCCGTGGCCCACTACCGCGCCGACGAGGCGCAGTCGCTGGTGTGCGTCTACTCGACGGACGACGAGACCGACGTCTTCCTCGGCTACAAGGCGGGGGGCGGCATCGATTACGAGTTCGGCCTCCTCAAGGCCGACCTCCCCGTCCACCTCAGGGCGACCTTCAACGCCGACGACGTCGTCCCGGCGCTGGGCGCCCGCAGCGGCGTGCTCGTCTACCAGCGCACGAGGTCGGGCCAGCACGTGCTGCTGCGGGCGCGCGGCCGCCGCGCGCCGCTGCTCCCCGGCGGCGTCCTGAGCTGACGACCTTGCGACGCGGGGCCACACCGTGAGCGCCTCCGGCGGGGTCGTGATCGTGGGGGGCGGGGTCACCGGGTGCGAGGCCGCCTGGCGCGCGGCGGCGCTCGGCGCGGACGTCACCCTCGTCACGACGAGCCTCGACACCGTCTACGCCCTGGACGAGGAGCCCGCCGCCGTGGCCGCCCCGCCCGGCAGCCTGCTGGCGGAGGTCGCGGCGCGCGGGGCCGCGACGCGCTGGGAGGCGCACCGGCGGGCGAAGTACGCCCTCGAGGCGCTGCCGCGCGTGCACCTGGTGCAGTCGACGGTCTCGGGTCTGGTCGTGACGGACGGCCGCGTCGCGGGCGTCGCGACGTGGGAGGGGGTGCCGCGCCGCGGAGCGGCGGTGGCGCTCTGCGTCGGCACGTTCCTGCGCGCCCGGCTGCACATCGGCGCCGTCGTCGAGCCGCAGGGCCGCCTCTCCGAGATGGCGTACGACGACCTGCACGACGACCTCGCCCGGCGCGGCTTCGCCTTCGTGCCGCTGGAGCTGGCCGCGCCGGCCGTCGCGGGCTCCCTGCCCCACGTGGTCCGCACGGTCGCGGTCGCGCCGGCGGAGTGGTCGGAGGCCGACATGCGCCTGAGGCGCTTGGGAGGGCTCTACGCCGCCGGCGCCTGCGTGGCCCGGCCCGGCGGGCCGCCCGACGCGGCGGCGTGCGTGGCCGAGGGCGCGCGGCTGGGCGAGGCCCTGGCCGCCTAGGCGACCGGGGTGTCCTGGCGAGGCTCGGTGTAGGCCGTGATCTTGGCGAGGTCGTCCCCGAGCGCCCACCTGACCTCGGGGCCGTCGGCCGTGGTCCGGACCAGCCGGTAGCGGTACGGCGGCTGCGGCTGGCGCAGCGTGATCACGTAGCGCTCGCCCTCGTACAGGACCTCCTCGCCGATCGTGAACGTCGCCATGGACCGACGTTACCCCCGGCGCGCGGCTTCCGGCAGGGACAACCCGGCAGGGGCGAAGACGTCGTCTCCCACCGGCGCGAACAGGCCGCGGCTCGCGCCGCGCCCCAGCAGCTCGCGCACGGCGGCCTCGCCCTCGGCGCCGACGTCGAGCGAGTGGTCGTTGACGTAGAGCGCGATGTGCCGCCTCCGCACGTCCTCGTCCATCTCCTGCGCGTGCGCCGCGACGTAGGCCGCGGAGTCGCCGGGGTGGGCGAGGGCGTGCTCGAGGCTGGCCCTCACGAGGGCGTCGAGGCGCGCGTGTACGCGCGGGCCCAGGGACCGCTTCGCGGCGATCGCGCCCAGCGGCACGAGGTGACCGACCTCCGACTCCCACCACTCGCCGAGGTCCCGCAGCGCGTACAGGCCGTAGCGCGGGTAGGTGAAGCGGCTCTCGTGGATGATCAGGCCGGCGTCGTAGCGGCCCGCCGCGACCGCGGGCATGATCGCGTCGTAGCGCACGACCTCGGTGCGGAGGTCGTCGCGCCACAGGGCCAGGAGGAGCTTCGCCGTGGTGGCGCCGCCGGGCACGGCCACGAGCTTGCCCGTGAGGTCGAGGCCGGGGTCGCGGGCGACGACGAGCGGGCCGACCCCGCGGCCGAGCGCGCCGCCCGAGCGCAGCAGCACCCAGTCGCGGGCGAGGTAGCCGTAGGCGTGGTAGCTCACCTTGGCGACGTCGAGCTCGCCGGCCAGCGCCGCGGCGTTGAGGGCGTCGATGTCTTGGTGCGTGACCTCGAGCTCGATCGGCTCCTCGCCGGGCCCGCCCGCCTGCTCCGGCGTCCCCGCGAGCAGGCCGGCCTGCAGGGCGTGGAAGATGAAGGTGTCGTTCGGGCAGGGGGAGTAGCCGAGCCGTAGGCGCATCGCCGACACGCTACCAGCCGCGTCGGGCGCGGGCGCGCCGTGGCGCACGCTTCATCCGCGGACGCGCCGTCTGCTAGAGTGGAGCGCTTGCGCTAGCGCCGTGCGGGCCCTGAGGGGGAGCGTACGGCCGCGGCGCAAAGGTCCCCGCGGAGGTGGATTCATAGCGAAGGAACTGAAGGTGAACGAACAGATCCGGGTCCGGCAGGTGCGCCTCATCGGCGCCGACGGTGAGCAGGTCGGCATCGTCGACACGAGGGACGCGCTGAGGCGTGCCCGGGAGGAAGACCTCGACCTCGTACTGGTGGGCGAGACCGCGCAGCCGCCGGTCGCCAAGCTCCTCGATTACGGTCGCTACCGCTTCGAGCAGCAGCAGCAGGTGAAGGAGGCGCGCAAGCGCTCCCGCCAGCAGGAGATGAAGTCGATCAAGTTCCGCGTGAAGATCGACGACCAC
>DATGNP010000120.1:0-3215 GCA_035306665.1 Trueperaceae bacterium
CGCGACGTCTTGGGGTCGAGGCTGGCCGTGGGCTCGTCGACGAGCAGGATGTCGGGGTCCTGCAGGAGGGCGCGGGCGATGCCGACGCGTTGGCGCTGCCCGCCGGAGAGCTGGTCGGCGCGCTTGTCGAGCTGGTCGGCGATCCCGACGCGCTCGAGGAGCTCGTAGGCGCGGTTGACGGTGCGCGCCGAGAAGCGCCGGAACCAACTGCTCCAGAAGCCTACGTAGCCGAGCTGGCCGGAGAGGACGTTCTCCATCACGGTCAGGCGGTCGACGAGCGCGAACTCCTGGAAGATCATCCCGATGCGGCGCCGTTCGAGCCGCAGCCGCCGGCGGGAGAGGCTCGTGAGGTCGACACCCTCGAGCTGCACGGTGCCGGCGGTTGGCTCGACGAGGCGGTTCACGCAGCGGATCAGCGTGCTCTTGCCGGCCCCCGAGGGACCGATGAGGGCCATGACCTGCCCGGCCGGCACGCTCAGGTCGACCCCCTTCAGCGCGACCTCGCCGCGGCCGTACTGCTTGACGAGTCCGGTGATCTCGAGGATGGCGGGTCCTTCCCGTTACTCGCCGATCTCGGCCTCGGCGGCGGCGATCCGGCGCAGGACCTCCCAGTCGGTCGCGTAGTCGACCGGGACCCAGCGGTTCACGTCGGTGAACTCGGCCTGCAGTGCCGTGCCCTCCCAGTCGAACGTCAGGAACGCCTCACGCACGGCCGCGTAGAGCTCGGGGTCGAGGTCGTACACGGCGCCGTAAGCGGTCGAGGGGAACGTCTGGGACGTGTAGATGATCTCGAGGTCGTCGAGCGAGAGCACCTCGCGGTTCACCATGCGGCGCAGCACCGTGCTGGCGATCGCGGCGGCCTCGTAGTCGCCGTTGACGACGCCGAGGATGCTGTTGTCGTGGCCGCCGGAGAAGGCCGTCTGGTAGCCCTCGTCGGGCTTGAGCCCGAGCTCGGCGTAGAGCAGCGCAGCTGGCGCCTTGTAGCCGGAGTTGGAGGTGGGGGAGACGAACGCGAGCTGGCGCCCCGCGAGGTCGGCGAGCTCCTCGATGTCGCTGCCGCGCTTGACGATGATCTCCATCTCGTAGCCGAACGAGCCGTCGTCGGCGGCCATGAGCGCCATCGGGTGGAAGCCCGCCATGTTCACGCCCTCCTGCACCGCCCCGGCGGCGAAGCCGGCCACGTGCAGGCGGCCGGCCCGCATCGCCTCGATCTGGGCGGCGTACGAGCGGACCGGGAAGTACTGCACGGGCAGCCCGGTCTTCTCGGACAGGTAGTCCATGAACTCGGCGAAGGCGCCCTGGTAGACGGCGGGGTCCTCGGTGGGCGCGTAGGTGAACACGAGCGTGCTGGGCCTGACGTACTGCGACGCGTCCGTCGGGGGGTCGGCGAGCATGTCGCCGTCGACGTCGCAGAAGCGGGTGTCGAGCTCGCCGCGGGGGCAGTCCTGCTGCGCCGTCGCGAACGGCAGCAGGACCAGCGCGGCCAGAGCGGCCAGGATCGGGCGGATGTGGCGGTTCCTCTCGGTCATGTCGTGCTCCTTCCTCTCGTCGTCGCGACCCGCGAGCGGGTCGCGCGGCTCACGCCTGTCGTCGGCGCCTCTCGGGTCGTCGGGCCGCGCGGTAGCGCCCCCCGCGCTCGCGGCGGCGCCGCGAGCCGGCCCATCTCGCGCTCAGCCCGTCATCGTGGGCTCCGATCTGTCGACCCTCAGGGACAGGTAGTAGCGGTCGCCGCGGTAGAGCGTCCGGGTCAGCCCGATGAGGCGCCCGCTGTCCAGGTAGGTGACGCGCGTGACGCGCAGCAGCGGCGCCGACGGCGTCACGCCCAGGAGCTCGCAGTCGGCCTCGCGCCCGTTCACGGCCTCGACGGTCTGGTCCGCCCTGGCGACCTCCCGGCCCAACAGGCGCGCGACCTCGTCGTAGAGCGAGGCCGCGTAGTCGGCGCCGTCGAGCTCCGCCGCGACGTCGGGGAGGAGCACGACGACGTTGAGCCCGATCGGCTCGCCGTCGGTGGTCCGCAGGCGGGTGACGCGGTAGACGAGGTCGGTCGGCGGCACGTCGAGGAGTGAGCCGTCGTCCTCCCCGGCCGGCTCGTAGCCGCGGGAGAGCACCGTCGTGTCCGGCCTGAGCCCGTGGGCGATCGCGTCCTCCCTGAAGCCGAGGAGGCGGCTCGCGACGCGCTCGATCTTGTCCCGCGCCACGAACGTGCCCACGCCGCGCCTGCGCACGACGAGCCCGGCGGCGGCGAGGCGCTCGAGGGCCTGGCGGACGGTCATGCGCGAGACCCCGTAGCGCGCGCAGAGCTCCTGCTCGGTGGGCACGCGCGCGCCGATGACGAGCTCGCCGCTGGCGATCGCCTGCCTGATGTCGCGCTCGATCCGCGCGTAGAGCGGTCCCTCGTCACGGAGCACCCGCGCCTCGCCCCTCCCTCGGTCGGTCCTGCTGTGGTTGTCTAGACGACTATACCTGAAAGCGCGCTGCGCCGCTCCACCGCCAGGGGGCGGGGGAGAGCGCGGTCCGGCGCCCGCGACCCGCGCCGCCGCGCTCGGCGCCGCGTCCCGCGAGCCCCCGCGCGCGGCCGTCCGCGGCACGAGTCGCCGATGCCACTCCCGAGGGCGAGCCCCGCGAGCGAGCATGCCGCTCGTGTCCTCGTCGTGGCTCCACACCCCGCGCCCGTCGGTCCCCGCGGCGCCGCCCGACCTGCGTGCGCGGATCTGCGTCCGCCCCCCGTACTTCGCCCTCACCGACCTCGCGCTCGCGGGCCTCGACCTCCACGCCACCGCGGTCGCGGAGTCGCCTGCCGGCCTCGAGGTCGGGCCCATGCCGGCGGCCGAGCTGGGCCGGCACGCAGCGATCGTCGGCCTCTCGCTCGCGGCATGCAGCCAGGCCGACGACGCGCGCCGCTACTACCTGGCGCGCCGGGCGGAGTGCCGCTACAGTCCCAACGACGCGCCCTACGGCACGCCCGTGCGCTTCACGGCGCGGCTGCTGGCGCTCGACAAGCGCGCCTGCCGCGCGGCGGTGGAGGCGACGGCGGGCGGTACTCCGCTGGCGTCGTTCGAGGTCGACTACACGGTCCTCACCGAGCCGGCGTTCGAGCGCCTGTTCCGGCGCTTCGCCAGGGACACGCCCTCTGGCCCGAGCCCGTACGGCAGCCTCCTGGCGACGGCGTGGCAGGGGAGCGGCGACCTCGTCGAGCAGGTCGTCGCGGCGGTGCC
>DATGNP010000121.1:0-4385 GCA_035306665.1 Trueperaceae bacterium
CGGAGCCGGGGCGCGGCACCGCCGTGTGCCTGAACCTGCCGGCGTTCGCCACGGAGCCGGCGACGTGAGCGCTCCCGTGCGCGTGCTGGTGGTCGACGACCACCCGGTCGTTCGCGACGGCATCCGCGGGATGCTCGCCGGGGCGAGCGGCATCGAGGTCGTGGGCGAGGCCGGCGGCGGCGCCGAGGCCGTGGAGCAGGCGGAGTCGCTGGCGCCCGACGTCGTGCTGATGGACCTGCGCATGCCCGGCGTGGACGGCGTGGCGGCGATCCGCGAGATCGTGCGGCGCGGCCTGCCGAGCCGGGTGCTGGTGCTCACCACCTACGACACCGACCGCGAGGTGCTCTCGGCGATCGAGGCCGGCGCGACCGGCTACCTCCTGAAGGACGCCCCGCGCGACGAGCTCGTGCGGGCCGTGGAGGCGACGGCGCGCGGCCAGGCCTTCCTCTCGGCGTCGGTGGGCGCGCTGCTCATGGAGAGGGTCAGGTCGCCGGAGCCGGAGGCGCTGACCGAGAGGGAGCTCGAGGTGCTGCGGCTCGTGGCCTCGGGCGCGACGAACCGCGACATCGCCGAGCGGATGTTCGTGAGCGAGGCGACGGTGAAGACCCACTTGCTCCACGTCTACGCCAAGCTCGGGGTCAACGACCGCGCCGCGGCGGTGGCGGCCGCCTACGACCGCGGCCTGCTCACGCCGGGCGAGCGGCGCTGACGAGAGGGCCGCGCGGGTCCCCTCGCCGGAGCAGCGCGGCGCCCGCACCGGCTCCGACGGCTCGCGGCGCCGGCCCGGCGCGGGTCAGACGGCCTCGAGGTAGGTGTAGCCGATCAGCTCGCGGTCGTAGAGCTCGAGGAACTCGGCCATCTCGCCCTCGGTCATCTCGCCGCGCGCCCTGACCTCCTCGGCCTGCGCGTGGACGGCGGCGTGGAGGTCGGGCGTCTCGTAGCCCATGTTCTGGATCACGCGCCTGGCCTTCTGGCCCTCCACGTAGAGCTCGAGCTCGTGGGCGCCGTCGGGCCGGAGCCTCACATGGCCCTCGTGGACGCGCCCGAACAGGTTGTGCGCGTTGGCCAGCACGTCCTGGTAGGCGCCGGTGAGGAAGATGCCCAGGTAGTAGGGCTCCCCGCGCCTGATGTCGTGGACGGGCAGCGTGCGCTTGACGTCGCGCAGGTCGATGAAGCTCTCGATCTTGCCGTCGGAGTCGCAGGTGATGTCGACGAGGGTCGCGTCGCGCTGCGGCCTCTCGTTCAGGCGCGTCAGGGGGGCTATCGGGAACAGCGATTTGATCGCCCAGTGGTCGGGCAGGGTCTGGAACACCGAGAAGTTCACGACGTACTTGTCGGCGAGCATGCGGGGCAGCAGCTCGAACTCCTCGGGCACGTAGTCGAGGTCCCGCACGACCTTCTCGACCTTGATCAGGATGCGGTTGTAGAGCTGCTCGAAGTGGGCCCGCTCGAGCAGGCTCAGGTAGCCGAGGTCGAACAGGTTGTGCATCGTCTCCTTGTTCGCCACGGCCTCGTTGAAGACCTCGCGGTAAGTCTTGGCCGTCACGCTGTCGACGAGCTCGCGCATGTCCTTCACGAGCTGGTGGACCTCGCCCTCCAGGGGCGGGAGCTCCACCGGCTCGCGGGTCGGGCCGATCGCGTCGACGACCGGCACGACGACCACCGAGTGGTGCGCGGTCAGGGCGCGGCCCGACTCGGTGACGATGACGGGGTGGCCGACGCCGGCGGCGTCGCACGCCTCCATGACCGTGTAGACGACGGTGTCGGCGTACTCGCGCAGGGAGTAGTTCGCCGAGACGTAGTAGGTCGTCTTCGAGCCGTCGTAGTCGACGGCCAGCCCGCCGCCGACGTCGAGGTACTCGACCTGCGCGCCGAGCTCGGCGAGCTCCACGTACGCCTGGGCGGCCTCGCGCACGGCCACGCGGATGCGCCGGATGTCGGTCAGCTGGCTGCCGACGTGGCAGTGCAGCAGCTTGAGCGCGTGCGCCAGGCCCTCGCGCTTCACCCGCTCGACGACGGCGACCAGCTCGGCGGCGGTGAGGCCGAACTTGGCGTCGTCGCCGCCCGAGGACTCCCACTGGCCCGTGCCGCGGGCGTGCACCTTGAAGCGCACGCCCAGGAGCGGCTCGACGCCCATCTCCTGGCTGATGCGCAGCACGCGCTCGAGCTCGCCCGGCTTCTCGAGCGTGATCACGACCTTGCGGCCGAGCCTCCGGCCCCACAGCGCGAGACGGATGAAGTCGTCGTCCTTGAACCCGTTGCAGCACAGCAGGGCGTCGTCGTGCGTGTCGTGCGCCAGGCACAGGGCGAGCTCGGCCTTGCTGCCGGCCTCGAGGCCGGTGCGGTAGCGCGCGCCGTAGCCGGCGATCGTCTCGACGACGACGCGCCGCTGGTTGACCTTGATCGGGTACACGCCCTGGTACCGCGCGCGGTACCCCGCCTCCTGGATCGCGCGCGCGAACGAGTCGTTGATGCGGTCCAGGCGGTCCTCGATGATGTCGGGGAAGCGCAGCGTCAGCGGCAGGTCGAGGCCCAGGGCCTGGAGGTCGGCGACGATGTCGACGATCGGCACGCCCGCGCCCTCGCGACGCGAGACGGTGACGCGCCCGTGCTCGTCGATGCCGAAGTAGCCGGTCGACCACGAGCGGATGCCGTAGAGCTCGTCGGCGTCCGCGACGGAGTAGCCGAGGTCGAGGGAGGGTCTGGTCACCACAACAGGGTAGCCCCTGCCGCGGACGGCCCCACGTGTGCCGGGAGCACGGCGGTCGGCCGCGTCGGGCCGGGCCGTCGCCGCGCCCGCCGGGCACGCGGCCGGCGGCCCGGCGCTGCTAGCATCGGCATCCGATGCCCGGGACCACGCCCACCACGACGCCGAGGCTCCGCATGCCGGCGGAGTGGGAGCCGCACGCCGCGACCTGGACGAGCTGGCCGTTCGACGACGACCTCTGGGAGGGACACCTCGAGGGCGCGCGCCGCGACCTCACCGGCCTCGTCGCGACGGTCTCGCGCTACGAGCCCGTCGTGCTCAACGTGCGCGACGCGGAGGTCGAGGCCGACGCCCGCGCCCGCCTCCGGGCGGCCGGCGCCGACCTCGCGCGGGTCGAGTTCCACCGCGTGCCCCTCAACGACGTGTGGTTCCGCGACAACGGGCCGCTGTTCGTGCGCGAGGCGGACGGCCGCGTGGCCATGACCGACTGGCGCTTCAACGCCTGGGGAGGCAAGTACGCCCCCTGGGACGACGACGACAGGGCGCCGCTGGCGGTGGCCCGCAGGCTCGGCATGCGCCGCTACGCCGTCGACGCCGTCATGGAGGGCGGCTCGCTCGAGCTGAACGGGCGCGGCGTCTGCCTCACGACCCGCTCCTGCCTGCTCACGCCCACGCGCAACCCCGGCCTGTCGCAGGCGGACATCGAGGCCCTGCTGGCGCGCTGGCTGGGCGTCACGCAGGTCGTGTGGCTGCCGGGCGGGCTCGAGGGCGACCACACCGACGGCCACATCGACACGATCGTGCGGTTCGCGGACGACGAGACGATCGTCGCCAGCGTCGAGGCCGACGAGAGCGACCCGAACCACGCGTCGATGCTGGCGAACCTCGAGGTGCTGCGAGGGCTGCGCACGCCCGCGGGGAGGCCGTACCGCATCGTGGAGCTGCCGCTGCCGGAGCGCAGCGCCTACCTGGGCGAGGCGCGCCTCCCGCTGACCTACGCCAACTGGTACGTGGGCAACGGCTTCGTCGTCGTGCCCGTGTACGACGACCCCAACGACGAGCGGGCCCTGGAGACCCTGCGGCCGCTCTTCCCCGGGCGCGACGTCCTCCCGCTGCCGGCCTCCGAGCTGATCACCGGCGGTGGAGCCTTCCACTGCGTCACCCAGCAGCAGCCCGCCGGCGAGGTCGCGCCCCCGGCGACAGGAGAGGGAGAGGAAGGATGACCCAGCGCCCCGGCGCGTTCCGCATCGGCGTCGTGCAGATGAGCTGCTCGGACGTGCTCGAGGAGAACCTGGACAAGGCCGAGGCGTTCGTGCGCGAGGCCGCGGCGAACGGCGCGGGCCTCGTGCTGCTCCAGGAGCTCTTCGAGAGCCTCTACTTCCCGCAGCTCGAGCGCGAGGAGCTCTTCGCCCTCGCGCACCCCGTCGACGAGCACCCGTTCATCGACAGGTTCGCGGGCCTAGCCGCCGAGCTCGGCGTCGTGCTGCCCGTCTCGTTCTTCGAGCACGCCGGACAGGCGTACTTCAACAGCCTGGCCATGGTCGACGCCGACGGCTCGGTCCTCGGCGTCTACCGCAAGAGCCACATCCCCGACGGGCCCGGCTACGAGGAGAAGTTCTACTTCAACCCCGGCGACACCGGCTTCAAGGCCTGGCGCACGCGGGTGGGCACGATCGGC
>DATGNP010000122.1:0-9835 GCA_035306665.1 Trueperaceae bacterium
GAGCGCGGCCACCGTCGCGAAGGCGGCGTCGGGGCCCGCGGCGCCGGCACCTCCGGTCACGACCGCCGCAGCCGCGCCCGCGAGGACCGCGGCCGGCGTGTCCTGGACCGAGGCCACGGCCCCGCGCTGCGACCCGAGCAGGGCGACGGCGGCCGCCACCACCGTGAAGCTCGCCAGCGCCAGGCCGATGCCGCGCGCGACGTGCTCGGGCCCGGCGGCGCCGAACACGAGGGTGCCGACCGACACCGCGATCGTCACCCCGACGGCCGCGATGACGACCGCCGAGCCGACGTCGACGAGGAGGCCGGCCGGCCGCGAGCGAGCGGCCCGTGGCCGCGAGGGCGCACGGGCCGGCTCGTCGGTCACGCCTGGTTCAGCCTCCGCAGAGCGCGGTCAGCGCGTCGCCGCCGGTGGGCGCGAAGCCTGGCAGCAGCGGCAGCGGCGTCCCGCTGGGGTCGACGGCCAGTTCGTCGGCGCCGCACACGGGCGAGTGCTTGCGCTGGTCGAGCGCGAGGAACGCCGAGACCACCGGCGCGGCGTACGACGTGCCCCTGACGGCGAGCGCGAGGTCGCCCTGGGTGCGCAGGACCACGAGGTCGCCCGGCGCCATCACGCCGGCGAAGTTCGAGAACTCCGACCGGTCGGTCAGGAAAGCGCCTCCCCTGAAGGGCTGCGAGCCGACCTTGACGACGCCGTCCAGGGCGGCGGGGAAGAGCGCGAAGCTCTGACCGAAGTTGCCAGACGCGGCCACGAACGTCACGGAGAGGTCGCCGATGCCGCAGTCGCCCTGCCCGGTCGTGAAGCAGAGGACCAGCTCGAACAGCCTGTCGCCGAGGTCGCCGCCGACGGACAGGTCGACGGGCAGGTGGACGCCCTCCTTCAGCTGCTCCTCGACCGACAGGCCGATGACCCCGTTCAGCTCCAGCAGCGCGCGCACGTAGTCGTCGAACGTGACCGTCCCGTCCTCGCCGAGGCCGTCGAGGTTCCGTTGGAAGTCGTCGAGCACGGTGCACGGCACGACCGCGAAGCTCATGTTCACGACGACGCGCTTGAAGCCGCGGTAGCGCGCAGCGCTCAGCGCGGCTTCAAGCGCGTCCGCGGCGGTGTCGGTGTCGAGAGTCCCGTCGTGGCGGGCGTCAGCGGCCTGCACCCGCAGCCGCGGCCCGTAGTGCCCGCCGAACTCCACGAAGGGGGCGCCGCCCAGCTTCGGCTCCCAGCCCCAGTGGCCGGGGCCGAACAGGCTCTGGAGCAGCCTCACGACCTCGTGGAACACGAGGGCGCCGTGGCTGACCCTCCCGTCCTCGGCGAGGCCGGCCAGGAGCTCGTCGGTGACGTTCCCGAGCGGGCCGGCCGTGAGCGCGAGGGGCAGGTGGAACCGGCCGCCGAAGTCGTCGAGCACGACGAGCACGACGTCCTTGGCGAAGTGCCCGGGGTAGGTGCCGGGGAACAGCGCGGCGATCTGGGAGGTGCCGATGCCGCTGTCCTCCCACTCCATGGTGTCGAAGACGGTCACCCCGCCGGCCCCGATCGCTTGCAGCCCGGCACCGATCGCCTGCAGCCCGGCACCGATCGCCTGTAGGCCCTGCGACGGCAGCGCGGCCTCGGAAGCGGGGCAGTTGCCGGCCGCGGGGTCGAGGCCGCCCTCGAGGGACAGGTTGACGAGCTCGTCCAGGGACTCAGCCGCGAGGAGCTTGAACTGCGCCGTGAGCGTCTGGTGCGACGGTACCGTGACGAAGCCCTTGCTGCTCCCCCCGCCGTGGCCCTTGCCGCCCTTCTCCACGATGCGGACGTCGATGAATCCCAAGCAGCTCTTCTCGCGGTCGTCGCACACCGGATCGGGGTCCGCGCCGGCCATGCGGATCTCGACGCGCACGCGCTCGGCCAAGCCCGGGTCGGTGGCGGGCCACGCCAAAGTGAAGGTGTCGCCGGAGACGGTGACGGAGGGCTCCCTGCCAGGCTCCGGCGCGATCGGACCGCCGGTGGCCCTGCCGTCCTCGCCCAGCGCGAACGTCAGCACCTCGATCGCCTCGGCCAGCGCACCGAACGCGAACTCGCCGCTGGGCTTCGGCCCGCCCAGCGGGGGCAGGAACCGCACGCGGACGTCGTCGGCGGGCTTGAAGCCGGCTGGGGCGATGTCGATGCCCTCCTCCATCGCTTCCCTTAGCGCCTCGGCCGACGGGTCGACCGTGCTCTGGCAGGCCGTCAGGGCCCAGGCGAACGCGATCGCCGCCACGACCAAGCGCACGGCGACGCGCTTACCGCTCCTTGCCTCGAGCATCCCAGACCTCCCCTGTGGCGGCCCGCGGTGTGCGCGGGCGCGGAGGTGAACCGCTCCGAGATGGGGCGTCCACGCCTTCGGGTCCGCGGGATGATACGCGAAGCGCGAAACGTGAGCGGCGCAACCATCACAGCGGGGGAGCGTGTGCGTCGTGTAGCGGCGGTCGGCCCAGCGCCAGCTCGACCATCCCGCCGAACGCGAGGCCCTGCGCCGTAGCCGTCGCGGCGGCCTCGGCGTCGGGGCCGAGGCGCGCCGCGGCCGCGGCCTTGACCTCGTCCAGCGTGCGCTTGACGTCGTGGTCGGGCGCGGCGCCGATCGACTCGAGGAGGGCCTCGGCGCAGGCGCACAGCGTCAGGGCGCGACCCGGGTCCGTCGCGACCGCCGCGAGCCCCACCAGGGCGGTCGCCGCCTCGCGCCGGTTCCCGATCGCGTGGGCGTGGTCGAGGCTGCGCAGGTAGAGCTCCCTGGCCGCGTCCGGGTCGGACCGGCGCCTGGCGAGGTCGCCGAGGTTGTTCAGGCTCACAGCCATGCCCAGGCGATCGCCGAGGCTCGTGCGCGAGGCGAGGCTCTGCTCGTAGAGCCGCTCGGCCTCGGCCAGGTCGCCGCGCTCGGCGGCCATGTACCCGAGGTTGTTCAGCGTCACGGCCGTGCCCGCCACGTCGCCGAGCCGCCGCATGATCGCGAGGCTGTCGCGCAGGAGGTCCTCGGCCTCCGCGTTGCGCCCAGAGTTCGCGGCGATGATGGCGAGGTTGTTGAGGGCGTTCGCCACGCCCAGCTCGTCGTGGACGGTGCGCCTGACCTCGAGGCTGCTCTGGAACAGCCTCTCGGCCTCCGCGGTCTGCCCGCGGTAGAGCGCGACGTTCGCGAGCCCGTGCAGGGCGCGCGCCCGGGCCCTGTCGTCGCCGAGGTCGGCCGCGACCTCGAGCGCCTCGCGCAGCATGGCCGTCGCCTCGGGGTAGGCGCCCAGGTGCCACAGGACGTTGCCGCCCAGCGCCAGCAGCGCCTGCACCAGCTCCTCGCGCGCGCCCAGCGCGCGGCCGGCGCGCACCGCGTCCTCGAGCCAGACGCGGGCGCCCTCGTGGTCGCCCTGGCGCTCGTAGAGCTCACCGAGCTGGCGACGGGCCATGGCCTCGGAGAGGCCGTCGCGAGCCGCCGTAGCGAGCTCGAGCGCGCGGCGGAAGCGTCGGTCGGCGGACTCGTGGTCCCCGGCGAACGCCTCGACATCGCCCAGAGCCAGCAGGACCGGGACGGCCTGCTCCTCCGCGACGACGTCGAGGAGCCTCCGCAGGTACCCGGCCGCCGCCTCGTTCGCGTAGTTCGCCTTCGCCGCCATGCCCGCACGCCACAGGTACAGACGGCGCTTGTCCGTGTCGTCGGAGCGGTCGTAGTGGAAGGCCAGCTCGTCGAGGTGGGGGTCGGCCTCGCTCGCGAGCGTCGCCTCCACGTACCGCGCCACGCGCCCGTGCAGCTCGAGCTTGAGGCTGTGCGGCAGGCTCTCGTACGCGGCCTCGTGGGTGATGGCGTGGTCGAAGCGGTACGCCGGCGGCTCCGCCCGCGACGGCACCGCCACCCCCGATCGCGCGGCGGCGAGGAGGTCGGCGCGGACGGCCGGCCCGGGGCGGCCGGTGCGGCACGCCTCCAGCCACGCGACCTCGAACTCGCGGCCGATCACGCTAGCGACCTTGAGTGTCGTCTGCTCGTGGTCGCCGAGGCGGTCGAGGCGCGCCAGAGCCAGCGCGTGGAGGGTCTGCGGCAGCGAGGCCTCCCCGAACGCGCCCGCGCCGGCGGCCTCGACGAGCTCGTCGACGAGGGCTACGACGAAGAGGGGGTTCCCCTCGGCGCGGTCGAGGAGCCGTGCCAGCAGCGTGTCGTCCACGGGCCCGGCGCCGCGCGCGGCCAAGCGCGCCCGCGCCAGGTCCTCGGCCTCGTCGGGGCGGAGAGGCCGGAGCAGCACCTGGACCGCGCCGGGGAGCACGGGCGCGAGGTACCGGTCGGCGCCCGTCGAGGGCCGTCCGGCCGTGACCAGCACCGCCGGGACGTCGGCGAGCCGGCGGGCCCACGCCAGGAGGAGCTCGCCGGAGAGCGGGTCGAGCCCATGGAGGTCCTCGAGGACCACGACCAGGGTCCGGCCCAGCGAGGAGAGGCGTCGCGCGCGGGCGTCGAGCAGCGACACGAGCAGGTCGAGGCGCGAGGCCGGCCTGAGCTCCGGGCTCATCGAAGCGACGAGCTCGTTCTCCTCGATCACGAGGTCGAGGACGGGCGCGAGGAGCGGGGCGCGGGGAGCGAGCGCGGGGTCGACGCGGGCCACGGCTCCCTCGACGGCGGCGGCGCGCTCCGCGGCGGGCGCGTCGCGCTCGAGGCCGAGCAGGTCGGCGAACACCCGCGACCAGACGCGGTACGGCGCCTCCGGCGCGAACGGCTGGCTGGCGCCGGAGAGGACCTCGAGGTCGCTGGTGCCCGCCGCCTCGAGCGCCGCGGAGACGAGGTGCGACTTCCCCATGCCGGCGTCGGCCGTGACCTGCACGGCCTGCCCGCGCCCGAGACGCGCGCTCATCACGGCCTCGATCAGCACGGCGAGCTCGGCGGAGCGGCCGACGACGACGGGCCGGCCGGCGGTCGAGGGGACGACGACGGTCGTGCGCCCCTCGGCGGCGACGAGCTCCCACACCGGCACCGGCTCGGGGGACCCCTTGACGGGCACCGTCATGACCTGCCGGAGCTGGAAGGCGTCACGGCACGCCCGCGCGAAGGCGGGACTGGCGTAGGCCGAGCCTGACGGGGCCAGCGACATCATGCGGGCGGCCATGTTCGTCTCGGGGCCGAGCGCCCCGTAGGTGCGCCGCGACCTGCCGCCGTAGGCGCCGGTGCGCGCCGTGCCGTAGCCGAGGCCCACGTTCACCGCGTCGAGGAACGGGAAGCGCGCGGCTGCGCGGCGCAGCCTGAGCGCCGCCGCGGCGCAGCGGTGCGCGTCGTCGCCGAACGACACCGGCGCGCCGAAGGCGGCGTAGAGGTACGTCCCCTTGTCGCCGGTGGTGAGCTGCACGACGGCGCCCCCGAGGCCGCCGACCTCGCCCTGCACCCAGCGCACCAGCTCGTCGAGCTTGTCGCCGGCGGCCGGGTCGCGGTCGAAGTCGATGCCGCCGAAGCGCATGAACAGGGCGGCCACCGGCCGCAGCTCGGTGAGGAACTCGCCCTGGCCCTCCTCGAGGCGCCGCCTGACCGTGGGCAGCACCCACGCGGCGAGGTCGCCGGCGTCCCCGGGCCGGTCGGGTCGGAGAGGTGGGCCGGGGGCGGCGACGTCGACGGGCAGGGGCAGCTGGAGGCGGTACCCCTCGACGCCCCCGTCCCGCACGCGCTGAGCGCGGACGCCGCGCCACAGCGACCGCATCACGGCCGGTCCCACGACGACCTCGCCCTTGCCCGCGGCGTCGTTGAGGCGCTCGAGCCGGGCAACGGTCTCGCCGGCGACGACGTCCATGAGCTGCACGGCCGGGTCTCCCACGACGAAGCGGCTCAGCGGCCCCGCCGAGATCGACACCTTCAGGGACAGAGCGAAGCGCTCCGCGGGCAGGTCGTCCACGACGAGGTCGGCGAACGGCGCCATCGCCTGCTGCATGCAAGCGGCGGCTCGCGTCGCGGCCCGGCCCTCGTCGCGTGGGAAGAACGCCAGGATCGCGTCGCCGCTGAAGCCGATCACGCTGCCGCCGCCGCGGCCGACCTCGGCGACGAGCCCGTCGTAGAGGCGGTTCAGGTGCCGCGCGACCTCCTCGGCGCCGCGACGCCTACCCATCGCCGCCACGAGCCTCACCGTGAGGGCCGTGAAGCCGGAGACGTCGGCGAAGAGCACCGAGCCGCGCTCGCGGCGACGCGGTCCCGGGTCGGTCCCCACCCTCCGGCGGTCCTCGGGCACGTAAGCGCCCAGGACCTCGGTCACCTCGGACCGCCTGGAGGGCTCCTGGTTCACGACTCGCAGGCATGTTACCCCTGCCGACCGCGCACCCCGCGACCGGCTCTCATGCGAACATCGGCTGGTGCTCTCAGGCGTGCTGCTCGGCTTCGCCCCTGGCTCCGCGATCGGCGTCGGCCGCTTCGGCTACGGCCTCGTCCTGCCGCTGATGCAGGCGGACCTCGGCCTGACGCTCGCGCAGGCGGGCCTCGTCGGCAGCGCCAACACCGGCGGCTACCTGCTCGGCGCCCTGGTCAGCCACCGAGTCCTGGGGCGCGTGGGCTACCGGCGCGGCGTCTACGCCGCCCTGTTCCTGCAGGCGGCGACGGTGCTTGCGCTGTGGCTGGGGCCGACCTACGGTCTCCTGCTGGGCCTGCGGCTCGCGCAGGGTGTGCTGGGCGCGCTGGTCTTCGTCGGCGGCGCGGCGCTGCTCCTCGCCTCGGGCGCGCGGGCGACCGCGATGGGCCTCTACTTCGGGGGCATGGGCGCCGGCCTCGTCCTCTCGACGCTCGCGCTGCCGCTGTCGGACGGCTGGCGCGAGGCGTGGGGCCTGCTCGGCCTGGCCGCGCTGGCCATGGCGCTCGTGGCGGCGCTGGCCGCGCCCGGGCTGCGCGAGCCGCCGCCGCGTCGCCGCGAGGAGGGCGGGCGCCTGGGGACGCTGGCGCCGACCCTCGTCGTCTACGCGCTGTACGGCGCCGGCTACATCGGCTACATGACGTTCGTCTCGTCTGGCCTCGGCGCCCCGCTCGGGCCGTTCTGGGTCGCGCTCGGCGTGGGCGCCGTCCTGACGGGGGTCGCGTGGGGGCCGGTGATCGACAGGCTCGGCGGCGCGGCCTCGCTGCGCCTGGTCCTCCTGGTCCTGGCCGCCAGCAGCCTCGCGCCGCTCCTGGCGGCCGCGCCGCTGGTGTCGGCGCTGCTCTTCGGGGTCAGCTTCCTGGGCGTGATCACGGCCCTCACGACCCTGTTCAGGGAGCGGCTGCCGGCGGGGGAGTGGGCGCGCGCGATGGGCCTCTCGACGGCCGCCTTCGCGACCGGGCAGGCGCTGGGTCCCGCCCTCAGCGGGCTGGCGGGCGACCTGTTCGGTGGCGTCGGCGCGGCGCTGTGGGCCGCGTCGGGGCTGCTGGCGGCGGCGTTCCTGCTGGCGTTCGTCCCGCTGCGGGAGGCGCGGCCGTGACGGTGCGCGGCCCGACCGGGGCCAGGGCGCGCACCGGCTAGCCGCGCGACGCTACGTCGTGATGCCGCGCTCGCGCGCCCACACGACGGCCTCGGCGCGCGAGTGGACGTCGATCTTCCCGTAGATGTTCGCCAGGTGGTTGCGGACCGTGCGCGGCGTGATCGCGAGCTCGGCGGCGATCTCCTCGTTCGACATGCCGCGCGAGATGCGCGCCAGCACCTGGCGCTCGCGCTCGCTGAGGAGGTCGACGGAGGACCGGTCCTCGCCGCGGCCCTGGGCCTGCGCCAGGCGCTCGATGAGGCGGCGGCTGAACCACGTCGTGTCGGCCATGACCTCCTTGATCGCCCGCATCAGCTCCTCCTCCGACCGCTTGCGCTCCGACACGTCGAGGAAGAGCCGCAGCCAGCCGAAGTCGTCGTCGAGCCTGACGCGGTCGCCCGAGGCGAGGACGTCGCGCACGGCGCCCTCCTTGCCGCGCAGCTTCACCTCGACGTCCTCGAAGCGGACGCCCCGCCCGACGGCACCGTCCATGAGCTCGCGGTCGGCGCGGCTCGCCCAGAGGCCGATCTGCGCGATCGTCCTGCCGACCACCTCGCCGGGCTCGTAGCCGGTGAGGCGGGTGAAGGCGCGGTTCACGTCGAGTACGGTGCCCTCCCGCTCCGTCGTGATGCACGCGGCGACGGGGCTCACCTCGAAGGCCTGCTGGAACCGCAGCTGGCTGCGCCTCAGCTCCTCGGTGCGCACGCCGACCTCGGCCTCGAGCTCCTGGTTGAGCCGCTCGAGCTTGCGGTTCGCCCGCTCGAGGCTCTGGTTCACGCGCGCCAGCTCCTCCTTGGCGAGCCGGTGCTCGATGAGGTCGGCGGCCTGGCGGGCGACGACGTCGAGCAAGCGGAGCTGCCTCTCGGTGGGCTCGTACGGCCGGTCCCAGTGCGTCGAGATCATGCCGACGACGTAGCCCCCACGGGAGACCAGCGGCGTCGACTGCACGCTGCGCATCCCGCAGGCCCGCGACACCTCGAGGTCGCGCGTGCCGGCCATGACGCTCGACGTCTCCATGTCGGGGATCACGACGCGGCTGCCGGAGCTGAGCGCGGCGCCGCACGCGCTGCCGGCGTGGGCGGGTACGACCTGGAAGAAGCGCCGCGCCTCGGGCGTGAAGTTGCGCGAGGTGAGGAGCTTGAGCTGCTGCCTCTCGGCGTCGAGGAGCTGCATGCTGCCGAACCTGGCGCCCATTATCGACATGGCGGCGTCGAGGAGCTGCTCGTAGAGGGCCAGGGAGTCGCCCTCCTCGACCAGCCGCTGGGAGATCTCCTGCAGGCGCCTGGCGTCGGCCAGCTCGGTGCGGAGCTCGCGCTGCGACTCCTTGAGGGCCCGCTCGGCGCGGATGCGCTCGATCGCCGACCAGGTGCGCTCGGCGACAGCGCCGATCAGCACGACCTCGTCCTCGGTCCAGGCGCGCGGCTCCGGGGAGGTGACGCTGAGGCACCAGATCGGGTTCTCGGGCCCCCGGTGCAGGGGGACGCAGACGAACGCCCCGATGTCGGCGGAGAGGAGCTGCTCCCGCCGGTCGGGGGCCAGCTCCCGGCAGGCCGTGACGTCGGGGACGACGTAGGGGCCGGCCCGTAGCGGGTCGAGGAGGTCGGCGAACGCCGCGCGCGCGACGGTGCCGACCGGCACCGCACGCCGGGTCGTGGCGTGTCCCGGGCCCAGGGTCAGGGAGTCGGCCGCGTCGTCGAACACCCCGACGAACGCCGACCCGGCCCCGAGCCTCTCGCACAGGCGCCGCGTCGCCAGCATGGCGACCGCCTCGCAGTCGTCGAGGACGCGGAACGCGTCGCTGAGCTCGAGCAGGAAGGCGTGCCTGAGCCGGTCCTGCTCGGCGGCCCGCCGGGCGGCGTCGCGCTCGATCACGAGCGCGGCGAGCTTGGCGGCCGCGGCGACGAGCTTCGACTCCCAGCAGGCTGCTTCCCGCTCCTCGTCGAAGCAGAGGTGGAGGACGCCGAGCGCCTGCCCGTCGGAGGCGACGATCGCCTCCTGGTGGCAGCGCGGTCTCGGCTCGTGCTCGCCGCCGCCACCTCCGACGAGGTGGACGCTAGCCGTCGTGCCGGGGCTCAAGCGCGTCACGGCGCCGCACAGCACGTCCAGGCAGTCGGCGAGGGGGCGCTCGCGGGAGACGAGCTCGAGCATCTCGGCCTGCACCGCGAGGAGCTGCCTGTCACGCTGCTCCTCGGTCACGTCGAGGGCGATCCCCGTGCCGCGCCGGGGCCTGCCGGCGGCGTCCCGCTCGAAGCGACCGCGGGACGAGAGCCAGCGGGCGTCGCCGCCCGGCCACCTGACGCGGACGTCGAGGACGAGGAGGCCGGTCTCCAGCGCCGAGGTCACCGCCGCGTCGAAGGCGGGGCGGTCCTCCTCGACCACGTGGTCCCTGGCCCGTTCA
>DATGNP010000123.1:0-3684 GCA_035306665.1 Trueperaceae bacterium
AAGCGTCATCCGTCCACCGCCGTCTTCGTTGCACCGCCGTGCTGGGTCACCCGCGGCCGGCACTTCACCTTGATGGCGCCCTTGCAGAAGGCGTCGTCGGTGGCCTTGCTCGACCAGAGGTACGCCTCGCCCGGGCGCAGGTGCGCCATCTTCTCGGGGGTCAGGCCCCCCAGGGCGGCGTTGGCCTTCTGGATGTGCTTGAGCCAGGCGGGCGAGTTGAACTTGTGGAGGATGATCTGGCTCGAGAGCTCGATTAGGGACACCGGCACGGACGGCGGGTCCTGGCTCGCGACCATGATGCTCGTGCCCTTGTGGCGCATCTCGCGAACGACCTCGACGAGGCCGGCGACCAGGTCGGGGCTCTCGATGTACTTGTGCGCCTCGTCGAACACGACGAGCTTGTTGAATGCCTTCCCCTCGTGCTTCGCGTCGGCGAAGAGCTGGAGGAGGACGACGAAGAGCCCGAGGGCCTGGTCCTTCTCGATGAACTCGTCGCGGACGTCGACGATGATGAGACGCCCCGGGTGGATGAAGTCGCCGAGCCGTGTCTCGTCGTCGATGAAGTCGCCGGCGAACTCGAGGCGCTCGTGTGCCAGCGCCTTGATGTGGTCGGGCATCTGGGAGTCGTCCACGCCCTGGCGCACGCCGGCAAGGGTGAGGTTGTCCCGGAGCCGCTTCATGATCCGGTTGAGCTGGCGGATGTAGGTGGCCTGGTTGCCGACCGCACCCATCAGGAAGCGCCAGTGGCTGGCCTGCAGCTCGCTCGCGGCGAACTTGAGCGGCCGGACCTCGATGCCCGGGTACTCCTCGCGTCGCTCGTCGAGCTTGTCCGCCGGGACGAGCAGCAACACGTCGGAGAGCGCCTGGGGCTCTGCGCCGTAGCGTTCGCGGAGCGCCGCCAACTGGCCTTCGTCGGAGTTCGGCGAGACCATCGACGTGAACTCGGGCTTGTAGTCCATCGTCGGGCTGTAGTGGAAGATGACCGTCGCCAACGGCTGCGGCAGTTTGTTGATGTTCGGGATCGGCAGCGAGGCCATCTCCGCCACCGTGCCCAGCGTGTACGACTTGCCGCCGCCCTGGACGCCAAAGAGGCTGATGGTGTGCGTGTGGTTGAGGTCGATGGCGACTTTGCGCCCCGAGAGCTCACCGAGGACGCCGTATTGTGGCGAGTCACCAGAGACCCCGATGAGCACGTCGAAGTGCGGGTCGCCGGAAGCCGGCGCGCCGGGACCGGCCGCAGCCGACTCGCTGTCGGCCTGTGAGGGCGCGACAGGCGGCGACGTCGCCTCTGCGGGCTCCGGCTGCGGCTCGGGCTGCTTCGGCGGCTCAGGGGCCGGCTGTGCGGCCACAGGCGCCTTGTGCGGCTCGGGTGCTGGTGCGACAGGCGCATGCGCCTCTGGCTGCGCTTCGGGCTCCGGTACCGCGGGTCCTGCATCGGGCGCGCCGGGTTCACGGTCGTGGATGTCCTCCTCGCCGAGGGTCCGCCGGGCGCGGAGGTCCTCCCAGGACACGGAGCGGTCGCGGGGGCGCCCCAGGAAGGCCGCTTCGTCGAGGGTCGGGACCGAGGGCGCCTTCTCGCGACGACGGGTGAGCTCGGCGATGCTGCGCGCCGCTGCGGGCTCTTCGCCTTCGAGGACCTCCTCGAGCTCGGCCTCGCTCAGCGTAAGCTCCGGAGCCGCCGCCTCGACGAGCTGCTGGATGAGGTCGACACCGATGCGGTGGTACTCGATCCCGTTCTCGCGCTCGGCGGGCTCGGTGCCGGGCTTGTCGAAGTCGAAGATGATGGCGGCGCGGGTGAAGTCGAGCCGGTAGCCATCCTCGAGGGTGCGCAGCAGGAAGCGCGCTTCCTCGCTGGCAACCTCGGTCATCGCCCCGTAGCGGGTCGCGCGGTCCATGTAGAACTCGAGCAGCGTGACGAGCTCGCGGGTCTTGACCAGCCGGTCGGGGCGGTCGATGGGCGAGCGCTTCGGGTCGAAGTGGTAGCTGAGGACCTCTTCGCTCTGCGCGATCTGCTCGGCGATGCTGTCCTTGAGGGCGTTGAACGCCCCGAGATCGCCGACCTGGTTGTAGCACTTCACCTCGACCAGCCGGCACGTGATGGTCCGGGCCTTGGCGTCGAGGTCGAAGAGCGCGAGATCGGTGCGCTTGAAGCTGACCTCGTCGCCCAGCTCGTCGGCGCTCTTCTTCAGGACACGGTAGAGCTCGAGGTGCGCGTCCAAGGGCACCACGACCTGGTTCGTGAAGACGCCCTGGTGCTCGAGGTACATGCGGGAGAGCGCAAGGCCGAGGGCCTCGGCGCGCTGCGTCGGCGACGAGATGAGCTTCAGTGCCAGGCGGCCGGACAGCGAGCGCAGCTGGTCGAGGATGGCGATAGAGTGACGCCCCTCCGCCTTGAGCCGGTATTGCTCGAGGACGGGTCGCAGCATCGCCTCGAGCTCCGCGACAGACCGCGAGGTGATGGTCAGGCGGTGGCCGAGCGACGCGATGTCCGGCGAGTGGTCGATGAGGTAGTCGGGCCGGCCCTTGAGACCGCCGTGGTCGAAGAACTCGATGCCCATGTTGCGGTCGAGGGTGAAGACCCAGTCGCTGACCTCGTGGACCTGGTGCAGGATCGCGCGGTCCTCGGTGTCGAGGGCGAGCTTGATCACGGGCCGCATGTTGAGCCCGGTCTCCCCAGTCGAGACGGTGGCAGTCGCGCTGGAGAGCAGCGACGGCAACACCGAGAGCAGGTCGGTCAGCTCTTCGGCGTCGTCGAGCGGCAGCGCGAAGCCATGCCGCGGCTGGCGGGACCAGGCCACGGTGGCGTCGTCCTCCCGGTAGTCGACCTGGAAGTCCTGGACGAGGCCGTGAATCGACGCCGCGGACTCCTTGAGCGAGGCCCGGGCCGCGCCCACCTCCTCGGCCGGGAAGAGGTCGAAGAGCATCGAGAGATGCGCCGCGTGCTGCTCCGGAGCTTTTCGGAACTCCGATGTGGGCCGGACCGCCAGCGCGAGCTTCGGTCGGAGATGGCTTTCGGTAGGAGTCGTAAACGCGTCGGCCTCGCGCGCGGTCACGCCCGTCGTCGGCGACAGGAGGTCGCCGAGGGCCTCGCCCACTCCTGGTGCATCGGCGTCCGGAACGAAGAGCCGGATGTCGTAGCGGATACCGGCGAAGGCGCGCTCCTTTTGGAGCTGCAGCAACATGTCGGCGAGCACTGCCGCACGTCCGGCGTTGAACGCGTTGATGACGATGGACCGGACGTAGGGGTGCTGGACGAGGTATCGCTGGATGCGCGACGCCAGGTACGTCTCGTCGATAGTCGAGCCGCCGATGGCCGGCTCGGGAAGCCCGAGCGCCGTGCACACGTCGCCGACCAGACTGCGCGGGTCTTCCTCGTGCGATGGCGCGTAGAGGGTCCAGAACGGGTGCAGGTTGTCGACCGCCGTCAGCAGCCGCCCGCTCGTCGTCGGGAGCACCGGCGGGAAGCTCACGGGCGCGAGGAAGCGCAGGAGCGCATCCCGGGTCGGGACGGCGAACTCCTTCGGCGCGTTCTTGGCGGCGCTGAGCCACTGCTCGGCGAGCTCGGCCCACGCGGCGAGCCAGAGCGCGCGAAGCGGATGTGTCGGTGCGACGAGGGCAGCCTCGCGGCGACGCCCGCGGTGATCCCGAATAGCCAGCGTAACGGTGTCGACGGCCAGCACCTTG
>DATGNP010000124.1:0-4024 GCA_035306665.1 Trueperaceae bacterium
CTCGCCGGCACGAGCGCGGAACCGACGCGTGGCCGTGAACCAGTCGAACAACAGAAAGGTCACCCCGCCGGCTGCGCCCGCGCGGCGCATGCTGCCAGCCGTCCCGGGGAACGGGAGCTCGACTTCGGCGGCCTCCCCACCGTCCGGGACGTGGAAGAGCCGGCTGACGCCGTCGGTCCGGCCTATGACGTAGAGGCCGTCGTCGGCAGCCGCGAGCTCCGCTACGATCAGGTCGGGGCGCTCCAGCACCCTCGACGCGCTCCCCAGACCGCCTCCCCCTGCGAGGTCGACGGCCAGCACCGCGCCGTGCGACGAGTCGCGGGTGGTGCACACGAACAGCGTGTCGCCGCGCAGCGCGGCCCGCGACACCTGGTCGTCGTAGGTGGCGACCTCACGCCAGGCCGGAGCCCCTGCCGTCACGTCCTCGCGGCGGGCCACGAAGACGCGGCTGTCGGCGCGCGCCGTGAAGGCGAGCCCGAGCACCCAGTCGCTCCCGGCCGAGACGACCACTATGGGGTTCTCCTCCGGCGCCAGCGCCGGCCCACCGGCGGCCTCGGTGCCCAGCAGCCTCGGGGCCTCGCCATCGCTCCCGAGGCGGTGCAGGACCGACTGCATGTGCTTGAAGGGGTCGGCCGCGTCGCGGTTCGTGATCAGCGTGTAGACGACGGTGCGCTCGTCGAGCCAGGCGGGTGCGAAGGTGCCGAACACCGGTCCCAACCGGGCAGGCAGCAGCGTTCCGGTCGCGACGTCGACGAAGCGGACGCTCCCGATCTCGCTCCCCTGCTCCGCCGTGACGAAGGCTACCGTCGCGGCGCCGGGTGAGACGGAGTAGGCGTGGACGGCAGCGAGGCCGTTCCCGGGCGACTCCGGGTCGTAGAGCACGCGCTCTTCCCCGTCGGGCTCGCGCACCACCAGCTTCTCGTGCTGGGCGTCGGGGTCTTGGCGGCAGTAGAACAGCCGGTCGCCGACCTCCCAGACGTCGAAGTACTGGACGCCCGAGCGCATCCCCGCGGCCACGCGCTCGCGCAGCCGCTGCCACCGGGGCAGCGAACGGAGCTGCGCCGTCGTGTGGTCGCCCGCACGCGCCAAGAAGTCCGCGACCTCCGCGGCGTGGTCGGGGCTCTCCATCCAGCGGTACGGGTCGTCGACGCGGTGACCGAACACCGTCTCGCTGAAGGGACGCATCTCGGGCCTGACGGGGCCGTTCGTGAGTCCGCCGCGCACGCGCTCGAGCCCGCCTCGCGCGGCCGCAACGCCATCTGCCATGCGCCGACTACCCCCTCACCGGGTGAAGACAGAGGTTTCGGGAGACCCTAATGGCTCGGTTGGCGACGCGCAAGGGCAGCGGTCACGGGCGGCGCGGCGTCAGAGCTTGGTGAGAGCGTTCACGGGCACCGACGAGGCGCCCTCGAACGCGTCGACCTCCTGCATGAAGCGGTGGAAGAGGTAGCCGGCGTCGTGGGGACCCGGGCTCGCCTCGGGGTGGTACTGGACGCTGAACACCGGGTAGCGGGCGTGCGCCATGCCCTCGAGCGTGCCGTCGTTGAGGTTCACGTGGGTGGCGACGAACTGGCCGCCGGGGATCGAGTCGATGTCGACGGCGTAGTTGTGGTTCTGGCTGGTGATCTCGACGCCGCCGGTTAGGAGGTTCTTCACGGGCGTGTTCGCGCCGTGGTGGCCGTGCTTGAGCTTGTAGGTCCTGCCGCCGACGGCCAGGCCCAGGAGCTGGTGGCCGAGGCAGATGCCGTACGTCGGCAGCAGGCCTAGGAGCTGCCACACCGTGTCGTGAGCGTACTTGGGGCCGTCGGGGTCGCCCGGTCCGTTGGAGATCACGAGCCCGTACGGGTCCAGGGCCATGATCTGCGCCGGCGTGGTCTGGGCCGGGACGACGATCACCTCGGCGCCCGCCTGCTCGAGCCGGTAGACGATCGAGTGCTTGATGCCGAAGTCGAGCACGACGACGCGGGGGTTGTCCTTGAACGTCGGCCGCGCGTACGGCAGGGGCGTCGTGACCTCGGGGGTCATGTCGCGCCCGTCGATGTCGATGTGCTCCTTCGCCTCCCTGACCAGCTCGGCCTCGAGCTCGTCGTCGGTGTCGCCGTGGTAGATCACGCCCTTCACGACGCCGCCGACGCGCAGCCGGCGCGTCAGCGCCCGCGTGTCGATGCCCTCGATCCCGACGATGCCGTGCTGCTCCATGAAGGACTGCAGGTCCTGGTTCGCGCGGTGGTTCGAGGCGCGCCGGCTGAACTCGCGCACGATGAACCCGCGGGCGTACGGCCTGTTCGACTCCATGTCGTAGACGCTGACGCCGTAGTTCCCGATGTGAGGGTAGGTCATCGTGACGATCTGGCCGTGGTAGCTGGGGTCGGTGAGGATCTCCTGGTAGCCGGTCATCGAGGTGTTGAAGACGATCTCGCCGACCGACTTGCCGTGGGCACCGAAGGCGTAGCCCTTGTAGACGGTGCCGTCCTCGAGCGCGAGGACCGCGTGGGGCTTGGAGAGGAGCGCCATCCGAGCCGGGACTCTACCACGCCGTGAGCCGCCCCATGTCGCCTGCATGCACAGCGCTGCATGTTCATGCGTACGCTGTCGGCAGCGGCGCGCGGCCGACCCCACGCATGTCGGCCCGGGCGACGGGCGGTCTCATCCTGGCGGAGTAGGGTGCCGTCTCCGGGAGGCCACATGGACAGGAACAGGCAAGCACAGGGCGAGGCCGGCCTCCACGTCGCGATGTTCAGCGTCCACGGCCTGATCAGGGGCCGCGACCTCGAGCTGGGACGCGACGCCGACACGGGCGGCCAGACCAAGTACGTCGTCGAGCTGGCGCGCGCGCTCGGCAAGCACCCGGGCGTGCGACGTGCCGACCTCGTCACGCGCCGCATAGACGACCTCGCGGTCAGCGACGACTACGCCAAGCCGGTCGAGCGCCTCGGCGAGCGCGCGCAGCTCGTGCGCGTGGCGGCAGGCGGCGACGAGTACCTGCGCAAGGAGGCGCTGTGGCCGCACCTCGACGAGCTCGCCGCGAACGCCGCGCGCTACTTCGAGGAGGGTCCGGGCATCCCCGACGTCGTGCACGGGCACTACGCCGACGCCGGCTACGTGGCGCAGCAGCTCGCGCGGCGTTGGCAGCGGCCGTTCGTCTTCACCGGCCACTCGCTGGGGCGCAACAAGCAGCGGGCGCTGCGCTCCGCGGGCATGACGCGCGACGAGATCGAGGACCAGTACCGCATCGGTCGCCGCATCCAGGCCGAGGAGGACGCTCTCCGGGACGCCGACCTCGTCGTCGCCAGCACGCAGCACGAGGTGCGCACCGGCTACGAGCTCTACGACGCCGCGCCCGCGGCGCGCTTCGAGGTGATCCCGCCCGGCATCGACGTCGAGCGCTTCTACCCCTACTACTACGACCTCGACGAGTCGTTCGAGCCCGACGAGGAGGTCGTGAAGGCGCGCGTGCGCATGAAGCGCGAGCTCACGCGCTTCCTGCGCGAGCCGGACAAGCCGGTCGTCCTCGCGATCAGCCGGCCGGACCGCAAGAAGAACAACCTCGGCCTGGTGGAGGCCTACGGCACGGACAACGAGCTGCGGCACCTCGCGAACCTCGTGATCTTCGCCGGCGTGCGCAGCGACATCGAGGAGCTCGACGAGAACGAGCGCGAGGTCATGACCGGGCTCCTGTTCGCCATGGACCGCTACGACCTCTACGGCCGCCTGGCGATCCCGAAGAAGCACCGGCCCGACGTCGACATCCCCGTCCTCTACCGCCTCGTCGCGGCGCGCCGCGGCGTGTTCGTGAACCCGGCGCTGGAGGAGAACTTCGGCATCACGCTGATCGAGGCGAGCTCGTCGGGTCTGCCGGTGGTGTCGACGGACCACGGGGGCCCGCAGGAGATCATCTCGAAGGTGGGCTCCGGCGAGCTGATCGACGCGCGCGACACCGGCGCGATACAGCGAGCGATCAAGGGCATCCTCGTCGACCGCGACAAGTGGGAGCGCTACTCGGAGAACGGGGTCGCCGGCGTGC
>DATGNP010000125.1:0-3306 GCA_035306665.1 Trueperaceae bacterium
CGGCCGGCCCGCGGAGCTCACGCGCCCGCTCGTGGCGCCGGGCGAGGTGGCGGCGTTCCTCGAGCTGCACATCGAGCAGGGCCCGGTGCTGGAGTCGCGGGGCCTGCCGATCGGCGTGGTCGGCGGCATCGTCGGTATCCAGCGTTTCCAGGTCGTCGTCACCGGCGCCGCCGGCCACGCCGGCACGCTTCCCATGGACATGCGCGCCGACGCGCTGGTGGGCGCCGCCCGCTTCTCCGACCTCGTGTGGCGCGAGGCGCAGGCGCAGGCCGCCGAGCTGCCGTTCGTGGCCACGATCGGCAAGTTCGACGTCTACCCGAACGGCGCCAACGTAGTGCCCGGGCGCGTGGAGCTGGTCTTGGAGGCGCGCTCGCTGCGCGACGACGTCACGGCGGCGTTCCTGGAGCGGGTCATAGGCATGGGCCGCCGAGAGTGCGAGGCGCTCCGGCTGGCCTTCGACGCCGAGCCCCTCAGCTCCGCCCCCGCGGTCGTGTGCGACCCTGCGGTGCGCGAGGCGCTCGTGGACGCCTGCCGCGCGCGCGGGCACGGGTTCGTCGAGATGAACAGCGGCGCCGGCCACGACGCCATGCAGGTGGCAGCCGTCGCGCCGGTCGGCATGGTGTTCGTGCCCTGCCGTGGCGGCATAAGCCACAACCCGGCGGAGGAGGCGCAGGAGAGCGACCTGGTCGCCGGCGCCGAGGTGCTGCTGGACGCCGTACTGGCGCTGGACCAGCGGTTGGGAGAGGGATGATGGACGTCGAGGAGAAGCGGCAGGTCCGCGACAGGTTCCTGAAGCTGAACACGGCCACCGTGTGCGACGTGTTCGACGAGCTGGACGCGAGCGCCCCGGCGCTCGACTTCGGCATCCAGCGGCGCACCTTCGAGAGGCAGCGCATCGCCGGCTGGGCCTACACGATCGAGGGCCGCGCGAGCCCCGAGAAGGGGCCGGACAAGCTCAAGCTGGAGGTCATCGACGCGCTGCCGGAGGGGTCCGTGCCCGTGTGGGGCGGAAACGACGCGCACGGCTACTGCCTCTTCGGCGACCTCATCGCCGCCACCATGCAGCGCCGCGGCTGCCACGGCGCCGTCGTGGACGGCGGGTTCCGCGACGTGGAGGCCATCTCGGGCACCGGCTTCCCGGTCTTCGCCCGCTACACCAGTCCCGTGCAGTCGATCGGCCGCTGGCGCGTGACCAGCCACGGCCAACCGATAACGCTGACCGGCGCGGTGGGCGGGACCATAACCGTCGCCACCGGCGACTTCGTGCTCGGAGACGAGGACGGCGTCGTCGTCGTGCCGGCCGCGCTCGTCATGCAAGTGCTGGAGCGCGTCGAGGAGATCGTGCGCATGGAGGAGGAGGCGCGCGGGCTCTCGGCCAAGGGCATGACCGCCTCCGAGATGCTCGAGAAGTACGGCCACGTGTGAGGAAGGACCTGTGATGAGCACCCCGCAGGAGAGGTACAGAGGCGTCCACCCCATCATCCCCACGGCGTTCCACGAGGACGGCAGCTTCGACGAGGCCAGCCAGCGGCGGCTCATCGACCACCTCGTCGCGGTCGGCGTCCAGGGCGTGGCGCCGCTGGGCTTCCTGGGCGAGGGACACAAGCTCACCGAGGCCGAACGCAGGCGCGTCATCGAGGTCATCGTCGACCAGGCGCGTGGGCGACTGAAGGTGCTCGTGGGCGTGCGCGCGTTCGGCACCGCCAGCGCCGTCGCACAGGCGCAGGAGGCCAAGCAGCTCGGCGCCGACGCCGTCTTCGCCGCCCCGCTCGGCGTCCAGAACGACGACGCCCTCTACGCGTACTACCGCACCCTGGCCGAGGAGTCCGGCATCGACGTGATGATCCACGACTTCCCGGAGTCGTTCGGCACGGTCCTCTCACCGGCCCTGATCGCGCGGCTGGCGAACGAGGTGCCGGGCATCGTCGGCATCAAGCTCGAGGAGCCGCCCGTCCTGGTGAAGACCAGCCAGGTCCTCGCGCAGGCGCCGCACCTGGCGGTGCTGGGGGGCCTGGGCGGCGTCTACTTCCTCGAGGAGCTTCAGCGAGGCGCGGTGGGCATCATGACCGGCTTCGCCTACCCCGAGGTGCTGCTCGAGATCTGGCGTCACTACACCGCGGGCGACCACGCCAAGGCGGCGGAGGTGTTCGACCGCTACTGCCCGCTGCTGCGCTACGAGTTCCAGCCGAAGATCGGCCTGGCGTTCCGCAAGCACGTCTACAAGCGGCGCGGAGTCTTCGCGACCGACCACATCCGGCCGCCCGGCCTCAGGCTCGACCCGCGGTCGGTCCAGGAGCTCGAGGCCACGATCGCCCGGGTGGGGTTGCCGCTCGAGCCGGTGGGGGCCGCCTGATGGACCTCGGTCTCACCGGGAAGCGCGCCGTGGTGCTGGCGGCCAGCAGCGGCTTGGGCAAGGCCGTGGCCCGCGAGCTGACCCGCGAGGGCGCCGTGGCGGCGATCTGCTCCCGCGACCAAGCGCGGGCCGACGCGGCGGCCGAGGAGCTGCGGGCCGGCGGGGCCGAGGTCCACGCGTTCGCCGCGGACGTCGCCGACCCGGCTAGCCTCGAGCGCTTCCTCTCATACGCGGTAGCGGCCCTCGGCGGTCTCGACCTGCTCGTCTGCAACGCCGGCGGGCCGCCGCCCGGAGGCTTCCTGGACCTGGACGAGGAGGCCTGGCGAACCGGCTACGAGCTGACGCTGATGAGCGTCGTGCGCAGCGTGAGGCTGGCGTTCCCCCACCTGAGGGACGCCGGCGGCGGCTCGGTGCTGGTGCTCGGCTCCTCGAGCGTCAAGCAGCCGATCCCGAACCTGGTGATCTCGAACGTCTACCGGCCGGGCATCCGCGCGCTCGTGAAGCATCTGGCCATCGAGCTGGCGCCGCACGGCGTGCGCGTGAACATTCTCTCCCCGGGGCGCATCCTCACCGACCGCACGCGCCAGCTCGACGCCGCCCGCGCGCGTCGCGAGGGCCGCAGCGAAGAGGACGTGCGCGCCGAGACGGTCGCGCAGATCCCCCTGGGACGCCTCGGCGAGCCCGGGGAGTTCGCGCGCGTCGCCGCTTTCCTCCTGTCGCCGGCGGCGTCGTACGTGACGGGCGAGAGCGTCCTGGTGGACGGGGGGATGGTCAGGGCGCTGTAGGGAGGACGGCGCCGTCTCGAGCCGCGCGCCGCCACCGGCAGGGTCGGGCGGTGCGGTTGTCCCCTCCCGCCCGTTCCGTCACGATGTCCCGGAGGAGGACCCAAGATGGGCAAGCGCACACCAGGCAAGTCGTCCCGCAAGCCGCCCGAGCCCTCCGACAGCCACGCC
>DATGNP010000126.1:0-11086 GCA_035306665.1 Trueperaceae bacterium
CTCGGCCAGCGTCACCGCGCGGGGCAGGGCCCTCACGGCCCTGAACTCGACGAGGTGCCACCGCGGCTGCTCAGGCGTCGCCTTCGGGTCGTAGTACTCGCTGTTCGGGTCGAACTGGGTGGGGTCGGGGTAGGGCTCCGACGCCACCTCCGCGAGCCCGACGACCGCCGGCTGGGCGGTGGAGGAGTGGTAGTAGAGGACCGGGTCGCCCGGGCGCATCTCGTCGCGCATGTAGTTGCGGGCCTGGTAGTTGCGCACGCCGTCCCAGGGCGCCTTGCCGTCACGCAACAGGTCGTCGAACGAGTAGCAGTCGGGCTCGTTCTTGATGAGCCACGCCCTTCCCATGGCTGGGATGATACCAGCGGTCACTCCCACTCGATGGTGCCGGGCGGCTTGCTGGTCACGTCGTACACGACGCGGTTGACCTCGGGCACCGCGTTGACGATCCGGTTCGCGACCGTGGCGATGAAGTCGTGGGGCAGCCTCGCCCAGTCGGCGGTCATCCCGTCCTCGCTGGTCACGGCGCGCAGGGCGACCATGTAGCCGTAGCTGCGGCCGTCGCCCATCACGCCCACGGAGCGCACGGGCGTGAGCACGGCCAGCGCCTGCCACGTCTCGTGGTAGAGCCCGAACTCGCGCAGCGCCGACACGAAGATGTCGTCGACGCGCGCCAGGAGCGCCAGGCGCTCCTCGGTGACCTCGCCGATCACGCGGATCGCGAGGCCGGGCCCGGGGAACGGGTGCCTGTCGCGCAGGTGGGGCGGCAGGCCGAGGGCCTCCGCCACCTCCCTGACCTCGTCCTTGAACAGGGTGCGGAACGGCTCGATCAGCTCGAACCGCAGGTCCTCGGGCAGCCCGCCGACGTTGTGGTGGGACTTGATCACGGCCGCGCCGTGGGAGCCCGCCGACGACTCGATCACGTCGGGGTAGAGGGTGCCCTGGGCGAGGAACCGCACCGGCGCGTCCGCCGCGACGGCCCTCGCCTGCTCCTCGAACACGCGGATGAACTCGCGGCCGATGGCCTTGCGCTTCCCCTCGGGGTCGGTGACGCCCCTCAGCGCGGCGAGGAAGCGGTCCTTCGCGTCCACGACGCGCAAGGGCACGCCCAGGCCGCGGAGCGCCAGCTCCACCTCCTCGGCCTCGCCGAGCCTGAGCAGGCCGTGGTCGACGAACACGGGCACGAGCCTGTCGCCGATCGCCCGCGTGAGCAGCAGCGCCAGCGTCGACGAGTCGACGCCGCCCGAGACGGCGAGCAGCACCCGCTCGCCCCCGACGCGCTCCCTGACGTCCTCGACGGCGCGTTGGACGATGCTCTCGGGCGTCCAGTCGCGCGGCGCGCCGGTGCGCTCGACGAACCGCTCCAGGAGCCTGCTGCCCTTGGGCGTGTGCCTGACCTCGGGGTGGAACTGCAGGCAGTAGACGCCGCTCGCGTCGTCCTCCATGGCGGCGATCGCGCCGCCCTCGCTCACGGCCGTGACCGTGAAGCCCGGCGGCGCCTCGAGGACGCTGTCGCCGTGGCTCATCCAGGCGACGAACTCGCCCTCGACGCCCTCGAACAGCCGCCCGCCGTACTCGGCGAGGGTGACCTTGCCGTACTCGCCCCGCCCGGCGGGGGCGACGCGGCCGCCGCGCTCGCGCGCCACCAGCTGCATGCCGTAGCACACGGCCAGGACGGGCAGTCCCAGCTCGATGAGGCCCTCGGGCAGGCCCGGTGCCCCCGGCTCGCCGACTGAGCGCGGGCCGCCGGAGAGGATCACGCCGGCCGGCTCGTGCTCGGCCAGGTCGCGGGCGGGCACGTGCGGGCCGACGATCACCGAGTAGACGCCCAGCTCGCGCAGGCGGCGGGCGATCAGGCGCGTGTACTGCGAGCCGAAGTCGTAGACGACGATGCTGCGCAACTGGCTGTTCACTCCTCCTGCGGCGGGAAGACCAAGGTGATGGCCCTGTCGTCGGGGACCTGCAGCGTCACGGGCGGGGTCTCGCGCCGCTGGAAGCGGCCCTGCACGACCCAGGTGCCGGCGACGTCGAACGTCACGGCGCGCGGCACCGAGGTCATCACGGTCCCCGGCGGGTTGCGCGAGCCCGGCGGGCTCTGCACGACGACCAGCTGGACGGGCGGCATGTTCGCGGGCTGGACGGCGACGTCGACGAGGAAGTTCTCTCCCGGCGTCGCGAGCCGCGCGCCCTGCCCGTCGCGGTTCAGGACGGCGAGGTAGGCGGCGAGGCCGGCGACGAGGAGCATCAGCAGCAGGAGGGCGGGGCCGCGCCACGAGCGGCGCGACCGGGTGAGGGTCCGCTCCAGGGCCCGCTCCTCGCGGTCGACCCTGATCGGCGCGGGGCGGGGACCGTCCTCGAGCGAGCCGTGGCGGTACTTCGCGCCCGGCGGCGGCGCCTTCACGAACCCCGGCGACGTGTCCTTCGGCGACGGCCGCCGCGGCTGCGGGCCGAGGCCGGGGTCGCTGTGCAGCGTGATCGGCTCGGGGTCCTCGACGGGGGCGTCGCGGGGCGCGGGCGCGGCGTGCGCCGCGCCGGCGGGAACCGACGCGGCCACGGCGGCGCCGGCCGGGGAAGCGGCCGGACGCGGCGCCTCGGGCGCGGCCGGCGGGGCGGGGCGGGCCTCGGCCTTCGCCGTCGGCACGGTCGGGAGGGTGAGGTCGGTGAACCCGGCGGCGGGCACCGTCACCGCCCCGCCGGCGAGGCGCTTCACGATCGCGTGGAGCCGCTCGGCCGTCATCGGCGGGTTCGCCGCCTCCGCCGAGCGCAGCGCCGCCGTGACCTCTGTGGAGAGGTTGTCGCCGGCGAGGGCCAGCAGGGAGCGCGCCAAGGCCACGACGTCGGCCCGCATGGCTGCGCGCTCGTCGGCGGGCCGCGAGCCGGCGCGCCACGGCACGCCGAAGCCCTCGATGAACACCTCGCCGAGGCCGTAGAGCAGGCGGGACGGCGTGATGTCGCCGTGGACGACCCCCTTGGCGTGCGCCTCCTTGAGGCCCTGCAGCGCCTGGAGCACGAAGCGGTAGTCGACGGCGCTCTCGCCCGGCGCGACCAGCGCCGCGCCCGTGGGGTAGGCGGCCACGAGGTGGCCGCTCGCGCCGTCGGGGCCCTGGCGCGTCTCGGCGACGAGGACCTTGAGGGCGTGGTCGGAGACGCTGACGCCGGCGGCCACGGTGGGCGCGCCCGGGAAGTCGTAGATCAGCACGTCGAGCCCCGTGACCGGGTCGACGCCGCGGTGCGTGACGACCCCGTCGACGACCGCGTACTGTTCGCCGCGCTCGAAACGTCCGGCGTCGGTCACGCCGCGAGTATAGCCCCGCGTGTCCCCGTCACGTCCGCCGCGGGGCCGTGGACGCGGGGAAGCGCTGGTACGCTCGGGCCGTATGGGACTCACTCGCGAAGGCGTCTTGGCGGCGCTCCAGGGCGTCATGGACCCCGAGCTCGGCGCCGACGTGGCGTCGCTGGGGATGGTGGCCGGCGTCGAGGCCGGCGGCGCGGCGGCGAAGGTGACGCTGGCCGTGCCGGGGGCGCGGCCGGACGACCGCCTGACCGCGGCCGTCGAGGCGGCGCTGCGCGCCGCGGGCGCCGAGTCCGTGGAGGTCGCCTACGCCGAGGCCGTGAGCCTGCCGGCCCAGGAGCCCCTCCCCGGCGTGCGCAGCATCGTCGCGGTGGGCTCGGGCAAGGGCGGCGTCGGCAAGTCGACGGTGGCCGCGAACCTCGCTGCCGCGCTGGCGCGCGAGGGCCTCGGCGTCGGCCTCCTCGACGCCGACATCTACGGTCCGTCGCAGGGGAAGATGTACGGGGTCGAGGGCCGCAGGCTGATGGCGGACGAGCAGAAGAACATCGTGCCGCTGAAGAACCACGGCGTGAAGGTCATCTCGATCGCGAACCTCGTCGAGGAGGGCCAGGCCCTCACCTGGCGCGGCCCGATCCTCCACGGCACGCTCACCCAGCTCCTGAAGCAGACCGTGTGGGGGGAGCTCGACGTGCTCCTCGTCGACCTGCCGCCCGGCACCGGCGACGTCCAGCTCTCGCTGGCGCAGCTCGTCACGGTGACCGGCATGGTCCTCGTCACGACCCCCCAGGAGGTCGCGCTCGCCGACGTCAAGCGCGCCTACACGATGGCGCGCAAGACCCACGTGCCCCTGCTCGGCATCGTCGAGAACATGAGCTACTACCCGCTCCCGGGCGGGGAGCGCGACTACCTCTTCGGCGAGGGCGGCGCCGACCGCTGGGGCGCGGAGGTCGGCCTCCCGGTCTTCGCGCACGTCCCGATCACGCGCTCGCTGCGCGAGAGCGGCGACGCCGGCGCCCCGCTGGTCGTGGCGCAGCCCGACGACGAAGCGGCCCTCGAGCTCAGGCGCGCCGCCCGCCGCCTGATCGCGGGCCTGGCGCGGGAGTCGCAGAGCACGCTGCCGATGGCCTGAACCGCACGGGTGCTATCATCCCGTCAGCGGGAGGAGTAGCGGCGTCCAGCGCCCGCCAGAGAGCCGGGGTCGTGGGCTGAGAGCCCCGGCAGGAGCGCTCCCCGTGAACGTCGCCCGCCGGCCGCGCCAGCCGCGGCCAGGGAGGAAAGCCCGCGGTCGCGGGCGAGTAGAGCCCCCGTCCGGCCGCACGGAACCGCGGTCAGTAGAGAGCCCCGCCCCGGCGTAGGGGTGGGGAAGAGCGGTGGTACCGCGGGGAGACAAGCGCCTCGTCCGCTCGGGATAAGCGGGCGGGGTGTTCTCGTCTCGGGGCGCCCTCCCGCAGTCGGAGGTGCCATGGAGACGGGAACGAAGTCACCAGGTGAGACCGCGCTCGCGCCGCGCTACGACCCGCACGAGGTCGAGGCGCGCTGGGCCGAGCGCTGGGCCAGGGAGCCGTTCACGGCCGACCCGCACAGCGAGAAGCCGCCCTTCTGCGTCGTGATCCCGCCGCCGAACGTCACGGGTGCCCTCCACCTGGGCCACGCGTTCGACAACACGATCATCGACACGCTGGTGCGCTACAAGCGCATGCGCGGCCACGAGACCCTCTTCCAGCCCGGCACCGACCACGCCGGCATCGCGACGCAGGTGCAGGTCGAGCGCGCCCTCCGCCGGGAGGGCAAGACCCGTCACGACCTCGGCCGCGAGGCGTTCCTGGAGAGGGTCTGGGACTGGGTCGACCGCTACGGCGGCGTGATCATCGGCCAGCTGCAGCGCCTGGGCGCCAGCGCGGCCTGGGACCGCACGCGGTTCACGATGGACGAGGGCCTCTCGGCGGCCGTCAGGCGGCAGTTCGTGACCCTCTACCACCAGGGCAAGGTCTACCGCCGCGAGCGCATCGTGAACTGGGACCCGGAGAGCCAGACCGTGCTCTCCGACCTCGAGGTCGAGCGCGAGGAGCGCCCGGCGGAGATGTACGAGCTCGCCTACGAGCTCGAAGGCGGCGGGGCGCTGACGATCGCGACGGTGAGGCCGGAGACGATCTTCGCCGACGTCGCCGTGGCAGTGCACCCGGAGGACGAGCGGTTCGCGCACCTCGTCGGCCGCCGCGCGCGCATCCCCCTCACCGAGCGGTGGGTGCCGGTGATCGCCGACGAGGCCGTCGAGCGCGAGTTCGGCACCGGGGCGCTGAAGATCACCCCGGCGCACGACCCGACGGACTTCGAGGTCGGCGAGCGCCACGGCCTGCCCATGCCGAGCGTGATCGACAAGGACGCCAGGCTCACCGGGGACCTGGTACCCGCCGAGTTCCGCGGCCTCGACAGGTTCGAGGCGCGGGAGCGCGTCGTTGCCGCGCTCGCCGACGCGGGCGCTCTCGTGGGCCGGCGCGAGCACGCGGTCCCGCTCGGGTTCTCGCAGCGCACCGGCGCGGCCGTCGAGCCCCTGCTGTCGCTGCAGTGGTTCTACGACACCGACGAGGCCGCCGCGAAGGCGCTCGCGCGCGTCGAGTCGGGCGAGGTGAGGTTCGTCCCCGAGCGCTACACGAAGGTCGCGATCGACTGGCTCAGGAACCTCAGGCACTGGTGCATCTCGCGCCAGCTGTGGTGGGGGCACCGCATCCCGGCCTGGTACGACGCGGACGGAAACGTCTACGTGCCGCCAGCCGACGACCCGCTCCGCGACCCGACCGACGACCCGCGCTACGCCGGGCTCGAGCTCACGCGGGACCCCGACGTCTTCGACACCTGGTTCAGCTCGAACCTGTGGCCGTTCTCGACGCTGGGGTGGCCGGACCGGGACGACCCGTTCTACCGGAAGTTCTACCCGACGAGCGTCCTCGTCACCGGCTACGACATCCTCTCGTTCTGGGTGGCCCGCATGCAGATCGCGGCCGAGGAGTTCACGGGCGGCAGGCCGTTCGACACCGTGCTGCTCCACGGCCTCGTGCTCGACGACAAGGGCCGGAAGATGTCGAAGTCGAAGGGCACCGGCGTCGACCCCCTCGACGTGATCGCCGGGTACGGCGCCGACGCCCTGCGCTTCGCCCTCAGCCGCGCCTCGACAGGCGGCCAGGACGTGCGCTGGGACGACCGCCAGGTCGAGATGGGACGCAACTTCGCCACGAAGCTGTGGAACGCGGCCCGGTTCGTGACGCTACAGGAGGGCGAGGCCGCTCCGGGGCCGCTGGCGGGCAGCCCGAACCTCGCCGACCGCTGGCTGCTCTCGCGGCTGCAGCGCGCCGTCGCCGAGGTGGGCGGGGCGCTGGAGGACCTCGACCTGGGCGCCGCCAACCGCGCCGCCTACGACTTCGTCTGGTCGGAGTTCTGCGACTGGTACCTCGAGGCCGCGAAGGCGCCCCTGCGGGAGGGCGACCCGCACACGCTCCGCACGGTGCGGCACGCGCTCGACGTCGTGCTCAGGCTGCTGCACCCGTTCGTGCCGTTCGTGACGTCCGAGCTCTACGCGGCGCTGGGCCACGAGGAGCAGGTCGCCCTCGCGCCGTGGCCGGAGGCCGACGAGGGCCTGCTCGACGCCGCCGCCGAGGCCGCCTTCGAGCGCGTCAAGGCCGCCGTCACGGCCACGCGGTCGCTGCGGGCCGAGGCCGACCTGCCCCCGGGCCAGGCCGTCGACGTGTGGGTGGCGGGCCCCGGCGCCGAGGCGCTGCTGGAGCAGCGCGCGCTGTTCGAGCCGCTGGCGCGGGCCGCGCTCAGGAGCGGCACGCCCGCGGGCTCGTCGCTGACCGCCGCGATGCCGGACGCGGAGCTGAGGCTCCCGCTGGCCGGCCAGGTCGACGTGGCGGCCTACGCCGCGAGGCAGCGCGGCCGGCTCGAGAAGGCGCGCGCCGAGGCCGAGCGCTCCCGCAAGAAGCTCGCCAACGAGCGTTTCGTCTCCGGGGCGCCCGCGGAGGTCGTGGCCGAGGAGCGCCGCCGGCTCGACGAGGCCGAGGCGCTGGCCGCGCGGCTCGAGGCCGTGCTCGCCGACATCGGCTGAGACGGGCCCGGGTACCTTGACGTCGCGCTCGGTCGCCGGCGGCCCGCTGCGCACGCGTTCTCCGGGGCGGCTCCTCGCGGGCCGCCCCGCCGCGTGACCGCTGCTAGCCTGGCGAGGTGGCAGCAGACGCCGTCGCGATCGGGTCGCCCCTCACCCAGGACGACGTCCTCGACGTCGCGTTCGGGCGCCGCGGCGCGACGCTGAGCCCGGAGGTCAGGCTCCGGGTGGCCGCCGGGCGCGCCTACGTCGAGGAGCTCGTCGCCGGCGACGAGGTCGTCTACGGCGTCACGACCGGCTTCGGGCGCTTCGCCACCACGCGCGTGAGCCCCGCCGACGCCGAGGCGCTGCAGCGCAACCTGCTGCGCTCCCACGCCGTGGGGGTCGGGGCGCCGCTGGCTCCCGAGCTCGTGAGGGCCATGCTCCTGCTGCGGGCCCACTCCCTGGCGCTGGGGGCGTCGGGCGTGCGCCCCGAGCTCGTCGAGGCGCTCCTGGCCCTCCTCGCGCGCGACGTGGTGCCCGAGGTGCCGGCGAAGGGCTCGGTGGGGGCGTCGGGCGACCTCGCGCCGCTGGCCCACATGGCGCTGCCGCTGATCGGCGAGGGGACGGCGTACGTCGCCGGCCAGCGCCTCCCCGGCGCCGAGGCCCTGGCGCGCGTCGGCCTCGCGCCGCTGACGCTGGGCGCCAAGGAGGGCCTGGCCCTCATCAACGGCACGCAGTACATGGCGGCGCACCTCGTGATGGGGCTGAGCCGCGCGCGCGCCGTCGCGGACGCCGCCGACGTGGCCGCCGCGATGTCGGTCGAGGGACTGATGGGCAGCCACAGGCCGTTCGCCGCCGCCGTTACTGACCTGCGCCCCCATCCCGGCGCCAGGCTCGTCGCCGAGCGGATGCGCGCGCTGCTGGCCGGCTCCGAGATCGCCCCCGCGCACGCCGACTGCGGCCGGGTGCAGGACGCCTACTCGCTGCGCGCCGTGCCGCAGGTGCACGGCGCCAGCCGCGACGCCCTCGCCCACGTCGCGGCCGTCCTCGACGTCGAGCTCAACGCCGTCACCGACAACCCGCTCGTGCTCGCGGGCGAGCGCGAGGTGGTCTCGGCCGGCAACTTCCACGGCCAGCCCCTCGCCCTGGCGGCCGACTACGCCGCGATCGCGGTGGCCGAGCTCGCCGGCGTCAGCGAGCGCCGCGTGGAGCAGCTCGTGAACCCGGCCCTCTCCGGCCTGCCCGCCTTCCTCACCCGCGAGGGCGGCCTGAACTCCGGCCTGATGGTCGCGCAGTACACGGCGGCCGCCCTGGTCAGCGAGAACAAGGTCCTCGCCCACCCGGCGTCTGTCGACTCGATCCCGACGAGCGCGAACCAGGAGGACCACGTGTCGATGGGAGCCCACGCCGCGCGCAAGCTCCTCGAGGTCGTCGACAACGCCGCCACCGTCGTCGCGATCGAGCTGATGGCGGCCGCCCAGGCCCTGGACCTGCGCGCGCCGCTGCGCCCCGGCGTCGGGGCCGCCGCCGCCCACGCCCGCGTGCGCGAGCTGGTGGCGCCGCTGGAGGGCGACAGGTACCTGGCCTCCGACGTGGCCGCGCTGAGGTCGGCGGTGCTCGACGGCTCGGTGTCGCGGGCCGCCGCCGCGGCCGCCGGCCTCGCCTGATACGTTCGCGGCATGACGTCGACACCGGTCCAACCCGGCCAGGTCCCGGCCTTCCTCGGCCCGGGCTTCGCGGCCTGGAGCCAGGACCAGCCCCTGCTCGCCACCCTGGTCGTCGGCGCCGGGCTGCTGCTGCTCGCGTACGCCGGCTTCCGCCTCACGCGCGAGGTGCTCGTCCGCCTCGTCTACCCGGTCTCGGAGCTCACCCGCCACGCCTGGGACGACGCCCTCAAGGAGCGTCACTTCTTCTGGCGCCTCTCCTACGCGGTGCCCGTGCTCGTCGTGCGCGCCGGGCTGCCCTACCTGCCCGCCCTCGCGCCGGAGGCCGCCGCCTGGCTGCAGAAGCTGCTGGCGGCCGCGATGGTCGTCGTGGTGGCGCGGGCCCTGTCGGCCCTCGTCAACGCCTTCGGCGACGTCTACGCCAAGGGCCCTCACGCGGCGCAGCGGCCGATCAAGGGCTACCTGCAGGTGATCGTGCTGATCGCCTACGGGCTGGCCGTGGTCGTCGTCCTCGCCGTCATGATCGACCGCGACCCGCTGGTGATCCTCTCGGGCATCGGCGCCGCCTCGGCCGTGCTGCTCCTGGTGTTCAGGGACACGCTGCTGTCGCTGGTGGCCGGCATGACGATCACGAACAACGACCTGATCAGGGTCGGCGACTGGATCGAGATGCCGCAGTTCAACGCCGACGGCGACGTCGTCGACATCGCGCTGAACACGGTCACGGTCCAGAACTGGGACAAGACGTTCACGGTGATCCCCACGCACCAGTTCCTCGGCCACTCGTTCAAGAACTGGCGCGGCATGCAGGCGTCGGGCGGGAGGCGCATCAAGCGCAGCCTGCTCATCGACATGTCGACGATCCGCTTCCTCGACGACGACGACGTCGCGAGGCTCTCGCGCTTCGCGCTGCTGCGGCCCTACTTCGAGGAGAAGCGGCGCGACATCGCGGCCTGGATCGAGGAGCACCCCGAGGCCGAGGAGGACCCTGTCAACTCGCGGCGGCTGACGAACGTCGGTACTTTCCGCGCCTACGTCACCCGCTACCTGCGGTCGCGACCCGACATCGCGCAGGACATGACGTTCCTCGTGCGCCACCTCGAGCCCACGCCGCAGGGGCTGCCCCTCGAGGTCTACGTGTTCGTCGCCGACGTGCGCTGGGCCGTGTACGAGGGCGTGCAGGCCGACGTCTTCGACCACCTGCTGGCGATCCTGCCCGAGTTCGGGCTCGCGGTCTACCAGGGGCCGAGCGGCGCCGACCTGCGCGCCCTGGGCCGGCCGCTCGCCGCCGTGGCGGCGCGGCCGACGGAGGCTCAGTCGATCGGCTCGAACGCGTAGGTCAGGGCGCCCTCGCCGATCGCGATGCCGTCTCCCGCCTCGCCAGCGCCGAGGCGGACCGGCAGCGAGGCCAAGGGGCCGTCGACCATCACGTAGCCCGCGGGCTCGCCCCGGCGGTCGAGGTGCGGGCGCAGCTCGGCCTGGAACTCGCCGGCGTCGAGGACGAGCCTGCCGCCCTCGTGGCGGAGCGTGACCGTGCCGAGGTGGGGGTTCGCGTAGCTGCCGAGGAAGGCCTCCACGGCCGCCATGTCGACCTCGTCGAGCGTCCTGGCGGCGAGGTCCGCGAGCGCGGTCCCGAGCTGCTCGGCGCTGTACTCCAGCAGGGCCGTCGTCTCGTCAGGGCGGTCGAAGAGGAGCTCGATCAGGCGCTGCCCCACTAGCTGCGTGAAGGCGTTGGCCCCCTGGGCGTTCGTGAGGACCACGAGCCCGAGGTCGAGGTCGGGCACGAGCGTGAGCTCCGAGGTGAACCCGAACGTGTTGCCGCCGTGGAAAACGAGCCCCAGGCCCTGGGACTCGGCGACGAACCAGCCCAGCCCGTAGTCGACCCCGGAGGCCACCGGCACCTGCGGCTCCCAGGTGACCGCGAGGTTCTCCGCGCTCACCACGCGCTCGCCGTCCGGCGTCACGCCGCCTCGCAGGAGCGTGAGCGCGTAGCGGGCCATGTCGTTCGCCGTCGACCAGTGCGCGCCCGCCGGTGCGACGGGGAGCAGTATCGAC
>DATGNP010000127.1:0-4413 GCA_035306665.1 Trueperaceae bacterium
CCAGAACCTCTCCGACGCGCTCGCTAAGCACCCGCGCCTGTTCAACAAGCTCTACATCTACCTGGTGCGCGCCGGCGAGGTGTCGGGCAACCTCGACGGCATCCTCGAGCGCATCGCCACGTACATGGAGAAGCAGGCCGCTCTCCGCGGCAAGATCCGCACGGCGCTCACGTACCCGACCGTGGTGCTCGTGATCGCGCTGGCCGTGACGTGGTTCCTGCTCACCGGCATCGTCCCGCAGTTCGCGCAGATCCTCGACCAGCTCGGCGGCGAGCTGCCCGTGATCACGCGGGCGCTGATCGCCATCTCCGACTTCCTGCGGTTCCAGTGGTGGCTGCTCGCCATCATCATCGTGGCCGGCATCGTCGGGCTGATCATGTTCCGGCGCACGCCGAACGGCCGGCGGGCGATCGACCGCCTCCTGCTGCGCACGCCGGTTGTTGGCACGCTGGTGCAGAAGAGCGCCATCGCCAGCTTCTCGAACACGTTCGGCCTGCTGCTGCGCTCGGGCGTGAACATCATCGAGTCCATCGACATCACCAAGGGCACCGCCGGCAACGCCATCGTGGAGGACATCCTCACCGAGACGAAGGAAGCCGTGCAGCGCGGCGAGCAGATCAGCACCACGCTGACCAAGTACCCGCGCGTGTTCCCGCCGATGGTGTCGTCGATGGTCGCGATCGGCGAGGAGACGGGCGCCGTCGACTCGATGCTGCAGAAGGTCGCCGACTTCTACGAGCGCGAGGTCGACGAGGCCGTCGAGAGCCTGACCGCCGCCCTCGAGCCGGCGCTGATCGTGTTCCTCGGCGTGATCGTCGGCTTCATCGTGGCCGGCATGTTCCTGCCGATGTTCTCGATCATCGGGCAGCTCAGTCAGTAGGGCTTGTTGGGAGGCAGCTTCGACTGCAAGCCGCGTCAGGTTGACTACAAGTCATGCGATCGAAGAGAAGGGCCGCGAACGCGGCCCTTCTGGCTTATTGGTCATCTTCCACGGTGTACTACTCGGCAATGCGATCAAGTCACGTGTCGGACCCCGGCGCCGTTCCTCTGCCGGTCGCTCATGACCTACTGATCGGTTCTATGCCGAGCCGCTCGGGCGAGGCCCGGAGCGCAAGGTCTCCAAGACGGCCTCGGCCCACTCCCTGACTCGCGCGTAGTACGAGGTCTGGTTCGGTTCAGCTCCCAGCGCGTGCAGCACGGTTCGGGGCCACTCGGTGGGCCAGCCTTCGCCGGGTGCGTTCCTCGGGTCTCCCGGGGCGATGCCCCGTTGCCTCAGGACGCGCTTCGGCCCGTCGTAGTCGCGTCGCGCCAGCCGACGGAGGTCGCCGATCGTGAGCTCGCTGGAGAGCGCGCCCTCGAGGCCGGCGAGCATGTGCGTGCGCGCCTCCGGCGTGAAGGCCGCCGGGTGCTGGAGGTTGTAGGTGGTGACGGCCAGGTAGTGGGCCGTCTCTCCGGGGCCGCCGGGGATCTGCGACTCCAACGCGAGCAGTTCGTGGAAGTGCGCCTGACAGCCGCTGCGCTCGGTCCCCGGTAGGGGAGCGCCACACTCGGGGCAGACTGAGGGCATCGCGTGGTCACGATAGCGCGTGGGTCGTTGGGTACAGGAGCCCACGCCCTGTCTCGCCCGGAGGTGCGAGTTGTCCGAAACGTTCGCAGGTAGGGAGGTACGGACGGTCCAGCCGCACCCCGGCGCCGACAACGAGGTCGGCCGCTGGCTGTGGGCCATGGAAGAGGTCAGGCGCGGCCTGGAAGGAGAGGTCGCGGGCCTGGACCGTGATCGCCTGGACTGGCGTGGCCACTCTGGAGACGACAACTCGATCGGCTCGCTGCTGTACCACATCGCGCTGATCGAGACCTCGTGGCTGTTCGAGGACATCCTCATGCGCCCGTACCCGGAGGACCTCATCGCCCTCTTCCCGCACGACCACCGCACACGGGACGGGAAGCTGACGCACGTGCCTGGCGTACCGGTCAGTGAACACCTGGAACGCCTCCGGTTCGTGCGCCGGAGGTTCGTGGACCTTCTGGGTCCGATGAGCCGCGATGAGTGGGACCGGGTGCGTGCGCCGGAAGGCGTGGACTACGCGGTGTCGCCCGCCTGGGTCGTCTTCCACCTGGTGGAGCACGAGGCGGGGCACCTGTTCGAGATCCGTGCCATCAATCGCCGTTGGAGCTCGAGAACGGCCGGGTAGGAGGCGACCCCTGTCCCGGATCCCCACTCAGGTGCCGGCATGGATCTTGGACATCGTTCTCGTCTGGCGGCGTCAGGCGACAATGTGCCGGTGAGCCGACACCTGAACCGCCTGCCGGGTCTCCCTCTGCGGCTGCGTATCGCGCTGCTCGCGCTGAGCCTCGTGCTGCTCGGCGCCACCTCGGCGGTCGCGGTCGCGCAGGACGGCCAGGGAACACCGCCGCAGATCCAGCTGGTGGCCGTGCAGATGCGGCTTAACCTCGCCCACTACTGGACCCGGGAGGCGTTCGAGGGCAAGATCCGCGAGCGGATGGACGCCGTGGCCGCCGCCACGGACCCGACGCTGCCAACCCTGGTGGTGTTCCCGGAAGACGTCGGGCTGATGCTGGTGGTGCAAGGCATGGAGCGGCGCCTGGCCGGAATCGACTCCATCGCCACCGCGATCGAGACGGCCGTCAGGGCGAACACCGTGCCGCTGCTGTGGACGCGGCTGATCCGCCGGACGAGCTTCGTCCCCGCGCTGCTGCTGAACAAGAACCGTCGGATGGCCGAGACGTACTTCGAGGTCTTCTCGGCCGCCGCGCGCGACTACGGGGTCTACCTGGTAGCGGGCTCGGCCCCGCTGCCGCCCTACCGCATCGAGGACGGCGTGGTGCTGTGGCAGCGGGGTCCCACCCGCCACCGGGTCCGCAACACCTCGTACCTGTTCGGTCCCGACGGGCTCGTGATCGGCAAGCAGGACAAGGTGGAGCTGATCGAGCTCGAGCGCGAGGCGGCGCTGGACCTCGAACCGGGCTCGCTGGCCGACCTGCAGGTGTTCGACACGCCGGTGGGCCGCATAGGCATCGCGATCTGCCTCGACGCCTTCGTCCCCGAGGTCGTAGACCGCCTGACCGCGCTGGGCGCCCAGGTCCTCGTGCAGCCGTCGGCCAACCCGGGCCCATGGAACGAGTGGCAGCAGGGCGACTGGCTGCGCGGCAGCCACGCTCAGGCCGCGGTCGACGGGCGCTTCGCCTACGCCGTCAACCCGATGCTCACGGGTCCGCTCTGGGACGTCGCCTTCTTCGGGCAGTCGGCGATCGTCGGGCGCGGCGCGCCGGACACCGGCCTGGGGTACCTCGACCTTGGCCCGATGGCAGGGTTCATCGGTGTGGCTGCTTCTGCCGAGGACGAGGCGGTCCTGGTGGCCGTCGTGCCCCACCCTGACCTCGTGGAGTGACCCGGTGCCTAGAGCAGCGCGCTCACAGGTAGGTGGCGGCCGGCCAGGCTGAGGGTCGGCTCGCCGCCTGGTCGGGCCGGGACCACGATCTCGTGAAGGCGGATCGCCTCCAGCAGCCGCGCCGAGGACGGCTCGAGCAGCAACGCGACCTCGGTGACGAAGAGCTCGCGCCGCACGAGCTCGTCGCGTCCCTGCACCTCGATCAGGCCGGGGAAGCCGGGGCGAGCCAGGAACGCCGTGCGTGACCTCGCCAGCGTCTGCAGGCTCCTCGGGTGCAGCAGCCAGCCCGAGCCGGCCAGGGAGCCGACGAAGCCCTCGACGTCCAGGACGTCGATCGCGAAGTGATGCAGGCCGGGGCCCCGCTTCGCGAGGGCGTCCCGGTACGGGCCCGGGCCGATCGGCTCCATCAGGAGCAGCGCGTTGGACCGACCCCGCTCGACGTAGACCTCGCGGGTGCCCTCCTCCTCCCACTCCTCCTCGGCTCCGATCGCGAACCCGAGCTCGCCGAGGAGGGCGGCGGCCCGGCGGGCCGAGGGCACCAACACCGCCACGTGGCTCGGCATGACATCGAGACTCATCCCGGTCTCCTCGCCTGGTTGGGCTGCTGCGCCCGGACGCGCTACCGACTCCGCTCGATCATAGGCGCGGCGCCTCGACCTCGGCTCCACGCAGTGTCCAGCGGCATCACGCCCACGTCACGCCCCGCCGCCTAGCCTCCGTGCGACCCCAGGACGGGGCGCCAAGGGAGGTCGCCATGGAGAACACCGCAGCCAGCCGGTCGGTGGTGGAGCGCTACTTCGAGGCGCTCAACAACCAGCCGAAGACCCCGGAGGTCCTCGAGCTTCTCGTGAGCGACCGGCCGCTGATCGACCACGTGCTCGCGTTCGAGGCGGGCTTCCCCGGCTACGAGCTCCTGATCGACGACATCATCGCCGAGGGCGACAAGGTGGCGGTACGCGTGCACACGCGGCAGCGCCACGACGGCGAGTTCATGGGGTTCCCG
>DATGNP010000128.1:0-4888 GCA_035306665.1 Trueperaceae bacterium
CTCCCGCACCTGAGCGGTGGTGGTGCCGGCGGGTACGGAGATCGTCACGTTCGTGCCGCCGGTGAAGTCGGTCGACATCGGCAGGCCGCGGACGGCGACCCACCCCACCGACGCCAGCGCCAGCAGGGCCGTGACGGGGACGATGAACCGGCCGGGGCCCACGAAGCGCAGGCCGCGGATGTCGAAGCCGTGCCAGAGGAACGTGCGGCGGTTGTTGAGGGTCAGCAGGTCGAGGACGAAAGGCACGACTACGACGTTGACGAACACCGACGCCACGATCCCGATCGCCAGCGTCACGGCGAAGCCGCGCACCGGCCCGCTCGTGTACTGGTAGAGCGCGGCCGCTACGAGCAGCGACGTCGCGTTGGCGTCGATGATCGCCGAGAGCGAGTTGGAGAAGCCGCGCTTCATCGCCAGCCTGATGCCCCTGCCGGCGCGCAGCTCCTCCCGGATGCGCTCGAAGGAGATCACGTTGCCGTCGACGGCAGCGCCGATCGTCAGCACCAGTCCCGCCAGGCCGGGCAGCGTCAGCGATGCGCCGAGTCCCGCCAGGGCACCGAAGACGAAGAGCATCGCCAGCAGCACGCCGAAGGCGAGCACGCCGCCGAACATCGGCCCGTAGTAGACGATCACGCCGAGGATCACGGCGCCGCCGCCGATGAGGGCGGCGGTCGTGCCGGCGTTGATCACGTCCTGGCCGAGCGTGGGGCCGATCGAACGCACCTCGGCGACCTGCAGGTTGATCGGCAGGCTGCCCGAGCGCAGCACGACGGCGATGTCGGCGGCCTCGTCGAGCGTGCCGATGCCGGTGATCTGCCCGTCGGTGGAGATGCGGCCCTCGAGGGTCGGCGCCGTGATGATCACGTCGTCGAGGACGATGGCCATGCGCCGGCCGAGGTTGCTGCCGGTGAACTGCCCGAACTGCTGGGCGAACTCGGGCTTGATCTGGAAGTTCACCGTGGGGCCGCCGGGGACCCCGGGCACGCCGCCGAAGGCCGCCGAGGCGTTGGAGATGATCTCGCCGGTGAACGCGGTCGGCTCGAGGTCGGCGAGCGTGAGCGCCTCGGTGGGGAAGGAGTTGGCCTCGCGGCGCACCAGCCGGAACTCGAGCACGGCCTGCTGGCCGATGAGGTCCAGGGCGCGTTGCTGGTCGTCGGCGGTGAGGCCGGGCAGCTCGACGACGACGTTCCTGTCGCCGGAGGTCTGCACCAAGGCCTCGGAGACGCCGAACTGGTTGACGCGGTTCTCGATGATGTCGCGCGCGGCGTTGAGGTCCTCGCGCAGCGGGTTCGGCTCCTCGGCCTGGAGGGTGACGCGCAGGCCGCCCTGGAGGTCGAGGCCGAGCTTCAGCGGGGTCTCGCCGGGCGCCCACGGCTGCCACAGGTAGAGGACGGAAGCGATCACCGCCGCGAGGACGAGGATGCCTGTCGCGGACCTGTTCATGCGACCGGCACCTCGACCAGCTCGTACACCTCGATGATGTCGCCTTCCTGGATGTTCTCGTAGTTCTGGAGGCTGATGCCGCACTCGTAGCCGGCCGCGACCTCACGGACGTCGTCCTTGAAGCGCCTCAGCCCGGCGATCGAGCCCTTGTAGACCTCCTTGCCGCCGCGGTGCACTCGGGCCTTCGCGCCGCGCCGCACCACGCCCTCCAGGACGTAGGAGCCGGCGATGTTCCCGGCGCGCGGCACGCGGATGACCTGCCTGACCTCGGCGCGGCCCAGCGTCTGCTCCTCGTACTCGGGCTCGATCTGGCCGCGGATCATCTTCTGCACGTCCTCGATGAGGTCGTAGATGATGCGGTAGGTCTTGAGCGGGACGCCGGCGCGCTCGGCGGCCTTCACGACGCTGCCCGGCGGGTTCACGCCGAACGCCAGGACGGAGGCGTCGGCGGTGCCGGCCAGCAGCAGGTCGGACTCCGTGGGGGCGCCGACCTCGGCGAGCATGATGTCGATCTCGACCTCGTCGGTCGACTCGGCCTCGCGCTCGAGCACGCCCTTGATCGCCTCCAACGAGCCTTGGGTGTCGGCCCGGAGCAGCAGGTGGATCGTCTTCTTCTTGGGCTTGCCGAACAGGTCGGCGAGCGTGACGCCCTTCTTGCCGATCTCCTGGCGGCTCGCCTCCTCGCGCGCCTGGCGGCGCTCGGCGGTGATCCGCTTGGCCTCGGCCTCGCTCTCGACGCCTTCCACGACGGTGCCGGCGACGGGCTGGTCGGAGAAGCCGAGGACCTGGACCGGGGTCGAGGGGCCGGCCTCGGCGAGGTTCGCGCCCGTGTGGTCCGTGAGGCGCCTGACCTTGGCCCACACCTCGCCGGAGACGATGTAGTCGGCGACGCGCAGCGTGCCCTCCTGGACGAGGACGGTCGCGAGCACGCCGGCCCGCTTGTCGAGCACCGACTCGATGACGATGCCCTTCACGGGCGCGTCGGGGTCGGCGCGCAGGTCCTCGACCTCGGCGACGAGCGAGAGCATCTCGAGCAGGTCGTCGACGCCCTGGCCGGTCTTCGCGGACAGCTCCACGACGATCGTGTCCCCGCCGTAGTCCTCGGGCACGAGGCCGACCTGCATCAGGTCCTGCTTGACCTTGTCGGGGTTCGCCTGCGGCAGGTCGACCTTGTTGATGGCCACGACGATCGGCACGTCGGCCGCCTTGGCGTGGGCGATCGCCTCGCGGGTCTGCGGCATCACGCTGTCGTCCGCGGCGACCACGATCACGGCGATGTCGGTGGCGTTGGCGCCCCTCTGCCTGATCGTCGTGAAGGCCTCGTGGCCCGGCGTGTCGAGGAACGTGACGACCCCGTGCTTCGTCTGCGCCTGGTAGGCGCCGATGTGCTGCGTGATGCCGCCGGCCTCGCGCTCGGCGACGTGGGTCTGCCGGATGCGGTCGAGGAGCGACGTCTTGCCGTGGTCGACGTGACCCATCACGGTCACGACCGGGGCGCGGAGCGGCAGCTCCTTGGCCGGGGCCGCGGCGGGCGCCGGCGGCGCCTTCTCGGCCACGGCAGCGGCGGCCTGCTGCGGCGCCGCTGCCGCCTGCGCGGGCGCCGCGCCGGCGTCACCGTCGGCTGCGGCGCCCTTGGCCGGGGTGGCCGCGGGCGCGGCGGACGCGGCCTCGTCGGCGATCAGGTTCTTCACCGTCTCGGCCGTCTCGGCGTCGAGCGTGCTGGACACCGACTTGTAGTCGACGCCCAGGTCGTCTAGCCGCGCCAGCAGCTCGGCGTTGTCGACGCCGAGCTCCTTCGCCAGCTGGTAGATCCTTACCTTCTCAGACATCCGTGCCTCCGTCCCGGCGCGCGGTGACGGCTGCCGGCCGTTCCTCGGCCGGCCCCTGCGGGAGCCTCGCGGCCTCCCTGAGCAGTCCCAGCACCTGTGCCGCCTGGGCCCTGAAGGCCCGGCTCAGCTTCTTGACGTCGTCCCTCTGCACCGCGTCGGCGGCGCAGTCGCGGCACACCCAGGTGCCGCGCCCGCCCAGCCGGCGACGGGCGTCGTGGACGTACGCGCCCGACTCGTCTCGCGTCAGCCGCAGCATCGCCGCCTGCGGCTTCGACTCCCGGCACACGACGCAGCGCCTCAGCGGTACGTGGCGCTGGCGCCTTGCCGGTGCGTTCTGCGTCGCGACCATGCTCAGGAGGCCGCCTCCTCGGCCCGCTCCTCCGCGGCGGCGGCCTCCTCGCCCTCGGCGGCTTCCGGGACCTCGGCCGCGGCGCCCTCGGCGGTCTCGGCGGACTCGCCCTCGGCGGCGTCACCGCCCTCGTCGGCGGCCTTGGGCGCGTCCGAGAACAGCGCGTCGAACGCGGAGTGCGTGCGCTCGGCCTGCCCCTGGTCGGCGAGGCGCCAGGCGGCGGCCTGCATCGCGGCGTCGAGGTCCGAGACGCTCTCGGACGGCACCAGGTCGATGCTGTAGCCGGTCAGCTTGGCGGCGAGGCGAACGTTCTGGCCGCTCTTGCCGATCGCCAGCGAGAGCTGGTCGGAGCCGACCGTGACGCGAGCCTTCTTGTTCTCGGTGTCGAGCTCGATGTTGCCGACCTTGGCGGGGGAGAGCGCGTTGCGGATGAACTCGCGCGGGCTCGGGTCCCACTGGATGATGTCGACGCGCTCGCGCTGCAGCTCGGCGGTGACGGCCTGGATGCGGCTGCCGCGGTGGCCGATGCACGCCCCGATCGGGTCGACGTTGGGGTTGTTCGACATCACCGCGACCTTCGAGCGCTGGCCGGCCTCGCGGGCGATGGCCTTGATCTCGACGGTGCCGTCGGCGACCTCGGGGATCTCCTGGCGCATCAGGTACTCGAGCAGCTCGGGCGCGGCGCGCGACACCAGGATCGAGGGCCCGCGCGGCGAGAGCTCGACCTTCTGCACGTAGACCTTCAGACGCATGCCGACCATGTAGCGCTCGCCGTGGATCTGCTCCTTGAGCGGCATGATCGCCTCGCCGCGTCCGAGGTCGACGAACACGTTGCGCTTCGCGTCGGTGCGCGAGACGACGCCGGTCATGATGTCGCCGGCGCGGTCCTTGTACTCCTCGTAGACGATCGCGCGCTCGGCCTCGCGGATCTTCTGGGTGATCACCTGCTTCGTCGTCTGGACGGCGATGCGGGATAACTTCTCGGGGTCGACCGGGAACTCCATCTCCATGCCGACCTCGACCTCGTCGTCGAGCTCGAGGGCCTCCTCGAGCGATATCTGCGTGTCGGGGTCCTCGACGGTCTCGACGACCTTGCGGATGACCACGATCTCCATCTCGCCGGACTCGGGGTCGAGGTCGACCTCGATCTGCTTGCCCGGCATGATGTTGCGCTCGAACGCCTGGGCCAGCGCGTCCTCCAGGTCATGGAGCAGCTGCTCCTTGCTGAGGTTGCGCTCCGCCGCGAGCATGTTCAGAGCGTCAACGA
>DATGNP010000129.1:0-2546 GCA_035306665.1 Trueperaceae bacterium
CCGTGGGCTCACCAGGTCCCGACGTCCTCCAGCGCCATGCGGACCTTGACCGTGTTCTCGCCCGGCCAGACGACCCAGTCGCGCGACCTGACGTGCAGCCGGCCGCGGCTGGTCACGATGGGCACCGCGGCCCCGGCGGCGAAGCGCGCCACGAACGCGGGGAGGTCCGCCACCGGCATCTCGCCCTCCCACTGGAGTCGGGAGCCGGCCACGCCGACGATGGCGCCGCTGGCGCCGGCGAGGGTGGCGGGCATAGGTGTCGCGCTCGGCTCTTCCATGCCCTGAGCATGCGCCTCGGTGCGCGCCGGCGCGCCCGCGGCATGGGCAGGTGCCTACCGCCGTTGGGCAACCGACCAAGAGGGCCTGGGCAGGCGCGGCTCCGCCCTAGCCCAGTACCCCGGACACCCTGAGCGCGTCGTCGAGCACGTCGGGCTCCAGTTCGACGACGCGCCGCGACCGCAGGAACACGAGCCGGGTCCGCGGCTCGACGCCGAGGGCGAGCCGGACGGCGTGACGGTAGAGCCCGAGCTGCACGTGGTAGCGCTCCGGCCTGACGTGACGGTCGGTCTTGTAGTCGTCGATCCACCAGTCGTCGCCGACGCGGTAGAGGCGGTCTATGACGCCCTCCCACACCGTCGGCCCGCCGGGGTACGCGAGCGGGAGCTCGGCCCTGTCGACGGCGCGGGAGCCTAGCGGCGGCAGCGCCCCGCCGAGCAGCTCGCGGTAGCCGGCTAGGAGCTCCTCGACCTCGCTCAGGACGTCGTCCTGCTCGTGAGGGGCGTACGGGAACATGACCTCGTGGGCCCGCAGGCTCTCCAGGCTCCGCTCGCCAGGCTCCCAGTCCTGGCTGATCGCGAAGTGGACCAGGGTGCCGACCACGCGGCCGCGACCGGGGAGGTCGAGGTAGAGGGGCGGGGACGCGTCCTCCCAGGGCTCGGCGCCGGCGGGCGCCAGCGCGCCGCCGCTGCCCGCGACCTCGGCGGGCGTGAGGGGCTCGCAGTCGTCGACCTCGCCGGGCTCGCGGGCGACGCGTCCGGTCGCGCCGGGCCCGCGTGAGCCGGGCTCCGCCGCGCCGTGGGCGCCCCCGACCCGCCCGCCGGCGCGCTGGAGCATGTCCACGAGGCGCGAGGGGCTCGACAGCGGTCCGTGCGGGTGGTGCTCGAACGTCCTCAGCGTCCAAGGAGCGGGCGCGTGCGCCGTGGGCGCGGCCTGCCTGCGGGCGGGCCAGCGACGGCCCGGCGTGGCGACGCGGACCTCGGTCACGCTGGCTCCCGTTTCGGAAGCATCTGAGGAGAGGCCGAGGTCGAGCAGCGTCCGCAGCCAGCCGGCGGGTCCGCGACGGCCGGCGGAGCCGGTCACGAGCAGGTGGTCGCGGGCGCGGGAGACCGCCACGTACAGCAGCCTGTGGTCCTCCTGGGCCGACCGGGCCTGCCACGCGTCGGCCGCCGCGCGGTCGGGCACGGCCTCCAGCAGCGCGACGCGCCCGGTCTCGGGGTCGACCACGACGCCCGGCGCGCGCTCGTAGGGGGAGTAGCCGGCGTCGTAGAGCGCGACGACGTCGAACTCGAGGCCCTTCGAGCCGTGGACGGTGATGAGTCGGACACCGCTCCCGCTGGCCGGCACGTCCTCGGCCTCGGTCCGCTCGAGCTCCTCCATCAGGTCGAGCAGGCGCGTGAGGTCCTCCGGCTCCCGGCGCGCGACCTCGAACAGGAGCGCGTCGACGTTCGCGCGCTCGTGGGCCCCCAGCCTCTCGATGAGCGGCTGGTCGCCCGCGAGGCCTCGGCGCACGACCGCCTTGAGGGCCTCCACGGGCGGCCCGTGCACCAGGTCGCGCAGCTCCGCGACGACGGCGGCCGCGTGCGGGCTGACGCCGGGGAGCGCTGCGAGCGGGTCGTCGGCGGCGAGGACCGCGCGCAGCTCGGGCCAGCCGAGGCCCACGAGAGGTCCCCGCAGGAAGGCCGCCAACGACTCGCGGCTCGGCCCTGCGCCGACCTCGAGGGCGTTGCGGACGTCGACGACCTCCTGGCGCGTGAAGAGCCCCCGCCGGCTGAACACGGTCGGCACGCCGTTGGCCCCGAGGGTCGCCTGGGCCGCCGCGAGCTGCCTGCGGTTGCGCGCGAGCACCGCCATGCGAGCGAACGGGACCCCCTTCTCGGCGAAGGCCAGCAGGCGCCCGGCCAGCGCCTCGGCCTCGTGCGGGCGCAGCTCGTCCATGTCGAGCTCGCCGGTGACGACGCAGACCTCGACCGACCCCGCCACGCCGGCCTGTGGTCCCGCGCCGCGCACGGGCGGCGCCTCGGCGAGCTCGAAGCCCATCCCCTGCGCGCCCAGGTGCGTCGAGAGGCGGTTCAGGAACGTGACGACCGCGCGGGAGTGGCGCCGCGACTCGGTCAGCGGCTCCATGACCTGGCCTGCCTCGCGCGCCCTGGCGTGGGCGCGGCGGAAGACGTTCACGTCGGCGTTCCTGAAGAGGTAGATGGACTGCTTGGGGTCGCCCACGACCTCGACGCGCGCCCCGGCGGCCTCGAGCCGCTCGAAGAACTCGC
>DATGNP010000130.1:0-4352 GCA_035306665.1 Trueperaceae bacterium
CGCGGCGGCCTGCGTCTCGTCGATGCGCGCGATCACGTCGCCGACGGCGACCGTGTCGCCCTCGGCGAAGAGCTGCTCGGTCAGCACGCCGGCGACCGGCGCCGGCAGCTCCAACGTGGCCTTGTCGGTCTCCAGCTCCACCACCGGTTCGTCGGCAGCGACGGCGTCGCCTACCGACTTCAGCCACGCGCCGATGACGACCTCGGAGATCGACTCGCCCGCGGCGGGCACCTTGACGTCTGTAGCCATCCTCTACCCTTCCTTGGGCGGGAGCCGCGCCGTCAGGGGGCGCGGCCGGGGCGTCCTCAGCTCGCGAACGCCTCGTCCACCAGCAGTTCCTGCTCGATGCGGTGCGCGGCGCTGGAGCCCGTGGCCGGGCTGGCGGACTCCGGTCGGGTCACGCCCGCGAACGGCCTGCCCGCGACCTCGCCGCCCCATCGTACCCGCAGGTACCACCACGCCCCCATGTTGGCGGGCTCCTCCTGGACCCAGACGACCGGCGCGGCGGCCGGGTACGGCGCCAGCGCGGCGTCCACCTCTTCCTGCCTGAGCGGGTAGAGCTGCTCCAGCCGCACGATAGCGACGTCGCTCGCGCCGCGCTCCTCGCGAGCGGCGAGGAGCTCGTAGTAGAGCTTCCCGCTCGTCATCAGCACGCGCCGCACGCCGGCCGGGTCGACCTCGCGGTCAGGGATGACGCGCTGGAACGAGCCGGACGTGAACTCGTCCAGGGCGCTCACCGCCCGCGGGTGCCTGAGCAGGCTCTTGGGGGACATGACGACGAGCGGCTTGCGGATCGGGCGCAGCACCTGGCGCCTGAGGAGGTGGAAGAACTGCGCCGGCGTCGTCGGGTAGACGACCTGCATGTTGTCCTCGGCGCAGAGCTGCAGGAAGCGCTCGAGGCGGGCGCTGGAGTGCTCGGGGCCCGCGCCCTCGAAGCCGTGGGGCAGCAGCATGACGAGACCGGAGAGCCGGCCCCACTTCTCCTCCGCCGATGAGAGGAACTGGTCGATGATCACCTGGGCGCCGTTCACGAAGTCGCCGAACTGCGCCTCCCAGATCACGAGGCCGTCGGGGGTGTCGACGCTGTAGCCGTACTCGAAGCCCAGCACCCCGGCCTCGGACAGCGGGCTGTTGTGCACGTCGAAGACGCCGCCGTGCCGGGCGCCGAGCTCGGCCAGCGGCACGTACTCGTGGCCGTCGACGGTGTCGTGGAACACGGAGTGCCGGTGGCTGAACGTGCCGCGCTCGCTGTCCTGGCCCGACAGCCTGACCCGCCGGCCCTCGGCGACGAGGCTGGCGAAGGCCAGCGCCTCGCCGGCGGCCCAGTCCAGGGGCGCGTTGCCGCGGGCCATCTCGCGGCGCGCCTTGAGCGTGCGCCCGAGCTTCGGGTTGAGGTTGAAGCCCTCGGGCACGTGCGTCAGGGCCTCGAGCCAGCGCGAGGCGTCCTCGCGGGCGACGGCGGTGTCGACGTCGGGGACGGCGGCGTCGCTCCCGCCCACGTAGTCCTGCCACAGGCCCTGCAGCGTGGGGTAGTGGAGCTTGAAGTCGTCCTTGCGCGCCTCCGCCAGGTGCGCCTCGAGGCGCTGCCTGCGGTCCTCGGCGATCTCCTCGGCCTCGTGCATGCTGACGCCGCCAAGGGCGAGCAGCTTGTCGCGGTAGGCCTCGCGCACCGACTTGCGCTGGCGCACCTTGCCGTACATCACCGGCTGCGTGAACGCCGGCTCGTCGGTCTCGTTGTGCCCCAGGCGGCGGTAGCAGTACATGTCGATGACGACGTCGCGCTTGAACTCGCGCCTGAAGTCCATCGCCAGCTCGACGACCTGGGCCACGGCCTCGGGGTCCTCGCCGTTGACGTGGAAGATCGGGCTCTGGAGCATCTTCGCGACGTCGCTGGCGTAGGTGGTGGAGCGCGCCTGGCGCGGGCCCGTGGTGAAGCCGATCTGGTTGTTCACGATCACGTGCAGCGCCCCGCCGACGCGGTAGCCCTCGAGCCCGCTCATGTTGAGCGTCTCCTGCACGATGCCCTGGCCGATGAACGCGGCGTCGCCGTGGATCAGGACCGGCAGCACGCGCTCGCGGTCGACGTCGCCGCGCCGGTCCTGCTTCGCGCGGGTGCGGCCGAGCACGACCGGGTTCACGAACTCGAGGTGGGACGGGTTGAAGGCGAGCGAGAGGTGCACCGTCCGCCCGGTCGAGGTCACGTGGTCGCTGGAGTAGCCGAGGTGGTACTTGACGTCCCCGCGGCCCATGTAGTGCTCGGGGTCCTTGTCCTCGAACTCGCGGAAGATGCTGCTGGCGCTCTTCCCCATCACGTTCGCCAGCACGTTGAGGCGCCCACGGTGCGCCATGCCGAGGACGACCTCCTCGACGGACTGCTGGGCGGCCTTCTCGATCACGAGGTCGAGCAGCGGGATCAGCGTCTCGCCGCCCTCGAGCGAGAACGACTTCGCGCCGACGTACTTGCGCTGGATGAACTCCTCGAAGGTCGTGGCGTCGGTCAGCTTGGTGAGGATGCGGAGCTGGTCCTCGCGCGTGAGCTGCAGCCGGTTGCGCGTCGTCTCCATGCGCCGCTGCAGCCACACCCGCAGCTCGAGCCTGTCGATGTGCATGAACTGCGCGCCGATGCTGCGGGTGTACGTCTCCTTGAGGCCCTCGATGACCTCGCCCACGGTGGTCGCGCCGGGCAGCACGTTGCCGAGCACCGGCTTCGCCATGTCGGCCTCGGTGAGGCCGTAGAACTCGGGCTCGAGCTCGGGCGCCGTGAACGGCTCCTGACCCAGGGGGCTGAGCTGCGCCAGCCTGTGCCCGCGGACGCGGTAGTTGCGCACGAGGCGGTCGAGCTTCTGCTGCAGCACGGCGGCGGCGGCGCCGGCCTCGGTCAGCTGGTCGGCGGTCGCCGTCGGGGGGTTGAAGAGGCTGCGGGGCGCGAAGCTGGGCTCCAGGTGCCGCCTAACGGGCCCGTCGGGCCCGAGGCCCTCGAAGTAGGCGCGCCAGTCGGCCGTGACGGACGCGGGGTCCGTCAGGTACTGGAGGTAGAGCTCCTCGACGTAGTCGAGGCTCGCGCTGGCGAAGTGTCGTGGAGGCTCGGGCTCGCCCGCCGCCGTTGTCGTCTCGAGAGGGCCGTTCGGCGCCATGTCAGACCCGTTCTAACACGCTCCCACGGCGCTTTCCGTTCGGTATCCGACCCAGCGGGCACGGCGCCTCGGCGCGCCCACCGCACGTATCCTCGGGGCATGTCAGCGCCAGCCCACGTCGGCCCCCGCCTCCTCTGCCTCGGCGAGCTGCTCGTCGACATGGTCCCCAGCGAGCCCGGCGCGAGCCTGACAGAGGCCCGAGCCTACCTGTGGGCCGCCGGCGGGGCGCCGGCCAACGTCGCCGTCGCGGCGGCGCGGCTCGGCACGCCCAGCGCCGTCGTCGCGGCGGTCGGCGACGACCCCTTCGGCGCCGCGCTGGTGGCGGAGCTGGAGCGCGCCGGCGTCGACGCCTCGGACGTCGTGCGCTTGCCCCGCCCCACGGCCGTGGCCTTCGTCGCCCTGGGCGCGGCGGGCGAGCGCGACTTCCTCTTCTACGGCCACGACCCGGCGCACGACCACCTCGACCCCGAGCGTGCCGTCGCAGCGGTGCGCCGGCTCGCCGACGCCGGCGAGGGCGCGCGCTGCCTCCACTTCGGCTCGGTGTGCCTGGCCCGCGACCCGGCCAGGGAGGCCACGGCCGCGGCCATCGCCGCGGCGCGGGCGGGCGGGTGGCTCGTCTCCTGCGACGTCAACGTGCGGACGGCCTTCTGGGCCGACCTCGACGAGGCGCGCGCCGTGATCGGCCGCTTCGCCGCCGAGGCGGACGTCGTGAAGCTCAGCGCCGAGGAGGCGGCGTTCCTCGCCGGCGGCTCGGGTGACGCCGCCGAGGCCGAGCTAACCGACGCGCTGCTGAAGGGGCGCGCCCGCGTCGTCGTCATCAGCCGCGGCGCGGACGGCGCCACCGCCTACGCCTGGGGCTACCGGGTCGACGCGCCCGCCCCGCGCGTGCCCAGCGTCGACACGACCGGCGCCGGCGACGCCCTGACCGGCGCCCTGCTCGCCGCCACGCTGACGCGCCCCGGCACGTGGGACGACGCCGCCGGCGCCCAGGCCGTGCTGGAGCGCGCCTGCGCCTTCGCAGCGCTCACGACGACGCGGCGCGGCGCCATCCCCGCGTACCCCGACGCCGCCGCGCTCGAGGCCTTCCTCTCGGGCTGAGCCCCGACCCGAGCCCTCGCGGCCGCGTCGCGTCTCGGCCGGCCGCGCGCCGCGCCGGCACCCCACCGCCGGGCGCGTGACGCGACGGGGCGGTGACCTCGCCCCGCCCCGGCCGCGCCG
>DATGNP010000131.1:0-2178 GCA_035306665.1 Trueperaceae bacterium
GACGCTGTTCGAGCTGAGGCGCGACAGCGTGGCGGCGGCCGGCGACTACCTGCGGCGCGTGTCCGAGGCCTGGGACGCCGCCATCGAGCGCCTGCGGGCGCACGTCGAGGAGGCGTGAGGCGACCGGCGTCCGCGCGGTGACGCCCCGGGCGGCGGGGCCCGACGGCCGTGCTACAGTCCGCGCGAAGTCGAAAGTCGAGGCGGGTCATGCGGAGTGGCTGGCGCGCGGTACGGCTGTGGGTTCCGGTCCTCGTCGTCGCCATGGCGCTCGGCGGCTGCGGCCAGCCCGCCGACATGGGCGACGTGTTCACCCTCGAGTCGTCGTGGCAGGGCGACGTTCCCGGCGACGCCGAGACGCTGGGCGCGGAGGAGTTCTACCGCCGCGTGAAGCGAGGGGACCTCGTGATCACGCTCGTCTCCGACGGCGACGACCAGGCCCAGGAACGGGACGAGGCCTTCCTTGACGACCTGGCGGCGCTGCAGGACGTGGAGGACCCCGGCCCGGCGCTCGCGGACCTGCTCGAGGCGGCGGCCGACGCGACCGGCTACGAGCCGGGCGCGACGATCGAGGTCGGCGGCGAGGAGGTCACCCTGCTCGGCATCGGGGACCGCGTGCGGGACGCCGCGGCCGTCCAGCGGCTCGCGAACGACGTGGACAACGCCCTCGCCGACTACCGGATGAGCTACGAGCTGCTGCCCGACGAGCTGAAGGCGCAGGCCGCGCCGTTTGGCGACCTGGAGGGGGCGAGCCTCGAGGAGATCAGGGCCGGGCTGGCGGCGCTGGACGCGCTCCTGGCGACCGTCGAGGACCTCGACCGCGTGCGGTACGACCCGTCGTGGCTGAGCGAGCAAGGCAACGCGCAGAAGGTGCCGGGCGTCGACCACGACGCGAACTGCCCGCTGCCCACGGGCTACTTCGCGAACTACTGGTTCCCGCTGCGCAACTTCCTCTCGCCGATGAAGAACCAGGCCCGGCGCTTCGACTGCTGGGCCTTCGCGTCCATCGGCGCCATCGAGAGCCGCGAGCGCGTGCAGAACGACGTGGCGTTGGACCTCTCCGAGCAGTTCTACGTGAACCAGGCCAAGTTCGTCTGGGACCGCAGCGACTACACCGAGAGCCACAGCGCCCCGCTGGCGCTCTCGCGCGCCGTGAGCGCGAACCAGCGGCTGCCCGACGAGTCGTTCTGGCTCTACAACCCCGCTACGGGCAGGAGCAGCGGCACCGACGGCAGCATGTCCGACTACGCCGGCACCTGCGACGACTACGAGGGCTCGTGCTCCGAGACCGCGCACCAGAGCCCGCGCTTCTGCACGGTCTACGCCGTGAACGGCACGCTGGTGCCGTTCTGCGCCTACGCCACGATGACCTACACGGGGCCGGGCGTGCTGGCCAGCACCTCGCGGCAGGTGTGGGCCTCGGGCCAGAGCTTCGACCTCAACCGCTACCGCCAGTACCTGGCGCAGGGCCACGTGATCATCGCCTCGTTCCCCGTGTACCGGGGCTTCAGCGACGCCGTAGGGGGCGTGGTCACCGACTACGCCAAGGAGTGCAGCGACGCCAAGGGCGGCACGACGAAGAAGTGCGGCGGGCACGTCGTGCAGGTCGTCGGCTTCCTGAGCAACGCCGCGCTGTCCACGGAGCAGTTCCCCGTGAACGCCGGCGGCGGCGGTTACTTCGTCGTGAAGAACTCCTGGGGCTGCGGCGCCGGCGACGGCGGCTACTACTACGTCCCCGCCGACTACGTGGAGCAGGTGTTCGACTCCATGCACGTGCTGGAGTTCGACGCCAGGCGCAGCGCCAGGTGGAACCAGGAGCAGGCGGCGCCCGGCAGCACCGAGGGCCCCGCGATCGCGCTGAAGACCGTGCCGTTGCCCAGGCGGGCCGACCTGCGGGTCAGCACCGACCTGGCGCAGTACTTCGGCGTCACGCACTCCGTGGCCGCCAGCGTCCAGCTGCGGGTCCAGTCGAACCTCTCCGGCACCGTCTACGACGGGCCTTTCACCGTCAAGTCGGGGCCGTTCGGCGGGCCCGGGCTGCCGCTCACCTTCACGACGGCGGGCCTGCACTCCCTCACCGTCACGGCCAGCCACGGGGGCCGCAGCGCCTCGGTGGCGTTCGACCTGAACGTCGTTAACTCCGACCCGGTCGTCGACGTCCAGGCCACCGGCAAGGCGTAC
>DATGNP010000132.1:0-3501 GCA_035306665.1 Trueperaceae bacterium
CCGGCGTGCTGCCCGCCGGACCCACGAACGGCGCGGGCGCGCCGGCGGGCACCTGGGCGCCCAGCCGCCACGCGTGGGGCGTGGCCACGCTGAGGCTAGAGCGCCCCGCGACCGTGAGCCCGGTGCGCTCCATGCCCAGCGGCGCGAGCAGCTCCGCGGCCAGGAAGGCGTCCCACGGCGCGCCCGTTACCGCCTCGATCACGGCGCCGAGCACCGCGTAGCCCATGTTCGCGTACGACACGGCCTCCCCCGGGCCGAACGTCGGCGGCACGCTCGCCAGCGCGCGCACGCCCTCCGCCACCGACCCGGAGACGCGCTCCGGGTCCCGCCACACGACGCCGTGCGACCACCGGGGCAGGCCGCTGGTGTGGCCGAGGAGGTGGCGGGGCGTGATCGCGGCGGAGGCGTCCGCGTCGGCGACGCGGAACCACGGCAGGTAGCGCCGTACGGGCGCGTCGAGGTCGACCCGGCCCGCCTCGGCGAGCCTGAGGACCGCGAGGGCCGTCATGCTCTTCGTGAGCGAGCCGAGCTCGAACGCGGTGTCGACGGTGACGGCCGCGCGGCTCTCCCTGTCGGCGACGCCGAAGCCGCGGGCGTACGCGACATCGCCGCCCGACACGACCGCGACGGCCATGCCGGGCAGGCTCGACCCCGCGAAGGCGGCCTCCAGGTAGGCGTCGACGGCGTCGAGGCGGTCCTGGCCGTGCGCGCCGGCGCTCAGCGCCAGCAGCAGCCAGGTCACTGCTGTCGCCAGGGCTCGTCCACTCATCGCTGCTCTCCGTGCACTCGGTCGCGTGGTCGCGGGAGGCCGCTCGGTCGCGGAAGGCCGCGCCCACGCCGGCGGCGCGTCCCCCTGCCGGCGGCACCGCCGCGGCCGCCCGGGCCCCGGACGGCCGCGATGCTATCAACGCTGGCGCAGGGACACAATCCGGCCGGTCTATACTCCAGGTCGACCACAACGGAGGTAAGGCATGAGAGTGTTCACCCGTCTCGTCACGCTCGTCGCTGTCCTCGGCGCCCTCGGCGTCGCCATGGCGCAGCCGCCGGCATCGCTCCGCATCATGGCGCCGGCGTCGCCCGGCGGCGGCTGGGACGGCACCTCGCGGGCGATGCAGACGGCCCTGCAGGAGGCCGGCATCGTCTCGAACGTGGAGGTCTTCAACGTGCCCGGCGCCGGCGGCACGATCGGCCTGGCGCAGCTCGCGACCACCGAGTCCGGCCAGGAGGACATCCTGATGATGATGGGCCTCGTGATGGTCGGCGCCATCCTCAGCAACGACGCGCCCGTCACGCTGGCGAACACCACGCCCATCGCCAGGCTCACGGCCGAGTACGAGGTCATCGTCGTGCCGGCGAACAGCCCCCACCAGACGCTGCAGGACCTCATCGACGCGTTCCGCGCCGACCCCGGCGCCGTGTCGTGGGGCGGCGGCTCCGCCGGCGGCACCGACCACATCCTCGTCGGCCTGCTGGCGAACGCTGTCGGCGTCGACCCCACCCTCGTCAACTACGTCGCCTTCTCGGGCGGCGGCGAGGCCCTCGCCAGCATCATGGGCGGCCAGGTGACGGCCGGCGTGTCCGGCTACTCCGAGTGGGCCGGCCAGATCGAGTCCGGCGACCTGCGCGTGCTCGCGGTGTCGGCGCCCGAGCCCGTCGAGGGCATCGACGCGCCCACGCTGAGGGAGGCCGGCGTCGACCTCGAGCTCGCGAACTGGCGCGGCGTCGTCGCCCCGCCCGGCATCTCGGACGAGGCGCGCGACGCGCTCGTCGCGACCGTCGACGCGATGGTCCAGAGCGAGGCGTGGCAGGCCCAGCTCGAGCAGTACGGGTGGATCAGCGCCTACATGTCCGGCGACGAGTTCGCCGCCTACCTGCAGGAGGAAGACGCGCGCGTCACGGAGGTCCTCCGGGCCGTCGGCCTCGTCGACTGACGTGGAGCTAGGCGCATCGCGCCGCCGGGTCCCCTGGGGCGACCTACTGGTCGCCCTGGGGGTGCTCGCTCTGGGCGGCTTCTTCCTCCAGGGCGCGCTGGCCCTGCGCGTCCTGCCCAGCTACGCGCGGATCGGGCCGCGCTTCTTCCCCATACTCGTCGGCGTCGCGCTGCTCGTCTGCGGGGTCGCGCTCGTCGCGCAGGCCCTGCGGGGCGTCAGGGGCGTGCCGGAGGACGCCGAGGACATCGACGCCGGCGCCCAGGCCGACTGGGTGCCCGTGGCGGTGATCGGCGCGACCCTGGCTCTCCACGCCCTGCTCGTGGGCCGCCTGGGCTTCGTCCTCTCGACGACGCTACTCTTCATGGGCGTCGCGCTCGGGTTCGACGAGAGACGCGTGTGGCGCACGGCGCCCGTGGGGCTGGCCCTGAGCCTGGCTGTCTACCTCGCCTTCACGAAGCTGCTGGGCCTGAGGCTGCCGGCCGGGGTGCTGCCGCTGTGACGACGCAGACGGCCCTCGTGGCGGCGCCGCGGGCTGGCGCCGGCGCCGAGACGGAGCGCCGCGGGGGGACGCGTTGATCGAGACCCTCGAGGCCCTCCTCCACGGCTTCTCCATCGCGCTCACCTGGCAGAACCTGCTGTGGGCCTTCCTGGGCGTCACGCTGGGCACCGTCGTCGGCATCCTGCCCGGCATCGGACCGGCGCTGACCGTGGCGCTGCTCCTGCCCGTGACCTTCAAGCTCGACCCGATCGCGAGCTTCATCATGTTCGCCGGCATCTACTACGGCGGCATGTACGGCGGCTCCACGACGTCGATCCTGCTGAACACGCCCGGCGAGTCCGCCTCGATCATCACGGCGATCGAGGGCAACCAGATGGCCAGGCGCGGCCGCGGCGCCGCCGCGCTCGCTACCGCCGCGATCGGCTCGTTCGTGGCCGGAACCATCGCCACGGCGCTGCTCACGTTCCTCGCGCCGCCCCTGGCGCGCCTCGGCCTCGCCTTCGGGCCAGCGGACTACTTCGCGCTCATGGTCCTGGCCTTCACGACCGTGACGGCCGTCCTGGGCTCGTCGCTCCTCCGCGGCCTCACCAGCCTCTTCTTCGGCATCGGCCTCGGCCTCGTCGGCATCGACCTCCAGAGCGGGCAGGCGCGCTACACGCTGGGGACGCTGGAGCTGCTCGACGGCATCAGCGTGATCATCGTCGCGGTCGGCCTCTTCGCCGTCGGCGAGACGCTCTACGTGGCCTCGCGCTACCGGCGCGCGCCGCAGGACGTCGAGGCGATAAAGGGCTCGATCTGGATGAGCCGGGAGGAGTGGGCGCGCTCGTGGCGGCCCTGGATCCGCGGGGCCCTGCTGGGCTTCCCGCTCGGCGGCCTGCCCGCGGGCGGCGCCGAGATCCCCACGTTCCTCTCCTACGGGCTCGAGAAGCGCCTCTCCCGCAAGCCCGAGGAGTTCGGCAAGGGCGCCATCGAGGGCGTGGCCGGCCCCGAGGCCGCCAACAACGCCGCGGCGGCCGGCGTGCTCGTGCCGCTGCTGACGCTGGGCATCCCCACCTCGGCGACCGCGGCGAT
>DATGNP010000133.1:0-9156 GCA_035306665.1 Trueperaceae bacterium
GTGGTCCAGGACGGCTCCTACGCCGAGGGGGCGCAGGAGCGCCGGTTCCTCAGCGCCCTCGACGCCCAGGCGGCCCTCGGCTTCCTGGCCGAGGGCCGCGTCGGCGCCGTACTGCTGACGCCCGAGCGGGTGCCCGCCGACCTCCCGGAGCTGTGGCGCGTCGAGTTCCTGCCCGACACGGCCCGCAACCCGGCCTTCCTCGGGATCGGCCTGGGACTGGCGTTCCTGCTGCTGGCCTTCGCCGGCTGGCAGACCGGCCACCACCCGCTGAGCGTGTTCGCCGAGCTCTACGTCGACCTGATCCGCGGCGTGCCGATGCTCGTCGTCGTCCTCTTCATCGGCTTCGTGATCCCCGGCGCGCTCCGCGACCTCACCGGCGGCCGGGTCGTGATCCGCCACGACCTCCTGCGCGGGGTGCTCGCGATCGCGATCGGCTACGCCGCCTACATGGCCGAGATCTTCCGGGCCGGGATCGAGGCGATCCCCAAGGGCCAGATCGAGGCGGCGCGGAGCCTCGGGCTCACGTCCGGGCAGACGGCGCGGTTCGTCACGCTGCCCCAGGCGCTGCGCATCGTCCTGCCGCCCCTCGGCAACGAGTTCATCGCGATGCTGAAGGACACGGCCCTGCTGTCCGTCATCGGCGTCGGGGACGTCACGCAGAAGGCGCGCGAGTTCGGCGCCGCGACCCTGAACCTGTTCCCGCCGTACAACAGCGCGGCCGTCATCTACATCGCCCTGACGCTGGCGGCCTCGAGCCTGCTGAAGTCGCTCGAGAGGCGCTCGGCGTGGACGCGGTGAGCGCCAGGGGCGGGCGGACGCGGGGCGCTGCGGGGCCCACCGCCGCCGAGCTCTCGGCGGCCGTCGCCGAGGTCGACCTCTCGGCGCTGGCGCACAACCTCCGGATCGTGCGCGACGCCGTGTCGCCGGGGGCCGACGTGATGGCCGTCGTCAAGGCCAACGCCTACGGGCACGGCCTGCCGGGCACGGCGCTCCACCTCGAGTCGCTCGGCGTGGGCTGGTTCGCCGTGGCCACGCCCGTCGAGGCCCTGACCCTGCGCCGGGGCGGTCTGCGCGCCCGCGTGCTCCTCCTGTCCCCAGTGGGCGAGCCCGCCACCGTCGCCGCGCTCGCCGCCGCGGGCGTCTCGCTCACGGTCCCGGGCGAGCACGCCCTCGAGGCGATCGCCGCCGCCCGTCTGGGGTCGCCGGTCGACGTGCACCTGAAGCTCGACACCGGCATGGGCCGCATCGGGGCGCGCACCCCCGAGGCGGCGGCGCGCCTGGCCGTAGCCGCCGCGCGCACGCCCGGCGTGCGGGTCGCGGGCACGTTCACGCACCTCTTCGCCTCCGAGGAGGAGGACGAGGCGGCGACGCTCGAGCAGCTCTCGCGCTTCGACGACGGCGTGGCCGCCATCCTCTCCGCCGGCGTGGACCCGGGGCTGCGGCACGCCGCGAACTCGGGCGCGGTCTTCCGCTTCCCCCGCCACCACCTCGACCTGGTGCGCCCGGGCATCGTGCTCTACGGCTACCACCCGGGACCCGTGGTCGCCGACATGGCGCCGGGCCTGCGCCCCGCCATGCGGTTCACGGCGCCGGTGAGCTTCGTCAAGCGGGTGCCGGCGGGCACCACCGTGTCGTACGGCGGCCTGTGGCGCGCGGAGCGCGAGACCGTCGTCGCGACCGTCAGGGCCGGCTACGCCGACGGCTACCGACGCTCGCTCACCGGCCGCGCCGCCGTCGGGCACCGCGGCCGGCTCCTGCCGGTCATCGGGCGCGTGTGCATGGACCAGCTCATGGTCGACGCCACCGGCGCCGAGGTCGACGAGGGCGAGCGCGTCGTGCTGTGGGGGCCGGGCGGGCCCAGCGCCGAGGCGCTAGGCGAGGCGATCGGCACCGTGTCCTACGAGATGCTCACGGGCGTGGCCGCGCGCGTGGGGCGGACGTACGTGCCCGCGCTGCCGCCGCTGGCCTGAGGCCGGGCCAGCGCTCAGCGCGCCTCGGCGGCGGCCTCCTCCTCGAGCGCGTGCTCGAGCTCGGGGTCGACGGGGGTGGCCACCACGCTGATCACGCGGCGGCCGTCGGCCTGCTCGACCTCGAAGCGCATGCCGGAGAGGGTGACGGCCTCGCCCGGCTCGGGGATGTGGCCGAGCTCGTCGATCATGAAGCCGGCGAGCGTGTCGTAGTCGCCGTCCTCGTCGAACCTGATGCCCAGCGCGGCCCCGATGTCCTGCAGGTTCGCGGCCCCGAGCAGCCGGTAGGCGCCGCCCTCCAGCGCGCTGATCTCGGCCTCCTCGTCCTCGTCGGTCTCGTCGTAGATGTCGCCGGTGATCTCCTCGATGATGTCCTCGAGCGTGATCACGCCGGCGGTGCCACCGAACTCGTCGACGACGACGGCGAAGTGGCTCTTGCGCGACCGCATGTCGCGCAGCAGCGCGGCCACCGAGAGCGTCTCGGGCACAAACTGCACGGTCGTCATGAGGTCGGCGACGCGCGCGCCCTCGAGCGCCTCCGACCCCTCGAGGTACCTGAGGAGGTCGCGGGCGTAGACGACGCCGCGGACGTTGTCGATCGTCTCGGCGTAGACGGGGAGGCGGCTGTAGCCGTGCTCGCGCACGAGCGCCAGGAGCTCGAGGAGGCTGGCGTCCTCGGAGACGCCGATCACGTCGACGCGCGGCGTCATGACCTCGCGCACGACGGTCTCCTCGAGGTCGATGACGCCGCGGATCATCGCCTGCTCCTCGGACTCGAGGACGCCCGACTCGCCGGCGCTGCGCAGCAGCTGCCTCAGCTCCTCCTCCGACATCTGCGCGCTCAGGCTCGTCTCGATGCGGAACAGCTTCAGCACGCCCTTCGTCAGGTACGTGAAGAGCGCGCCGACCGGGTAGACGACCACGGACAGTAGATAGACCGGTCTGACCACCGCGCGCGCCAGGCCGACCGGGTCGCGCAGCGCGACCGACCGCGGGATGATCTCGGCGAAGACGAGCAGCAGCAGGACGCTGGCGACGCCGCCGTAGGCGGTGGCCAGCCACGGCGACACCGACGTGCCGGCGGCGAGCTGCATGGCGCTGACCACCAGCAGCGCCGTGAGCGCGACGTCCGTCGCGGTGCGCGCGATCAGCAGGGTGGTGACGAAGCGCTGCGGGTCGCGCTCGATCAGCGCCAGCGCGCCGTTGCCGTCGTCGCGGCCCTCCCAGAGCTGGCGCAGGCGCCACTCCGAGAGCGAGCCGAGCGCCGCCTGGCAGGCCGAGGCGAACGCCGAGACCAGCAGGAACGCCGCCGCCAGGCCGATGCGCCCGGCGCCGATGCCGTCCGGCAGGCCGCCGTCGCCCGCGCCCTGCGCGAGCGCCGTTGTCGTCAGGTGGATGAGGGGGAGGGTCGTCAAGGCGCGCGCGACGCGCCAAGGACTACTCGGAGGTTCGTCCATCAAGCTGAGCGCCACTCTAGCACAGGCCGGATGGGCTTCCGTGCCAGACGCGACGCGCGTGCTCGGCCCGGCCGGCCGCGAGCCGGCGGTATGCTCGGTGACCGATATGTCGCTCATCGTCATCGAGGGCCCCATCGGCGTGGGCAAGACCAGCCTGGCGCGCATCCTCTCCGAGCGCCTCGGCGCGAGGCTCCTCCTCGAGGTCGTCGAGGAGAACCCGTTCCTCGCCCGCTTCTACGAGGACAAGGAGCGCTACGCCTTCCAGACCGAGGCGTTCTTCCTCCTCTCGCGCTTCAAGCAGCACGCCGAGCTCTCGCAGGCCGCGCTCTTCCAGCGGCACACCGTCGCGGACTACCTCTTCGACAAGACCTTCCTGTTCGCCTCCCTGAACCTGCACGGGGACGAGTTCGAGCTCTACCGCACCCTGTTCGACCAGCTCCGCTCGCGCCTCCCCGACCCGGACCTGACCGTCTACCTGCGCGCCGAGCCCGACCTGCTACTGAGGCGCATCGCCAAGCGGGGCCGCGAGTTCGAGACGGACATGCGGGCCGACTACCTCGCCGAGATCACCGCCGCCTACGACCGCTACTTCGACGCCGCGCCGTTCCCCGTCGAGGTCGTCGACGCCGGGGCGATCGACTTCGTCGCGGTCGAGGCGGACCGCGAGGCGCTGGTCGCGCGCGTGCTCGGCCGCCTCGAGGCCGTCGCCTCGTGAGGCAAGCGAACGGCGGCCTCTACGTGGCCGTCGCCGGGAACATCGGCGCCGGCAAGTCCACCCTCACGCGCATCCTCTCCGAGCGCTACCATCTCGCGCCGGTCTTCGAGGCCGTCGACGAGAACCCGTACCTCGCCGACTTCTACGCCGACATGCGCCGCTACGCGTTCCACTCGCAGGTCTTCTTCCTCGCCGCGCGCCTGCGCCAGCACCTGCGCGAGGTGAACCCGGGCCGGCGCGTGATCCAGGACCGCACGGTCTACGAGGACGCCAACGTGTTCGCGCGGCTCCTGGCCGAGGACGGCCTGCTGGACCCGCGCGACCACGGCAGCTACACCCTGCTGTACGACGCCGTCGCCTCGGCGCTGCGGCCGCCCGACCTGCTCATCTACCTGCGCGCCTCCCTGCCGACGCTCAAGGCCCACATCAGGCTCCGCGGCCGCGAGTACGAGGCCGACATCGACGACGCCTACCTCGAGCGCTTGGGCGACCTCTACGAGCGCTGGATCGAGGACTACTCCCTCTCCCCCGTCGTCGTCGTGCCCGGTGACGACCTCGACTTCGTCGGCGACGAGCGCGACCTGGCCCTCGTCCTCGACCTGCTCGAGCGCCACGGGCTGACGCCGCCGATGGTGCGCTGAGGACCGTGCGCCTCTCGACCCTGCTGGCCGCAGCCTCCGCGCGCGCCGCCGACGCCGTGGGCGACGTGAGGGCCGCGGGCCTCGCGCGCGACCCGGAGGTCACGGCCGTGGTGCAGGACCACGGCCGCGCGACGCCCGGCGCCCTGTTCGTCGCGCGCCGCGGGGCCAGGTTCGACGGGCACGCCTTCGCCGCCGCGGCGGTCGCCGGCGGGGCCGTGGCCGTCGTCGGCGACGCGCCCGCGGAGCGGGTGGCGGGCCTGGGAGGCGTCCCGTACGTGCGCGTGCCCGACGCGAAGCGCGCCCTCCCGCACCTCGCCGCCGCGCTCCACGGCTACCCGTCCGAGAGGCTCAGGGTCGTGGGCGTGACGGGCACAGACGGCAAGACGACGACGAGCTTCCTCCTGGCCCACGTGCTCGGCGCGCGCCGCGAGACGGGGCTGATGAGCACGGCGGCCGTGCGCCTGGGCGGCGAGGAGCTGGGCCTCGAGGGCCACTTCACGACGCCCGAGGCGCCCGAGGTGCAGGCCTTCCTGGCCCGCTGCGCCGCGTCCGGCGCCACCCACGCCGTGCTCGAGAGCAGCTCGCACGGCTTCTCGCAGCACCGGCTCGACGCCGTCGCCTACGCGGTCGGGGTCGTCACCAACGTCTCGCCCGAGCACCTCGACCACCACGGCACGTTCGCGGCCTACGTCGACGCCAAGGCGACCCTGGTCAGGCGCGCCGCCACCGCCGTGCTGAACCGGGACGACGCCGGCTTGGACGCGTTCGCGGCCGCCGCCGGCGAGGCGGGCGCGCGCGTCGTCACCTACGGCCAGTCCCCGGGCGTCGACGCGCGCCTGCTGCGCGTGGCGGAGCCGCGTGGCGCCCTCGAGCTGACGCTCGACCTGCTCGGCGAGCGCGTGGTCGCGCGGCTGCCCATGGTCGGCCGCTACAACGCCTGGAACGCCGCCGCGGCGCTGGCCACGGCCGTCCTCGAGGGCGTGCCCGCCGACGCGGCCGCCGCGGCGCTCGCCTCGTTCCCCGGCGTGCCAGGGCGCATGCAGGTGATCGCCACGACGCCGTTCACGGTCATCGTCGACTTCGCGCACACCCCGCCTGCCCTGGCCAAGGCGCTGGCGGCCGTCCGCCGCCCCGGCGCCAGGACGCTGGTCGTGGTCGGCTCTGCCGGCGAGCGCGACCCCGGCAAGCGCGCGCCGCTGGGCGAAGCCGCCGTGCGCGGCGCGGACGTGGCCGTGCTCACCGAGGAGGACAGCCGCTCGGAGGACGTGAGCGCGATCCTGGCCGCGATGGCGCGCGGCGCCGAGGCCGCCGGCGGGGTCAGAGGCGAGACGTTCCACCTCGAGCCCGACAGGCGCGAGGCGATCGCCCTGGCCTACCGGCTGGCGCGGCCCGGCGACGTCGTCGTGCTCGCCGGCAAGGGCCACGAGCGCACGCTCGAGCGCGCCGACGAGACCGTGCCATGGGACGAGGCCGCCACGGCCAGGGAGCTGCTCCCGCCCGGGGCCGCCTGAGGACGCGGGCGCCGTCCGCGGGGGAGCGCGGCGGGGCCCCGGGACCTACCGGCCGCCGGCGCCGCGCCCGGAGGCGCCCGGCACGGCCGCGCGCCCGTACTACGATTCGGCCATGCAGGACGCGAGCTTCAGGCCGCTCGACATGATCGTCGCCAAGCGGGACGGGCGCGAGCACACGGCGGCGGACCTCAAGCGCCTCGTCGACGGCTTCGTCGCCGGCGAGGTGCCCGACTACCAGATGGCCGCGTGGCTCATGGCCGTGTGCTGGCGCGGCATGACGCCGCGCGAGACCGCCGACCTGACGCTGGCGATGGCGCGGTCGGGCGAGACGCTCGACCTGGGCGACCTGCCGCACACCGTCGACAAGCACTCCACCGGCGGCGTCGGCGACAAGACCACGCTGGTGCTGGCGCCCCTCCTCGCCAGCCTCGGCGCCACGGTCGCGAAGATGTCGGGCCGCGGCCTGGGACACACGGGCGGCACCGTCGACAAGCTCGAGAGCATCCCCGGCTTCTCCGTCGACCTCGACGAGGAGCGCTTCAGGCGCCAGGCGCGCGAGGTGGGCGTCGTCGTCACCGGACAGTCGAAGGACCTCGCGCCCGCCGACGGCCTGATCTACGCGCTGCGCGACGTGACGGGGACCGTCGAGTCGCTGCCGCTGATCGCGGCCAGCATCATGAGCAAGAAGCTCGCCGGCGGGGCCCACAGCATCGTCCTCGACGTGAAGGTCGGCTCCGGCGCGTTCATGCGCACCGAGGCGGACGCCCGGGAGCTCGCCCTGACCATGGCGGCGATCGGCCGCCACGCCGGCCGCGACGTCACGGCCGTGCTCTCGAGCATGTCGGAACCGCTCGGCCGCGCCGTCGGCAACGCGATCGAGGTCGTCGAGGCCCGCGACTGCCTCCGCGGAGGCGGGCCCGCCGACCTCCGCGAGCTGTGCGTCGTGCTGGCCTCGCAGGTCCTGGCGCGCACGGGCCTGCCGGCGGCCCGCGCCGACGTGGAGCGGGCGCTCGACGACGGCTCGGCCTACGAGCGCTTCGAGCGCTGGGTCGCGGCCCAGGGCGGCGACGTGGGGGCGCTCGCCTCGCTCACCCTCGCGCCTGACCAGGAGCTGGTGCGCGCGCCGCGCTCGGGGGTGCTGGCGGCGCTGGAGGCCAGGGCGATCGGCGAGGCCGCCGGGCTCCTCGGCGGCGGCCGCGCGCGCAAGGGCGACGCCGTCGACCACGGCGTCGGAGTGCTGCTCCACGCCAAGGTCGGCGACCCGGTGACGGAGGGCGAGCCGGTCGCGACCCTCTACCACCGCGGCGGCAAGGGGCTGGCCGAGGCCGCCCGGCGCGTGCGCGACGCCGTCAAGGTGGCCGACCAGGCGGAGAAGCCTCCGCTCGTGCTGGCGACCGGGCTGGGCCTCGAGGGCTAGGCCGTGCTCGCCCGCGAGGAGCTCGCCCGCTACGCCAGGCAGATGCTGCTGCCGGGCTTCGGCGTCGCGGGGCAGGAGCGCCTCAAGGGCTCGAGCGTGCTCGTCGTCGGCGCCGGCGGCCTCGGCAGCCCCGCGCTCCTCTACCTCGTGGCGGCTGGCGTCGGCCGCGTCGGCGTCGTCGACGACGACGTCGTCGACGCCTCGAACCTCCACAGGCAGGTGCTGCACGGGTCGGCCGACCTCGGTCGCCCGAAGACCGAGTCCGCGGCCGAGCGCCTCCGCGAACTCAACCCCCACGTGGCGCTCGAGCCGCTGCCCGCGCGGCTCACCGGCGACGACGCCCGCGAGGTCGTGAGCGAGTACGACGTCGTGCTCGACGGCTCGGACAACTTCCCCACCCGCTACCTCGTCAACGACGCCTGCGTCCTCGCGGGGAAGCCGCTCGTGTTCGGCGCCCTCTCGCGCCTCGACGGGCAGGTCGGCGTGCTGGTGAGGGGGTCTGTCGGGGAGGCGGACGCCGCTCGCGACGACCGCGTCGCCTGCTACCGCTGCGCGTTCCCCACCCCGCCCGCTCCCGGCACGGTCCCGAGCTGCGCCGAGGCGGGCGTGTTCGGACCCCTGCCCGCCGTGGTGGGGAGCCTGATGGCCTCGGAGGCCCTGAAGCTCCTGCTCGGCTGGGAGGGCGTGCTCGCGGGCCGGCTCCTGCTCGTCGACCTGGCGGCTGCGGCCACGCAGTCCGTCGCCCTGGAGCGCGACCCGGCCTGCCCCGCCTGCGGCGACGCCCCCACGATCACGGGGCCGATCGATTACGAGGCGTTCTGCGGCGTGACCCGGGACTGACGCCGGCGGCCGCGACGGGCACGGGCCGCGGCCTCCCGCGCTAGGGCGGGGCCGCAGCCCGTGCCGGGGCCCTGGCGACGGCGTGGGAGCCGGCCCTGGCGCCGGCTCCCCCACCCCGCGGACTTCGCGAGTAGCCCGTGGCTAGTCTTGGCCGAACACCGGCACGCCGGCGGGGCAGAGCCTGACGGCCGGGTTGTAGTCCTCGAACGTCCCGCTGGGGTTGTCCTTCCACAGCCAAGCGTGGAGCACCCACAAGGGCAGGACAGGGTGCTGGTGCAGCTCCATCCCGAACAGCGTCGGCGGTCCCGAGCCGTCCCAGGCCTCGACGGGGACGATGTACTCGTGCGCGACCAGGCCCGCGACGTTGCCGAAGGCGTCCAGCTCGTACACGAGCGCCTCGGGCTGCGCGGCGTCGAGGACGGCGTCCATCAGGTCCTCGCGCAGGTAGTGGAGGCCCATGCCGCCGCGCGCCTCGTCGTGGAAGCAGCCGAGCGAGGTCAGCGTGCTGACGTACCCGGCCGCCTGCGCCGCGGCGACGTCCTGGAAGGGCGCGCCGGCCAGGTAGGCCCGCGTGACCTCGGCCGGGTCGGGCTCGCCCATGCCGGCCC
>DATGNP010000134.1:0-3471 GCA_035306665.1 Trueperaceae bacterium
GGGGACGTGCCCTGCGCCGGCGAACCCGGCGAGGTCCTCGCGGGCCTGGCGCCCCTGGAAGATGACCGCCTCGGCGCCGTGCCGGGCGTACTCGGCCGGATCGCCAGGGAGCGCGCTGCGGACTACGCGGGGATCGACGCCCATGCTTGGCTAGACCGGTCGGTCCAGCACGATGAGGCCACCATCGGGCCGGCGACCCGCGACCGGCGTGCCGCGCGCGGCAGGGAGGCGTTCACTGCCGCGCTCCGCCGCGCAGCCGGCGACCCGCTCAACGTCATCGCCGAGGTCAAGCGCTCGAGCCCCTCCCAAGGCGCCATCGCCGCGCTCGACCCGGTCGCCGCCGCGCGCCAGTACGTGGCGGGCGGTGCCGCGGCCATCAGCGTCCTCACCGAGGCGCGGCACTTCGGCGGCGCCCTCGCGCACCTGCGGGAGGTGGCGAGCGACCGCGAGGGGTGGGAGCGTTACGTGCCCCTCCTGCGCAAGGACTTCACCGTCCATCCGGCGCAGCTCCTGGAGGCGCTGGTGTCCGGCGCCGACGCCGTGCTCGTGATCGCCGCGGTCACGGGCGAGGAGACCGCTGCCTACGTCGCGGCCGCCCACGCCCTGGGGCTGGCGGCCCTCGTCGAGGTCCACGACGAGCGCGAGCTGGACGTGGCCCTGGAGGCCGGCGCCGAGGTCCTCGGCGTCAACAACCGCGACCTGACCACGCTGGCGGTCGACCTCGGCACCGCGCCGCGGCTGCTCGCCCGCGCGCTGGAGCGGGGCTTCGAGGGGGTCACGGTGGCGGAGTCCGGCTACCGCACGCGCGAGGACCTCGCCGGCGTCGCGGACCTCGCCGACGCGGTGCTCGTCGGCACCAGCCTGGCTGGCAGCGGCGACCTGACGGGCGCGCTGAGGCGGCTGACCGGAGGCTGAGGACCGGCCGCGAACGCCCCGCCAGCGACCGGAAGAGCGCGATGCCGGGGCTATACTCGCGCCCATGTCAAGCGATGACGACGCGTCCGCCGTGGCCGGCACCACCCCCGAGGTGGCGCGCACGCCGTTGACGGCGACGCTGGAGAACGGCCTCACGATCGTGTACGAGGCCATGCCGTGGCTGCCGTCGGTGAGCGCCACCCTCGTGCTGCCGTTCGGCTCGGTGAGCGACCCGGAGGGCTTCGAGGGCGCCGCCACGGTGCTCCACGAGTGGATGCAGCGCGGCGCGGGCGACCTCGACTCGCGGGCGCTGTCGGACGCCCTCGAGGACCTGGGCGTCAGGCGCGGAGGCGGATCGAGCCGCGAGAGCTCGAGCCTCACCGCCTCCTTCCTCGCCTCCGAGCTCGAAGCAGTGATGCCGCTGTTCGCGTCTATGGTCACGTCGCCGCGGCTCGACGACGCCGAGTTCGAGGCCGCGCGCGAGCTGGCCGTCCAAGAGCTCGAGTCCCTCGACGACTCGCCGGCGCAGCGGCTCTTCGACGAGCTGCTCGCCGCCTTCGTCGCCAGCCCGCAGGGGCGCAGCCCCTACGGCACGGCCGAGGGGCTCGCCGCCCTCACGCCCGCGCTCGTGCGCGAGGAGGCCAGGCGCAACCTGCGACCGACGGGCGCGGTGCTGGCGCTGGCCGGCGGCGCCGACTGGGACCGCGTCCTCGCCGCGGCGCGGGAAGCCTTCGGTGGCTGGCAGGGCGACGGCGTGAACCTCCCGGGCGTCCAGGTCGGGAAGCCGGGGCGACGGCACGTCGTCGCCGACTCGGCGCAGGTGCAGATCGGCCTGGCGTTCCCGGGCCCCAAGCCCGGCACCGACGAGGCTTACGTCCACAACGTCGCGCTCAACGTGCTCTCCGGCTCAATGGGCTCGCGGCTGTTCACCGAGGTGCGCGAGAAGCGCGGCCTCGTCTACTCGGTGAGCGCCTTCTTCCGCACGCTGCGCGGTTTCGGCTACACGGTCGGCTACGCCGGCACGACCCCGGAGCGGGCCGACGAGACGCTGGCGGTCTTCCTCGCCGAGCTCGAGCGCCTCTCCGAAGGCGTGACGGCCGAGGAGCTGGAGCGGGCCAAGACCGGGATGCTCTCGGCGCTGGTCATGCAGGGCGAGTCGTCTAGCGCCACGGCCGGCCGGCTCGCCGCCGACGTCTTCAACCTGGGCCGCGCCCGGACCCTGCAGGAGATCACCGCGAAGGTGGAGGCCGTGACGCTGGAGGACGTCAACGAGTACGTGGCGACGCACCGCCTGCCCGAGCCGACGATCGTGACGCTCGGGCCGGCACGGGTGGCGGCGGGGGTGGCGCAGTGACGCGCGCTCCCGTCGACGACGCGACGCCCCTCGCCGGCGAGGTGGCGCAGCGCCTGCGCTTCGACAAGGCGGTCCTCGACAACGGCCTGGCCGTGATCGGCGAGCACAACGCCGGCGCCGCCAGCGTCGCGGCGGGCTTCTTCGTGCACACGGGCGCGCGCGACGAGACCCCCGAGGTGGCTGGCGTCTCGCACTTCCTCGAGCACATGGTGTTCAAGGGCAACGAGCGCTACACCGCCGAGGACATCAACCGGACGTTCGACGAGCTCGGCGCCCAGTACAACGCCTTCACCTCCGAGGAGCGGACCGTCTACTACGGCGCGGTGCTGCCCGAGCGGCTGCCGCAGCTCATCGACCTGCTCGCCGAGCTGATGCGGCCGGCGCTCAGGCAGGAGGACTTCGACGTCGAGAAGAAGGTCATCCTCGAGGAGATCGCGATGTACGAGGACCGGCCGCACTTCCACGTCTTCGACATCTCCGCGCCCCTGTTCTGGTCCGGCCACCCGCTCGGCAACAGCGTGCTCGGCACGAAGGAGAGCATCGGGGCCCTGACCCGCGAGCAGATGCTCGAGTACTTCCGGCGGCGCTACTCGCCTCAGAACCTCGTGCTGGCCGTTTCCGGGCGCTACGACTGGGACGCCGTCCTCGAGCAGGCCGAGAGGATCGCCGGCGCGTGGCCGACCTTCGAGGCCCCGCGCGAGCGGCCGGAGGCCGAGACCGCCGCGGGCCGCGACGGCGTCGTCGACCCCAAGCTCAACCGTGTCCACGTCGCCTACTACGCTCCCGGCATCGCGATGACCGACCCGCGGCGCTACGCCGCGGCCGTCCTCGGCAACGTGCTCGGCGACTCCAGCGGCTCGCGGCTGTACTGGGAGCTCGTCGACAAGGGCCTCGCCGACAACGCCAGCCTCGGGCACGAGGCCAACGAGGACCAGGGCGCCTTCGTCGGCTACGTCAGCGTCGCGCCCGAGCGCGCCGAGGACGTCATCGCCCGCTACCAGGAGGTGCTGGCTCGGGCCCAGGCGGAGCCCCCGACGCCGGAGGAGTGGCGGCGCGCCCAGCGCAAGCTGGCCACCGGCCTCACGCTCCGAGCCGAGACCCCCCTCGGCCGCCTGACGTCGCTCGGCGCCACCTACCAGTCGCTGGGCGTGTACCAGAGCGTCGCCGAGGTCGTCGACCGCGTCATGAACGCGCAGCTCGAG
>DATGNP010000135.1:0-7353 GCA_035306665.1 Trueperaceae bacterium
GGCGACTGCGCCAGGTAGGCGCGCCGGCCGTAGAAGTCGACCTCGAACAGGTTCGCGCCGCCCTCGGCCCCGGCGCTCACCAGCTTCGGCGTGAAGACCTCCGTGAAGCCGCGCGCGTCGAGCTCGGCGCGGAAGGCCCTCACGAGCACCGCCTGCACCTTCAGCGCGGCGCGGCTGCGCGGGCTCCTCACCGTGACGTGCCGGTAGGCGAGCAGCGTGTCGGGGTTCGCGTGCCACTCCTCCTTGGCGAGCTCCACGGGGGGAGGGGCCACGGCCTCGCTCACGACCTCGAGGCGCGAGACGTGGACCTCGACGCCGCCCGGCGCCTTGGCGTGCGCCGACACCCGGCCCTCGACGCCCACGTAGCTCTCGTGCAGGGGCAGGCCCCCGAGGCCGGCGCGGTCGACGACGGCGCGCTCGACGACGCACTGCACGACCCCCGAGCGGTCCCGCAGCAGGAGGAAGCCGACGCCGCCGAGGTCGCGGCGCGTCAGCACCCAGCCCTGGAGGCGCACCTCCTCGCCGACGTGGCCGGCGAGCTCGCCGGCCAGGGCGCGGGCGCGCGTGCGGTCGCTGCGGGTCGTGGTGCCGGTCATGTGGCCTCCTAAGCGAAGACCCCCGAGCGTCGCTCGGGGGTCCGGTGCTCCTGGTGCAGGTACGCGGCTACGCCCCGAGTCGCCTCGAGCGGGTATCGGCGTCCGGATTGAACGGGGCTGCCGCGAGCATGCGCGGGAGTCTAACAGCGGCCCAGGCGGGTGTCAACGCGGCCCCGGCGCGGGCGGCCGCCCCGCTGGCCTCCTCGCACCCGCCCTCAGCGCTCGCGCGGCCCGCCGTGGGGGGCGAGGACGCGCCTGAGCAGCGCGACGTGCGGCGCGTCCTTCGGCCTGCCGGCGCGCTCCTTGAAGCGCAGGACGTCCTCGAGCGTCACGCACGGGACCCCGCGCACGGTCTCGGCCGCGTCGATGAGCGCGTCGACGTCCTCGCCCATCCACCCCGACCAGACCTCGACGCCCAGGTCGGGCAGGGAGACGCACAGGTCCTCCTTGCCGCGCTTCGGCGTGCCCAGCCCCAGCGCCCTCTCCCAGGCCGGCCCCCGGACCACGACGTCGACGTCGCCGGCGCGCGCGACGAGCCCGTGGAGGACCAGCACGGCGCTGGCGTGCACGGCCCAGTCACCGCGCGGCAGGTCGAGAGCCCCCAACGCGGCCACGATGCCGTCGGCGTCGAGCATGAGGGCAGCCTAACGCGCGCGGCCACGCGCCGCTAACGCCGCTCTGCGGGAGAGGGCGTACCGTCTGGGGCATGACACGCTCCCGTGGCACCGACCGGTCCCGCGCCGCCGCCCGTGCGCCTGCCCGCGCGCTGGGCGGCGCTCCCGCCCGTCCCCGCCCCTCCTCCCGCGCTCCTGTCCGCGGCTTCGCGGGCGGCCCCGCCCGCGCGCGCGTCGGCGCTCCCGGAAGGGCCCGGGACGTGGCGGCCGTCACCGCGACCGTCCTCGCCGTCCTCGCCCTGGTCGGCCAGGCCCTCGCCGCCGGCGACGACCCGACCCTGGTCGACCTGTTCGGCGGCGACCGCTGGCGCCTGGAGAGCGTGACGCTGCGCGGCGAGACGCTCACGCCCGGCCCCGAAGCCGTCGCCGAGTTCGTGATCGCCGAGGACGGGCGCCTCGCCGGCTCCGTGGGCTGCAACCAGATGGGCACCCGCGCGCTCCTCACGCACGACGGCGAGGCGCGCTTCGAGCCGACGACGACGACGCTGATGGCCTGCCCCGAGCCGGCGATGAGCCTCGAGAGGGCCTTCACGACGGCCCTCGAGCGGGTGGACCGCTTCCTGGTCGCGCCCGGCCGCATCACGTTCAGCGGCGAGGGCGTGGAGGTCGTGTTCGTCGCGGCCGCGCAGCGTCAGGACCAGGGCACACCCTAGCCGCGAGCGTCCGGCCGGTCAGCCGGGCTCGTGCTCGGCGATCACCGCCACGGCGCCCGACGCGCAGAGCACGTCCACGGACTCGCCCGTGGCGACGTTGGAGACGCCCAGGCCCGCTCCGAACGGCAGCCTCAGGCCCACGACGGGGTAGGCGAGGCCCGTGGCCGACGCGACGGCGTCCCCCGACAGGGCCAGGAGGCTGACCGTCGTCCCGGGCCGCACGGCGAGCGTGGCCGGCAGGGCGGGCGTGCACACGCGCGCCTCGTGGGGCCCGCCGTGCAGCGAGACGGGGAAGGCGGGCTCGGCCGCCGCCAGCCGCGCCGCGACGAGCAGCGTGGCGAGGCTGTGGTCGAGCCGGCCGCCGAAGGCCCCGAGCACGCGCGCCGACGTGGCGCCCAGGCGCCGTGCCGCGGCCAGCGCGAGCTCGAGGTCGAGCTCGTCCTTCGCCGTGGGATGCCGCTCGGTCGGGAGCGCGGGGAACGCGTCGAGCGCGCGAGCGGTCACGCTGTCCATGTCGCCGACGAGCAGGTCGGGCCGCAGGCCGAGGTCGACGGCGTGCCTCAGGCCCCCGTCGGCGGCCACGACCAGGCTGGTCCCGGCGAGCAGCGGCGGCAGCAGCCGCGCCAGGGGCGGCTCGCCGCCGGCGAGGACCAGCGCGACCGCCTCGCTGCCCGTGGGCGCCGGCGAGGACCCGCTCACGGCTCGCGCGCCGCCGGCAGGCTCAGCCACGCTCCCGCCGGCACGAGCAGCTCGTACTCGGCGCCCACCGCGGGCGCGCCGCCCAGCTCGCGCTCGTGCCCGCGCCACGTCACCGTCGCGCCCCACGCGGGCACGTCGAGGCGCAGGCGCCACGCGAGGCCCTCGCGCAGCGCGCCGCCGACGACGCCGCGGGCGCCCGGCGCGGCGCGCGCCGGTCCCGCCTGGGCGCCCCCTCCTGCGCCCGCCTCCGGCGTGGTCAGCCTCACCTCCTCCATGCGCAGCAGGAGCGCGCCGTCGGCGGTCGGCGCCGCCGGCAGCCCGGCCGCGGCCGCGACGCGCCGCGCTTCCGCGCCCTCCCAGACGTTGTCGTGGCCGAGGAAGCGCGCCGTCCACGCGTCGGCCGGGGACGTGAGCAGGTCGTGGGCCGTGCCGACCTGGACGATGCGCCCGGCGCGCATCACGGCCACGGTGTCGGCGATCGCGAACGCCTCGACCTGGTCGTGGGTCACGTAGACGGCCTCCGCTCCCTGCGACGCGAGCAGGCGGGCGACCTCCTCGCGGAGCTCAGCGCGCAGCGCCTCGTCGAGGTTCGAGAGCGGCTCGTCGAGGAGGAGCAGGCCGGGCTCGGGCGCCATCGCGCGCGCCAGGGCGACCCGCTGCTGCTGTCCGCCCGAGAGCTCGGTCACGCGCCTGCCGCCCAGCCCCTCGAGGCCCACCAGCTTGAGCATCTCGGCGACGCGCGCGCGTCGCCTCTCCGCCGGCCAGCGCCGCTCGACGAGGCCGAACGCGACGTTGTCGGCGACGCTGAGGTGGGGGAAGAGCGCGAAGTCCTGGAAGACCATGCCGAGGTCGCGGCGCTGCGGCGGCAGGTCCGTGACGTCGCGCCCCGACACGAGGACGCGCCCCTCGTCGGGCCGCTCCAGGCCGGCCACGAGCTTGAGCAGCGTGCTCTTGCCGCAGCCGCTGGGCCCGAGGAGCGCCAGCGTGGAGTCGGGCGGTACCCCCAGCGTCACGTCGGCGACGGCTCTCACGGTGCCGTAGGACTTCGACAGACGCTCGACGCTGAGGCCCATGGTCTCGGCGGCATCATAGCCGCGACCCCGCGGGCCTCAGCTCCAGTCGACCGCCTGGACGGCCACCGGCTCGGCGACGCCCTTGAGGCTCACCGTGCGCGGCTGGGAGAGCGGCAGGCCCACGTCGCCAGCGGCCGCCACGGCGTCGCTGGTCGCCAAGACCTCGTCGCGGCCCGCCAGCGCCGTCACCCTGGCCGCGACGTGGACGCCCTGGCCGGCGTAGTCGCGCGCGTGCGGCACGGCCTCGGCCACGTGAAGGCCGATGCGCACGGTGAGGGCAGAGCCGTGCTCCCGGCGGTTCCTGTCGAGGAGCCGCTGCACCTCGACGGCGCAGCGCAGGGCGGCGGCGGCGTCGTCGAACGTGACGAAGAAGCCGTCGCCCGTGTGCCGCACCTCGGTGCCCGCGTGGCGCGCGAACGCGGCGCGCAGCGTGCGGTCGTGCCAGGCCATCACGCCCTCCCACGCGGCGTCTCCCAAGGTGCCGGCGAGGTCGGTCGAGGACACGATGTCCGTGAACATGAACGCCTTCGTCGTCGGCTTGGGCCTGGCCGACCCCTCACGGCCGCGCAGGACGTCGTCGAGGCGGGCAACGTCCGGCGCCGCGCCGAGACGCTCGAACTCGGCCCTGGCGGCCTCGAGCTCGAGCCGCGCCAACGGAGCGTCGCCGGCGGCCAGCAGCGCGCGGCCGAGGAGGGCCCTGACCCGGGCGAGCTCGAACGGGACGCGGGCCTGACGCCAGTGCTGGGCCGCGCGGCGCAGCGACTCGGCGGCGGCGTCGAGCCTGCCGGCGCTGAGCGCCACGGCGCCGGCGGCCCCGGCCGCCAAGCCGCTGATCACGTCGCAGCTGTACCTGCCGGCGATGTCGGCGAGCTCGGCGGCGGCGCGCTCGGCGGCCGCGAGGTCCTCGTTCGCCAGGGCGATCTCCGCCTGGGCGGCCAGGAGGTTCGCGCGCGAGATCAGGTCGGCGGCCTGGGAAGACCCGCCGGTCGGGGTCAGGGCGGCGCCTACCATGGCGGCGGCCTCGAGGGGCTCGCCCTGGGCCAGGGCGAGGAGCGCCAGGCCCGGCTGGCCGGGGTGCCCGTAGGCGATCGCGCGCCGGAACGCCTCCGCCGCTTGGTCGTGGTCGCCGAGCCGCAGCCTGACCTCGCCGACCTGGTAGTAGGCGAAGCCGACGGCGTCGAACATGTGGAAGCGCTCGAGCTCGCCGCACGCCTCCATCGCCTCGCGCTCCGCCTCCTGCCAGGCGCCGTGCAGGCGCTTCAGCTCGGCCCTGTGCACGCGGCACTGGCCGCGGTATCCCTGGATCGAGCGCACCCGCATCCAGCGGTCGGCCTGGTCGACCCACTCGCCGGCGCGACCGTACTCGCCGAGGTCCGCGAAGGCCGCGATCGTCAGGCAGTAGACGTCGCAGGTGTTCCGCGGGTCGATCCGCTCCGAGGTCGCCGCGGCCGCCCCCTCCTCGACCAGCGCCGGGCCCTCGCGCCACCGGCCTTGCCTGAGCAGGACCTGTCCCTTCGCGGACAGGGCCAGGGCCTCGGCGTCGGGGCTGTCGTGCGCCCGCGCCAGCCGCAGCGCCTCGTCGGCGAGCTCCTCGCCGCGGGCGAAGTCGCCCTGGCCGAACGCGGTCACGAGCGACTGCATCACGGCGAGCCAAGCGTTGGCCTCGGACTCGGGCTCGCCCTCCAGCAGCCGCTGCGCCCTGGCGAGCCAGCCCGCCATGACCGAGGGCGTCGCGGCCTGCATCGCCAGCCGCGCGAGGCGCGCGGCGACCTTCGCGGCGTCGGCGCGCCTGCCCACCGCCTCGTACCCCGCGTAGGCGCGCTCCAGGGCGTCGGTGGCGGTGTCGACCTCGCCGCTCCACCACGCGGCGGCCGAGTAGGCCACGAGGTCGTCGGGCCCGATGACGCCGGCCCGGTCGGCCTCGCCGAAGCCCGCCATCGCCTCCTGCCAGCGGTGCTGGCGCAGCGACCTCCTGGCGTCGTCGAGGCTGGGGAGCATCTGCGTCCCTTCGCTGCGGGGGTCCCTAGGCGCTCCGCGCGCTAACGATAGCGGCGCCGCCCCGGCGGGAAGGTGCCTGCCGCGCCAAACCGCCGGGCGGGAGCGCGACGTCTCAGAACTCGCCCCGCCCGCGGCGCTGCAGGACGAGCATGACCGCGGCCGTCACGGCCATCAGGACGACCGACAGGCCCAGGGCCGCCCCGTAGTTCAGCGCCCCGGGCCGGCCGAGCCTGTCGAAGATCGCGACCGGCAGGGTCGCGAACTCGGGCCGGACCAGCAGCAGCGAGGCCCCGAACTCGCCCAGCGACACGGCGAACGCGAAGGCGGCCGCCACGGCCAGCGAAGGGAGGAGCTGCGGCAGCTCGACCCGCGTGAGGGTGCGCCACGGGCCCGCGCCCAGCGTCGCCGCGGCGCCCACCTGCCCGGCCGGCAGCGCCCTGAGGGCCGGGAGCAACGTGCGCGTCACGAACGGGAACGCGATGAGAGCGTGGGCGAGGGGCACGCCCCAGAACGTGGCCACGAGCCAGGGGTAGGCGATCAGGTAGCCGAGGCCGAGCGTGACGGGGCTCGTCGCCAGCGGCAGCAGCGAGAGGCCGTCGAGCCAGCGCCAGCGACCGCGCACGACTGCGTAGGCGAAGCCGGCGCCGACGACGAGCGCGATGGCCATCGACAGCGTCGCGAACGCGAGGGAGTTCCGCAGGGAGAGCCCGAGCGACGCGAACCCCACCGACCGCGGGGCGTCCCACATGGCCCGCAGGTTCACGAGCGACGGGAACGAGCCGTCCGGGGCGGTGAACGCCTGCGCCGTCAGCGCCAGCAGCGGCGCCAGCACGACGGCCGCGACCAGCACGAGGTCGGCGCCCAGCACCACGGCGCCCGCGCCGCGGGGCCGCCGCGCCGCCGACCTTCCCGCGACCAGGGGCACGGCCAGGCGCGCCTGCAGCCGCGTGTAGGCCCAGCCGAGGCCGCCGACGACCACGAGCTGCAACAGGGCCAGCGCCGCTGCCGCGTCGAGCCTCAGCAGTCGCAGCGTCAGGCGGTAGAGCTCGACCTCGAGCGTCGCGAACCGCGCCTGGGGCGCGAGGATCAGGATCACCCCGAAGCTCGTGAAGCAGAAGATGAACACGAGGGTCGCCGACGCCACCGTCGCGGGCAGCGCCAGCGGCAGGGTGACACGCCACAAGGTCCGCCACGCCCCGGCGCCGAGGGTCGCCGCCGCCTGCTCGAGCCGGGGGCCCACGCCCTCGAGGAACCCCGAGACGAGGCGCGCGACGATCGCGAAGTTGTAGAAGACGTGGGCGGCGAGGACGATGACCAGGGTGCCGCGCAGGTCGACGCCGAGCACGCCGCGAGGGCCCGCCAGCGCGAGGAACCCCATGCCGGCTACGACCGTCGGCATCACGAACGGCACGCTGAACGCCGCCGTCAGCAGCCTGCGGCCGGCGAAGCGGTAGCGGGCGAGGAGGAGGGCGGTCGGCAGCCCCACCGCCACGGTCAGGACCGTCGAGAGCAGCGCCTGCCAGGTCGTGAACCACAGCCGCCCGAGGTAGTAGGGGTCGGCGAGCGTGGCCGCGAGTCCGGCCAGCGGCGCGCCGCTACCGCTCGCCACGCCGCGCCAGACGATCGCCGCCAGCGGCACGAGGAGGGCGAGCGCGAGGAA
>DATGNP010000136.1:0-4410 GCA_035306665.1 Trueperaceae bacterium
GTCCTCGCGCCTCTCGAGCTCGATCACCCAGGCGCCCGGGATCCCGGTCTCGTGGAAGATCACGCGCCGGCCTCCAGCGCCTCGGCGGTCACGGGCGGCTGCCCGGCGGCCGCGGCGGCGACGGGGGTGCGGGCGTCGAGCCAGTAGAAGCGCTCGTCGATCTGGCCCGTGGCGAGGAGGTGCTTGAGCATCTTCAGCCGCGTGAACAGGCGCGACTCGAACAGCTCCTGCGTGAGGCCGATGCGCTCGAAGACGGCCCTGAGCTCCTCGGCGCCGCGGCGGGCGTCCCACTCGCAGGCGAAGCCGGGCAGCGTGGCGGCGATCTTGTCGAAGCTCACGCGGTAGCTGCGGTTGTCCGAGCCGCGGTCGCCGAACGAGAGCTTGCAGCCGGGGAAGACGTCGGCGACGATCTCGGCGACCTCACGGACCTGGTAGTTGTGGCCGGTGTCGCCGACGTTGAAGACCTGGGCGTGGACGGTCTCGCGGGGCGCCTCCAGCGCGCAGACGATGGCCTTCGCGATGTCGCGGCCGTGCACCAGCGGCCGCCACGGGGTCCCGTCCGAGAGCATGCGGATCTCGCCGGTCGTGTGCGCGAAGCCGGCGAGGTTGTTGAGGACGATGTCGAAGCGCATGCGGGGGCTGGCCCCGTAGGCCGTGGCGTTGCGCAGGAACGTGGGCGAGAAGTCGTCGTCGGCCATCGCCGTCAGGTCCCGCTCGACCAGGACCTTGCAGTGGGCGTAGGCGGTCTGGGGGTTCACCGGCGAGGTCTCGTCGACGAAGTCCTGCTCGGCGACGCCGTAGACGCTGCACGAGGACATGTAGACGAACCGCTTCACGCCGGCCTGCTTCGCCAGCGTGGCGAGGTTCACCGAGCCGGCGTGGTTGATCTCGTAGGTGATGTCGGGCACGAGCTCGCCGGTGGGGTCGTTCGAGAGCTCGGCCATGTGGACCACGGCGTCGTAGCCCTGGAGGTCGGCGACGGTCAGGCGCCTGAGGTCCTTCACCAGCGTGAGGGGCGTGACGTCGGGCCCGTGGTAGAGCCAGCCCTCCTTGTAGAAGCCGGTGTCCACGCCCGTGACGTCGTGGCCGCGCGCCATGAGCTCGGGGGCCACGAGCGTGCCGAGGTAGCCCTCGGTCCCGGTCACCAGTACTCGCATCACATCCACCTCTCGTCTCTCCTGACCCGGCCTAGGGCGTCGTGGCGTCCAGTACCGCGTCGTGGGTGTCCAAGTAGTCGAACAGCGCCCTGACGTACCGCTGCCAGGCCCGCTCGGCCGCGTCCTCGGCGCGCCTGGCGGCGGCCTCGAGCCTCGCGGCGTCCCGACCGGCGGAGCGGGCGGCTGCCAGCTCGTCGGCGGCCGCGTCGCGCGCGACCACGAGCACGTGCAGCTCGGCGTAGGCGAGCTCGAGGAGCCTCAGCGCCTCGTGCTCCCGCTCGGCCCTCCCGGCCTCGTACGCGGCCTGCGTCCGGCGCGCCAGGTCGAGCTCGGCCAGCGCCAGACTCGGACGCCGCGATGAGGCGTCGCTTAAGAGCAGGGTCGCGGACACGCCGAGCCCGACGCGGTGCGCGCCGTCACCGCTGCGCCAGCCGAGCTGTGCGTCGGCCGTCGGCACGCCGCCGCGCAGGCCCAGCTCGGCCCCGACCTGGAGCCCGCCGGCGCGGTACGAGGCCGTCACCTCGACCTCCCTGACGTTCTCGAACGGCAGGTCGCGCACCCGCAGCGCGGCGCGGTCTACGGCGAGCGCCAGCGCCGCGGCCTGTTGGTGCGTGGGGGCGGCCCGCACGCCCGAGGGCACGGGGCCCTGCAGCAGGTGGTCGCCGCTCGCGGGCCCGTCCGCCACGCCCAGCTCGGCCAGCACCCGCGCGCGCGGACGGTAGCCGAGCTGCTCGCGCTCCAGGTCGAGCGCCGCCAAGCTGGCCGCGACCTCGAGCGAGACCAGCTCGGGCGCCCCCGCCCCCGACCCCTGGGCGGCCGCCAGCGACGCCGCGGCCTCCTCGGCTTCGGCCTCGGCGTCGGCGAGCTGGCGGCGCGCCAGGCGCTCCTGCGAGAGGGCCAGGAGGCCCGCCCGGAGGTCGGCGCGGCGCTGGGCCCGGTACCGGCCCTCGGCCGCGGCCAGGGCGGCGCGCGCCCGCAGGATCGCGTCCTCGTCGCGCTCGGCGCCGAGCTCGAGCTCGACCTCGAAGCCGGCCTCCCAGCCGCCCCTGTCGCGGGCGACGTCGAGCTCGTACCCCGCCTCCGGGGTCGCCTCGAGGGCCCAGCTCAGAGCCCAGTACGTGCGCTCGAGGTCCGCGGCGGCGGCCGCGACCTGGTCGGCCCGCGCGGCCGCCGCAGCGCTGACGTGCCCCGCGAGCAGGGCGAGGTCGTGCCGGAAGGGGGCGGCCGAAGGCGGCAGGGGCGCGAGGGCGTCAAGCGTCTGCGCCGATGCCAGGGCCAGGGGCAGGACGAGGAGCAGCGCCGCGCCGGCGCGCCCCCCGGGCGCCGGCCCGCGACGCCCTACCCCGTAGGCGCCGGCTTTCGTCCCCGTCAGCATCCGGGTCAGCCTAGCGCCGCGTCGTCCGCGCCCGCCGTGCGGCGTCACAGTCCCGCGTTCGGGGCCAGCGGCAGGGGATGTGAGAGCGGAGGAGGGCTCTCAGGTAGCGTCTGCTACAGTCCACCTGGCCGTACAGACGGCATGAGAGAGGATCGATGACCAACGACGTCTCTGTGGCCGTGGGCGAGGCGATGCGGCTGTTGCGCCGCGGGCTGAGCCTCGGCCTGGTGCTGGCCGTCGCCTCCGGGTCGGCGGCCTACCTCTGGTCGAGCAGACAGGACCCCGTGTACGAGGCGGAGGCGACCGTCCTCGCCTCGTCGTCGACGGCCGACTTCCGCTCGTTCGGCGTCTCGCCGTTCGTGGCCCCGGCGATCGACGTCAGCGCCTACCAGGTGGCGAGCCGCAGCGACGCGGTCGCCCAGGCGGCGCTCGAGCTGCTGGGGCAGCCGGACGCCTCGCCGGCCGCGATCCGCTCCGACTACTCCGTGTCGGCACGCAGCGACGGGCAGTCGTCGCTGCTCACGGTCACGGGCCGTTCCGCCACGCCGGAGCGCGCCGCCGACGTCGCGAACGCGGTGGCCGCGGCGCTCGTGGCCTGGGACGTGGAGCGCGCCACGCGCAGCGTCGGGCAGGTCGTCACGGCGCTCGAGCAGCAGATCGGCGCCCTCACGGAGCAGATCCGCGCCCTGCAGGCGCTCGGCGACCCGGCGCGGCAGTCGGAGATCGACGGGCTGATCTCGCTGCGCGCCCAGCAGCAGCAGTCCCTGGCCGTCGCCCGCGCGATGGGCGTGTCGGCGATCGGACGGCTGGAGGTCATCCAGCAGGCCGTGCCGAACCCGTCGCCGGTGGCGCCCCGCCCGCTCGTGAGCGCGCTCCTCGCCGCGCTCGCCGGCTTCGTCGTCGCCTACGGCATCGTGATCCTGCGCTCGCTCCTCAACACCCGCATCAGCGACGTCTCCGAGGTCGAGGCCGTGTCGGGCGTGCCGATCCTCGCCGAGTTCCAGCGGCTGCCGAAGCCGACGCGCCGGTTCCCGCGCGAGGCGTCGAGCTACCTCAGGACCGGCGTGCTGTTCGCCACCGCCGACGCGGCCCCCAGGGTGATCCTCGTGACGAGCGGGCGCTCGGCCGAGGGCAAGTCGGCCGTCGCGTTGAACCTCGCCGAGAGCTTCGCCCGCAACGACTACCGGACGCTGCTCGTGGACGCCGACCTCAGGCAGCCGGTGCTGTTCCAGGAGTACGGCCTCAGGCGCGGCCAGGCCTCGGAGCTGCTCGACTTCCTGCGCGACCCCGACGGCCCCCACATGGTGGCCCGCGTGCCGCTCGGCGGCAGGCAGCGACTCGACGTCGTGCCCTCGTTCCAGGTCTCGACGCAGGCCGCCGAGATCCTCGGCCGCAGCTTCTCGGCCTGCGTGAACCGCTGGGGTCAGGACTACGACGTGATCGTCGTCGACTCGCCGCCGGTCCTCGCCGTCGCCGACGCGCTCACGATCGCGCCGTCGTGCACGGGTACGGTCCTGGCGGTGAGCATGCGCAAGGCCGACAGGCGCCCGCTGCGCGCCACCCTCGACCTGCTCGAGCGCATGGGGGTCAGGCTGCTCGGCATCGCCGCGACGATGGTCGACGAGCCGCGCCTGCGCTCCGTCGGCGGCTACGGGTACGGCTACGGAGCGCCTCAGCCCCAGGAGCCGGCGGCGCCGCCGCGCCCCGAGGCCCGGGTCAGCGTCAGGTCGACGAGCAACCGCCGCGGCTAGGCCGCCGGCGCATGGAGGAAGCACAGTGAACGTCACGATCATCGGCACCGGTTACGTCGGCCTCACGACCGGCACGGCCCTCGCCTACCTCGGCCACGACGTCACGTGCGTCGACAAGCAGGAGCGC
>DATGNP010000137.1:0-5320 GCA_035306665.1 Trueperaceae bacterium
CTCTCCCGACCCGACGTGCAGGTCGATGTCGTGGAGGGCCGGGCGCGACCCACCGTCCTGCAGCGGGTACGACTTGGAGAGCGCGCTGACGTCGATCTCCGCCATCAGCCCACCGCGTTGACCTTCACGGGCGCACGCCAGCGGAACGCCAGGCGCTGCAGCGCCCCCATGACGCCGAGGTCGAACAGCGCGAGCAGGACCATCATCGTCACGCCGTAGGCGAGGATGCCGGTCATGTTGAAGAACTGGAAGTAGAACGAGATCTGGTAGCCGACGCCCGAGGTGCGGCCGAGCAGCTCGCCGAGGACGACCATCTTCCACGACAGCGCCAGCGCCCCCCGCGCGGTGCCGACGATGTAAGGGGTGAGCTGCGGGAAGACGACGTGCGCCCACGTGGCGGTGCGCGACCGGCGGAACGCCTTGGCCATGTCGACGAGCGAGCGGTCGATCGCCCTCGCGCCCTCGCGCACGGCGACGACGATCGTCGGCACGACGGTGATGACCAGCGCGATCACCAGCGCTCGGTCGGAGAGACCCACGGTCAGGTACGCGACGACGAAGAGCAGGATGCGCGGGATCGTCAGCAGCACGACGAGCCAGCCCTGAAGCAGGTCATCCACCCGCTTCGAGGCCCCCATCGCTGCGCCCGCTGCCACCCCGATCACCAGGGCGATCGCGAACGACGAGAGCACGCGCTGGGTCGTGACCCAGAGATGGCCGAGGAGCACGCCGCGCTGGTGTTCGCGCGCGACGAACGCGAGCGTCTCGAGCGGCCCCGGTATCACCGTGGGCATCAAGCGCGCGCCCACGACCCACAGGACCAGCAGCGAGAGGTAGGAGGCGAGCGTCAGCCAAGGGCCGACGCCGCCCCCCACCTGCCGTGTCCTCGGTAGCGACCGGGCGGCGGACGGTGCCGCGGTATCAGCATCTACCGCCACCCGGTGGACCTACTCCCTCAGCGCGGCAGGAACTCGGTGGTGTAAGCCGCCGGGTCGATGCTCTCGACGCCCACCGCCTCCGGGCCGGCGAGCTCGACGAGGCGCTCGACCATGGCCACGAGGCCGTCGATCGACTCCTGGTCCCACTTGCTCGTGGTGCCGGCCTTCCAGCGCTCGATCACCTGCGGGAACTGGCTGGGGTCGGGGAGCGAGTACAGGCCCTCGTCGAGGATCGTCTGCCAGAACGGGTCGTCGGCAGGCGTGTTCCTCATGACCTCGAAGGTGTCCTGGAGGGCCGCGATGAACGCCGTCTTCAGCTCGTCCGGCATGTCGTCGCGGGCGACGACCATCAGGTTCGGCAGCTCGCGCGGCAGGCCGAGCTGCTCGAGCATGTCGGCGACGGTCATGATCTCACGGGCGACGCCGGCGGCCTCCATGCGCGCGACCCAGTGCCACAGGGGCAGGGCGGCGTCGACCTCGCCGGACGCGGTCAGCTCCATCATGAGGGGCGGCGCGGCCTGCACGACCTGGCCGTCGCCGACGTCGAAGCCGTGCTGGGAGAGGGTCAGCGTGCGCAGGATCAGGATGCTCTTGTCGCGCAGGGCGCCCGCGGCGATCGTCTTGCCGTCGAGGTCCTCGACGCCCTGGATGTCGGAGTCGGCCGGGACCACGAGGCCGCCAACGGCCGTGGCGTAGGGGTAGATGCCGCTGGCCTGGATGCCGGCCTGACGCAGCAGCACGGGGGCGAGGAAGTCGTCGACCTTGACGTCGGCCTCGCCGCTGCGCAGCGCGATCTCGGTCGCCTGCTTGCTGGCGTACGGCGTGCCGACCACCCGGATGCCGTTGTCGGCGGCGGTGCCGAAGTAGTCCATCGCGTGGACGATCCAGGAGAAGGTGCCCGTCGCTTCCATCGCGGCGTTCACGACCGGCAGGTCCCCGTCTTGGGCGAACGTCGGCGATGCGGCGATCGTCAGAACGAGCGCTGCCAGTACTAGGCGCATCCTTCGCATGGACTATCGACCTCCTATTGGGCGCAACCCTGCCCAGGTCGGCCGGTGTGGCCGCGAGCGCAAGGGACGTTGGTCCCGATGATATATCGGCCCCCCGGTATGTTGACGTCCATGCGCCTCCTACGCGCGTTCGCCGCCGTCTTGACCGTCCTCGTCGCCCTCTACCTGGTGCTCGCCGCCTTGGCCAGCCCCCGCCCCGCGCACGCCTACGAGCGCCTGCTGCCGTCGGGCGGTCCCGCGGTGCTGGCGCACGCCGGGGGCGCCCTCCTGTGGCCCGACAACACCCTCCTGGCGTTCGACGGCGCCGTCCGCCTGGGCGCCGACGTGCTCGAGCTCGACGTCCACGAGACCGCCGACGGCGAGTTCGTCGTGATCCACGACGCCACCGTCGACCGCACCACGGACGGCAGCGGGGAGGTGGCGGCGATGACGATGCGCGAGCTGCGCCTCCTCGACGCCGGCTACCGCTGGACGCCGGGCGGCCCCACCCGGGACGCCGAGGAAGCGGCCTACGCCTACCGGGACCAGGGCGTCTCGCTGCCGACGCTGGGCGAGGTCCTGAGCGCGTTCCCCGGGGCGGCGGTGAACGTCGAGATCAAGCAGGCCGACGCCGACGTGGCGCGGCGCCTGTGCGACTACCTGCGGGAGCGCGACGCCACGCAGCAGGTCATGGTCGGCTCGTTCCACGGCCATCCGCTGGCCGCGTTCAGGTCGGCCTGCCCCGAGGTCGCGACGTCGGCGTCGCAGCCCGAGGTCGCGTTCTTCGTGGCCCTGCAGAAGCTGCGCCTAGCGGCCGTGCTCACGCCGCCGTACGAGGCGCTGCAGGTGCCCCGCACGTTCTCGGGCATCGAGGTCGTGACGCCCCAGTTCGTCGTCGCCGCCCACGCTCGCGGGCTCGACGTGCATGTGTGGACGGTCAACGACGCAGGGGAGATGCGCGAGCTCGTCGACATGGGCGTCGACGGCATCATCACCGACAGGCCGGACCGGGCGCTCGCCGTGCTGGCCCGCGACTACGACGCGGAGCTGGTGCCTGCGTTCGTCGCGCCGTGACCCCGCCGGTCGCTCCGCTGGGTCGCCCCGCGGGGCGAAGCCGAGCCATGCGGTGGGATCGCGACCGGTGAGGCCGCCCGTCGGGTGAACGGGTCCGCGGCTACCCGGCTACGACCCACCCGCGCTGGGCCCTAGCCCGCGGCCGCCGCTCCCGTCCTCTCCGCCCTCTGCTCCGCCCGGCGCCGGGCCAGGTTGATGCCGAGGACGAGCACCATCAGCGCCATGCCGACCGCCTCGTACGCGAACGAGGGGTAGAAGATCAGCACCAGGCCGACGGCGGCGATGACCCGCGAGTACCAGGCCATGCGCGTGAACATGTAGCCCTCGAGGGCCGCCGCGAACGCCGCCAGGGCCGTGAACGCGATCACGATCGTCCAGACGTAGTACCAGGTCTCGCCGCCGTAGATCAGCTCGGGGTTGTAGACCATGAACAGCGGTATCAGGTAGAGCCCCTTGGCCATCTTCCAGGCCTGGAACGCCGTCCGCATCGGGTCGGCGCGCGCGATGCCGGCGCCGGCGAACGCCGCCAGCGCGACGGGCGGCGTGACGTTCGAGTCCTGCGAGTACCAGAAGATGATCAGGTGGGCGATGAGCAGCGGGATGCCGAACTCGTTCTGCAGCAGCGGCGCGGCCAGCACGGCCAGCACGATGTAGCTCGCCGTCACGGGCAAGCCCATCCCCAGCACCAGGCTCGCGAGGATCACGAGCACGATGGCGATGATCAGGTTGCCGCCCGAGAAGGCGAGCATCAGCGCCGAGAACTTGAGGCCCAGCCCGGTCAGCGTGATGATGCCTACGACGATCCCGGCCACGGCGCACGCCACGCTCACCGGCACGGCGTTCAGGGCCCCCACACGGAACGCGTCGATGAAGCCCCGCAGGCCGAGGACAGCGTCCTCGCCGACGCTCTGGCGCGACGTCACCGCGTAGGCGCCGGCAGCCGCGACGGCGCCCTCCAGCGCCGCCGCGCGCTCGGAGGCGGCGACCTCGTCGCCGACCGAGGGGTTCGCCTCGGCGCTCGGTCCGCCCGACCCGGGCTTGAGCAGGAAGCGGCGCACCGCCCACCTGAGCGCCGAGACCGCCAGGATGCTGACGATCGCGACGAACCCGACGCGGTTGGGCGAGATGTTGATCGCCAGGAAGTAGATCAGGACGGCGAGCGGCACCAGGTAGTACCAGCCCTCGCGCAGGACGTCGCGCACCTTGGGCAGCTGCGAGGACGGCAGGCCCTTCATGCCGCGCTTGAGCGCGATGAGGTCGACGAACAGGTAGACGGTCGTGAAGTACATCAGGGCGGGCAGGATCGAGATCCTGACGATCTCGGAGTAGGGCACGCCGGTGTACTCCGCCATCAGGAACGCGCCCGCGCCCATCACCGGCGGCAGGATCTGACCGCCGGTCGAGGCCGCGGCCTCGACGCCCCCCGCCTCCTCGGGCGTGTAGCCCAGGCGCTTCATCAGGGGGATGGAGAACGCTCCCGTGGTGACGACGTTCGCGATCGCGCTGCCGGAGACCGACCCCATGAAACCGGAGGCGACGACCGCGGCCTTGGCCGGCCCGCCGCGCTGCCTGCCGGCGACGGCGTAGGCCATGTCCATGAACGACCTGCCGGCGCCGGTCGACTCGAGGAACGCGCCGAAGAGGATGAACGTGAAGACGACGGTGGCCGCCACGCCGAGCGGCAGGCCGAAGATGCCCTCCTGTCCCAGGTAGAGGTGGCTCACGATGCGCTCGAACGAGTAGCCCCGGTGCGCCAGGATCCCTGGCAGCAGCTCGCCGAGCCAGGGCAGCGCGCCGCGGGGGCCGGCCATCGAGTAGAGGAGGGCCACGGCGGCGACGATCGTGATCGCCCAGCCGATCGTCCGCCGGGCGGCCTCGAGGACGACCAGGGTAGCGATCACGCCCGTGACGATGTCGCGCTGCAGGAAGAACCCCGAGCGGCGGATGATGCCGTCGAGGTCGATCAGCAGGTAGAGCCCGACGTACGCGGACGCGGCCACGAGCACCCCGTCCACGACCCAGTCGAGGGCCTTCCGCGGCCGCTTCCTGAACGGGAACGCCAGGAAGGTGATCATCAGCACGACCATCAGGTGGAAGCCGCGCTGGACGAACAGGTTGAACGGCCTCACGCCGGCCGTGTAGAGCTGGAAGGCCCCCAGCGCCACCGCCAGCACGGTGACGACGCCCATGACCCAGGCGGCCATGGGCGGGCCGCCGCGTTCCTCGGCGGTCGGGGGAGGCGCGTTCCTGGCGGCGTCGCTCACCGCAGGACCACCTCCAGGCGCGCGTGGGTGCCGGGCCTCATGCCCGTGAACTCGA
>DATGNP010000138.1:0-4755 GCA_035306665.1 Trueperaceae bacterium
ACGGTCGCGCTGGTGGCGCTCGGCTGCGCGATGATCCGCCAGTGCCACCTGAACACCTGCCCTGTCGGCATCGCCACGCAGGACCCCGAGCTGCGCCGCCGTTTCGCCGGCGAGCCCGAGCACGTCGTCCGGTTCTTCACCTTCCTCGCCGAGTCGGTGCGCCACGAGCTGGCGCGCCTGGGGGTGAGGTCCCTCGCTGACCTCGTCGGCCGCTGGGAGCTGCTGCGGGTGCGCGACGACGTCGTCACGGCGAAGGGCGCGAGCCTGGACCTCGCGCCGCTCATCGACCCCGCCGCGCTGCCCGCCGGGAGGGCGCGACGCTGCGAGGCCGAGCGCAACGACCCGCCGCCGCCCGACGCGCCCACGCTCGACGACGAGCTGGCGGCGGCCGTAGGCGCCTGGCTCGAGGCGGGGGCGACCGCGGACCTCAGGTTCGCCGCCGCGGTCCACAACGGTCAGAGGACCGTCGGGGCGCGGGCGGCCGGGCTGATCGCCAGGCGGTTCGGGGACGCGGGGCTCGCGGACGTCACGTGCACGGTCGAGCTCACGGGCGCGGCGGGCCAGAGCCTGGGTGCCTTCGCGCTGCCGGGCATGCGCGTCGTCGTGCGCGGCGAGGCGCAGGACTACGTCGGCAAGTCGCTGGCCGGGGGCGAGATCGTGCTGCGTCCCGACGACCCCGAGGCTCCCGGCGTGATCGCCGGCAACACGCTGCTCTACGGGGCGACGGCCGGCGCCCTGTTCGCCGCCGGCAGTGTCGGCGAGCGGGTCTGCGTGCGCAACTCGGGCGCGACCGCCGTCGTGGAGGGCTGCGGCGACCACGGCTGCGAGTACATGACGGGCGGGACGGTAGTCGTCCTGGGCCCGACGGGCCGGAACTTCGGCGCCGGCATGACGGGCGGCACCGCCTGGGTCCTCGACGAGGACGGGAGGTTCCCGCTGCGCCTCGCGGCGGACTCGGTCGCGGCCGAGCGCCTCAGCGGACTCGGGCGGGAGGAGGAGGGCGAGCTCCTCGCGCTCCTGGAGCGCCACGCGGCCGCGACCGGCTCGCTCGTCGCGCAGCGGCTGCTCGCCGAGTGGCCGGCCGCTCGCGGCCGGTTCTGGCGCGTCCTGCCGCGCGTCCCCTCCGCGGCGGGGCACCCCGGCGGCGAGAGCGTCCCGGTCGAGCGGCCCGAGGCGGCCTAGGAGGCGGGCGCCGGGACCTTCCCGCCACGGCCCGCAGGCCCGCGGCGTCGATGGCCTCGGCGAACCCTCTCGACCCCGAGGACCGGCCCTGCGGGTCGCTCCGTGGGCTCAGGACAGCGCCACGACGGTGCCGTCGAGGGCGGCCACGAACACCGCGTCGCCCAACGGCAGGGGGCTCGCCTGTATCGCCCCGGTGGTGAGGCGCCGCGAGTGCAGCACGCGCCCCGTGCGGGCGTCGAGGGCGATCAGGTCGCCGTTCTCGGTGCCGACGTAGAGCGCGCCGGCGGCCATCGCCGGCGTCGCCGTCACCGGCCCAGGCAGGGGGCGCGTCCAGACGTCGTCGCCGGAGGACAGCGTGAGGGCGTGGAGTCGCTGACCCCACGACGTGGCGTAGACGTACTGCTGCCACACGACCGGGGTGCTCCACTGCTCGCCCTCGAGGTCGTAGCTCCACAGCACCTCGCGCTTCTCGAGGTCGAAGGCGTGGAGCTCGCCGGTCCGCACGGGCAACAGCGCGACGCCCCCGGCCGCGGCGGGCGCGGCGCTCATCGGCCCGACCTGGACCTTGAACACGTGGCGCCCGCCTTCCAGGCGCACCGCGTGGAGCCAGCCGTCGACGGTGGGCACGAGCGCGATGCCCCGGTGCAGCGTGGGGGCCGTCACCGGCGCCGCTCCCAGAGAGCAGGCCCACGCGACGTCGCCCTCGGCGGTCCAGAGCCGCAGGCCGTCGCCGGCGGCCACGACGACGTCGCGACCGTACGGCGCGCCGCCGACGACGTCCTCGTCCTCGCGGCGCCAGAGCGGCTCGCCGCCCGGCCACGACAGCGCCTGCAGCGCGCCGTCGCGGCTGGTGACGAAAACGCGCCCGTGGGTGAAGAGCGGCGGCTGGCTGGCCTCGTCGCCGAGCTCGAACGAGGCCTGCAGCGCCCCGTCGGCCGGCCGCAGCACGGCCAGCGCGTCCGAGCGCTGCCCGACGAGCAGGAAGCCGCCGGCCGCCGTGAGGCCCGAGGGGAACTGCGGCCCCTCGGCCAGCTGCACGCGCCAGCGCTCCTCGAGCGTCTGGGGCAGGGGAGGCCCGCTGGGGAACGCGTGCGTGCGGCCGGGGCCGGCCCCGGGCAGGCCCACCGCGCGCGCCCTGACCGCGGCGAGCACGGCCCTCAGCGTCTCGGCGACGGCGGCACCGGAAGGCGGCCGGCGCGCCGGGTCCTTCTCGAGCAGCGCCATCACCAGCCGCGAGAGCGGCTCGGGGACCTGCGGGTTCACCTCGTGGGGCGGCGTGACCTTGCCGTAGACGTGCTGGTAGAGCACGGCCTGGTCGTTCTCGCCCTCGAAGGCAGCGACGCCGGTGACCGTGCGGTAGAGGACGGCCCCGAAGGCGTAGAGGTCGGTGGCCGCTCCCGTCGCCTCGCCCGTGGCCTGCTCGGGCGCCATGTACTGCGGCGTGCCGAGCGTGAGCCCGGTGCGGGTGAGCTGCTTGGAGGTCTCCGTGAGCTGCACGAGCCCGAAGTCCATCACCTTCGGCGTGCCCTGCGGCGTCAACAGCACGTTGCGGGGCGTGAGGTCGCGGTGGACCATACCCAGGCGGTGCACGTAGGCGAGCGCCTCGGCGACGACGATCGCGGCCTCGAGCAGGCGCGAGAGGGGCTCCACGTCGCCGTCGACGGGCCCCAGGTCGGTGAAGGGCCCGCCCTCGATCAGCTCCATCGCGAAGTAGACGCGGTCGCTGAGCGCGAGGTCGAAGATCGTGACGATGCCCGGGTGGCTGAGCCGCGCCAGCGCGCGGATCTCGCGCCGGAAGCGCTCGCTGTCCGTCTCGGTCAGGTGGGGTCTGAGTACCTTGAGCGCGACGGTCCGCTCGAGGTGGATGTCGCGCGCCTTGAAGACGTGGGCCATCCCCCCGACCCCCAGGGGCCCGAGGATCTCGTAGCGGCCGTCGAGCACCTCGCCGGCGCCGAACACGCCGTCCAGACTACTCTTGGCCGCCCTCGAGGGCCTTGAGAAGGTCGGGGTCGAGCTTGCCCTCCTCGACGGCGCGGGTGAGCATCTCGATGCCCAGCCTCACGACCTCGGACTTCGACACGAGCCGCTCCGGGTTCGAGAGCTGGTACGCCGTCTTCGTGAGCAGCGAGTCCTGCTCCTCGGTCAGCACGACGTGTAGCCGCTTCTTCTCGCGCTTGGGCACGTCTCCTCCTGTCGGCGCGGCGGCGGCGCCGGCACCTGGCCGTGCCGGGACGGCCTATGTACAGCCGCTCATGGCGCCCATTATACTGACGATGTGCATGATGCACACGATGTGGTGGTGCATCATCTCACACCGCATCGCTGGCCGGCCTGTCAAGCTCGTGCCAGGGACGAAGGGGCACAGTGACCGACAACCACGACGTCATGATCATCACGGGCAGCAGGCCTCTCGTCGGCACGCTGCCGGTGTTCCGCGCCAAGAACTCGGCTCTCTACCTGATGCTCGCCTCGCTCCTCACCGACGAGGAGGTCGTGCTCGAGGACGTCCCGCGCCTCGCCGACGTGCTCGTCCTCGAGGAGCTGCTCCGCTACGTCGGCGTCGACACGCGCTGGGAGGGGCACACCCTCCGCCTCCACGCCCGCAGCCTCCGCACCTGCCACGCGCCCTACGGCCTCGTGAGCCGGATGCGCGCGAGCTTCGTGATCATGGGCGCGCTCGTGGCCCGCTGCGGCGAGGCCAGCGTGCCCATGCCCGGCGGCTGCGCGTTCGGGCCCCGCCCCGTCGACCGTCACATCGCGGCGATGCGCTCCCTGGGCGTGATCGTCGACGAGGACGAGGGGGTGTTCCACGTCAGGCGGCCCGTCAGGCTGGAGGGTCGCGTCGTGTTCGAGGCCCCCACGGTCGGCGGCACGCAGAACGTGCTGCTGGCGGCGGCGCTTGCCGACGGCGAGGTCGTGATCGAGAACGCGGCGCTCGAGCCCGAGGTCCCCGACCTCGCGAACATGCTCAACGCGATGGGCGCCCGCGTCGAGGGCGCCGGCACGCGCACGATCACCGTGCGCGGGGTCCGCAAGCTCGCCGGGGTCACCTACCGTCCCATCCCCGACCGCATCGAGGCCGGCACCTACATGCTGGCCGCCGCTGCGACCCGCGGCCGCGTGACCCTCACCGACGTCGAGCCGGCGCACCTCACGGCCGTCATCGACGCGATGCGGGACGCCGGCGTGCAGGTCACGACCGGCGACGGCGAGCTCACCGTCGACGCGACCCGCGCCGAGCCGCGCCCGGTCGACGTGACGGCGGCCGAGTACCCGGGCGTGCCCACCGACCTGCAGGCCCCGTTCTCGGCGTTCCTCGCCACCGTGCCGGGCCTCTCGAGCCTCCACGACACCGTCTACCCCGACAGGTTCACCCACGTAGAGGAGCTCTCCCGCACCGGCGCCGACCTGCGCCTGGTCGACAGGACGCTCGAGGTCCGCGGCGGGGCGCTGAAGGGCGCCGCGATGCACGCCGCCGACATCCGCGCCGGCAGCGCGCTCGTGATCGCCGCGCTGGCCGCGAACGGCACGTCGGAGATCGGGGGCCTGCGGTTCATCGACCGCGGCTACGAG
>DATGNP010000139.1:0-7223 GCA_035306665.1 Trueperaceae bacterium
TCGGCCATGAACCTCTCGGGGCGCTCGAGGTACGGCGTGTGGCCGCACTCCTCGAGGCGCACCTCGCGGTAGCTGCCGCCCGCCGCCGCGTACCTGTCGAGCACCGCCCGCGTCTGGCTCACCATCGGCTGCGGCGGGAAGACCTCGTCGCCCGGCCACCCAGGGACGTAGCCCAGCTTCCCTAGGTAGCCGACGTCGGAGAGCGACGTGTCCGAGACGATCTGGTCGTCGGCGCCGTACGCCCACAGCACCGGCGGCTTGGGAGTCGCGGCCACGAACCTCTCGACCGAGTCGCCGAGGTACTTCGGCGACAGGGCGTTGTTCGGCCCGTGGACGCCGGGCGCCACGCCGGGCCAGTGCGGCGACGGCACCGCGTCGCCGGGGTAGCGGTCGGGGCCCGTCTTCTGGCTCAGCATCCCCGTGAGGAGGTCCTCCTCGCGCCTCGCGCGGAAGGGGGGCTTCCAGTACACGGCGTTCATGACGTTCCGCGGCGAGCGGGGGTGGTCGGTACCGCGGTCGCCTGCGGCCATCCGCTGCGCCATCTCCGCGTTGACGAGCCCGCCCCCCGAGCCGGCGAAGTCGTCGTGCGTGGGCGTGCCCCTCACGTCACGCGTGCCGCCGAAGCCGTAGGGGGAGCCCGGCGCCACGAACGTGGCCGAGAGGACGTTGGGCGCGTCGGCAGCGACCAGCCGCCACAGGACGAAGCCGCCGAGGGAGTGGCCGGCCACGTGCCACCGCTCGATGCCGAGCGCCTCCTTGAGGGCGAGGAGGTCGTCGACCCAGTCGGCCGAGCCGCGCGTGGCGTCGATCGTCTTGTCCTCGGTCTCGCCGTAGCCGCGCAGGTCGGGCGCGATGGCCCGGTACCCGGGCGGCAGGGCGACCATCACCTCCTCCCAGAACGTGCTGCAGGAGGCGTTGCCGTGCACGAGCAGCACCGGCACGCCGTCCTCGGGTCCGGACTCTAGGACGAACGTCTCGAGCCGGGACGTGCGCACCCGGCGCGTGCCCACGCCCTCTAGGTGTCGGATGGCCGTCATCAGGCACGAACTTACCGCGCGCGGCCCGTCGCCCGAAGGACCGCGATGATGCCATCATGGGCAGGCATGCCATTGGACGGCCGGGTCGAGGAGATCGTCACGCGCGTGCACGACACGCCCCACATGGGCGTCCTGGCCTTCGCCGGGGCGGGGGCGCAGGCGCTGGCCTGGCTTCACGGCGTGGGCGGCTCGAGCCGCACGGTGATGTCGGCGGTCGACGTCTACCACGAGCAGAGCATGCGCGGCCTGCTGGGCTTCATGCCGGCGCGCTTCACCTCGCGGCGCGTCGCCCGGCTCATGGCCGAGTCGGCCTACGAGCTGGCGCGCTCGTACCGCTCTGGGTCGGAGCGCCGGGCCAGGCAGCGGGCGCTGGCGCAGGGCGCCGCGGCGGCCGCCGCGGAGGAGGTGGCCGCGGCCAGGGCGTCGGCCACGGCCCCCATGGGCCCGCGCCTGCCCGTGTTCGGCCTCGGCAGCACCGCCACGATCGCCACCGACCGCACGAAGCGGGGGGACCACCGCGTCGCGTGCGCGGTGCGTGACGGCCTCGGCAGCGTCACCTACGCCGTCACGATCGAGAAGGGCGCACGCGACCGCGAGGGCGAGGAGCGTCTCGTCAGCCTCGTGATCGTCGGGGCCGTGGCCGACGCCTGCGGCGTCTTCGGCGCCCCGCCATTGCCGCTGGTCGGCTCGGAGCTCCTGCGGGTCGAGTACCGGCCCAGCGAGCTGATCGAGGCCGTCGCCGCCGGCGCGCGCGAGCTGGCGGTCGTCACGCCGGAGGGCCGCGTGACCGACGGGCAGGGCCTCGGCCCCAGAGCGCTCCTCTCGGGCTCGTTCAACCCGGTCCACGAGGGGCACTGGGGCCTCGCCGAGGCCGCGTCCCGCCACACCGGGCTCCCGGCGGCGTTCGAGCTGCCCCTGATGAACGCGGCCAAGGCGGCCGTCGACCTCGCCGAGGCGCGCAAGCGGGCGCTCCAGTTCTCGGGCCGGGCCCCGCTCGCGGTCACCCGCGCGCCGCTGTTCGCGGAGAAGGCGCAGCTCTTCCCCGGCAGCGTGTTCGTCGTCGGCGTCGACACGGCCGAGAGGGTCGTCGACACCCGCTTCTACGACGGCGACCCGGCGGCGATGCGCGCCGCGCTCGAGACGGTCAGGTCGCGCGGCTGTCGCTTCCTCGTGGCCGGCCGCGAGGTGGGCGGCACCTACCGTACGCTCGCCCAGGTCGCGGTGCCCGAGGGCTTCCGTGACCTCTTCGAGGGCCTGCCGGAGTCCGAGTTCCGGAAGGACGTCTCGAGCACCGAGATCAGGGGCCGCTGGGTCACCGAGTGGTCCTGAGGCTCGCCCCGAGCGACGCGTAGCCCCATCGGGCCAGCCGGGACGGACGCCGCCAGCGTGCCGAGCGTCACAGTCGGTCCCCGGGCCGGGGCTATGGTGAGACGAACGACAAGAGGAGGGGGCTGCCGAGGCGCCGGCCGGGCTCGTTGGCGCTGGCCTGGCGTCCCGCATGAGGGCGGTCCGGGCTGCGGGGTCCACCGTGAAGGCTGGCCGGACTAGGCGTGTGACGCTCAAGGACGTCGCAAGGGAGGCCGGCGTCTCGGTCGGGATGGCGAGCCGGGTCATCTCGCGCTACGGCTCCTACAGCGAGGAGACGGCGAGGCGCGTCCTCGAGGCTGCGCGCCGCCTCGACTACCGTCCGAACATGCTGGCCCGCTCGCTGCGCGTCGGCCGCACGCGCGCGATCGGTCTCGTCGCCTCCTACCTGGTCACGCCCGCACTGACGACGTTCGCCCGCGACGTCGACGCCGTCGCCACCCAGCACTCCCTCCAGGTGCTCGTCGGGGCGGTCAGCGACCCGGCCGCCGAGGGCACCTACCTGCGGACCCTCCACCAGCACAACGTCGCCGGGATCATCGCGTCCCCGTCGCCCGCCAGCGAGCCGGTGGTGGCGGAGCTCGTCGCGACCGGGCTGCCCATGGTCCTCGTCGGGAACGACAACCCCGAGCTGGGCGCGTCGCGCGTGAACCTCGCCGACCACGAGGCCGGCCGGGCGGCCACGGAGCACCTGCTCGCGCTGGGCCACGAGCGCGTGGCGCTGCTGACGGGCGCGGTCGGGCTCGGCTCCGGACGCCGGAGGCTGGAGGGCTACCGAGCCGCTCTCGCGGGCGCGCGCCTCGAGCCAGACGACGCCCTGGTGAGGGCCGGGCTCGCGAGCGCCGACGACGCCTACGAGGCCACCGAGCGCCTCCTCGACCTGAGCGAGCCGCCCACCGCGATCGTGGTCGCCGACGAGCGTCTGGCGGGCGCGGTGCTCAGGTGCCTGAAGGACCGGGACGTCAGCGTGCCGGGGCAGCTCTCGCTCGTGACGTTCGACGACCCCCCGTGGGCGACGTTCTACCGGCCGGCCGTCACGGCCATGCGCGTCCCGTGGGCGCGGGTGGCGCGGCTCGCCGTCGAGACGCTGTTGGCGCCTGCCCCCGGGCGGGCTGCCGCCGCCCCCGACGTCCACGTCGTGGACCTCGAGCTCGTCGTGCGCGAGAGCACCGCGCCGCGCTCGCCCGTGCCCCGCGGGCGACGGCGGCGCTAGTCCTCGGGCGGCTCCTCGGGAGGGGCCGGCGGTTCCTCCGCGGGCGGCTCGTAGTAGAGCAGCCACAGGCGCGGCGCCGACGCCGGGTCGGCGTCGAAGGCGTGGGCCGAGCGGGAGGCCGCCTGCGCGCCCTGCCCCGGCCCCAGCACGACGGCGACCGGGTTGCCCGCCGCCCAGCCGGGCGCGTCCACGAGCTGCTGCAGCTGGTTGCGCAGCGACGGCGAGGCCTGGGCCGGGCCGGAGTCGCCCGCCGCCTCCCAAGGCTCGATGTCCCAGCGCGTCGTGCCGAGCGTCGGGCGGGAGGAGACGTCGAACGCCGTCTCCGTGAACGCCGCCGCCGCCACCGCGTCCTCGACGCCCATGTCGACGGCCGCCTCCCCGTCGCCTGCGGCGGCCGCGGTGAAGACGACCCTGGCGTCGACGAGGCTGGCGCCCGGCGGGACCGGCACCCCCTGGAACCTCAGCCCCACGTGCTGCGCCACGCCCAGCGCGGGGTCCGCCGGGAGCTCGAGGCTCGGCCCGGTGGTGGCGACCGCGCCGGCGGGCTGCGGCGGCGACGCGACCGCGGCCGCGACCTCCTCGGCGTCGTCGGCGCTCCCCGCCACGGGCACCGCGAGGAGCACGCCGGGAGCGAGGCCGTCGGGCTGGTTGTCGCGTATCCCCGGGGCGAAGATGCTGCCGAAGCCGAGCCCGGGAGCGTAGATGCCGCCGCCCACGCCCGCGCCGGCGGCGTTGCCCTCGACCGCGCAGGTCCGGCACAGGCCCAGCTCCAGCTCGACCTCCGCGTAGACGCCGCCGCCCTCGGCGCCGGCCACGTTGCCCCGGACGGCGCTGCCGCCCGTCAGCACGAGGCGCTCCGCGCCCGGGCCGTCGGCGACGTAGACGCCCCCGCCACGCCCCGTGGCACGGTTGCCGACCGCGCCGCCCACGACGGAACCGTCGCGCAGCACGACCTCGCCGAGGTCGTAGACGCCGCCGCCTTGCTCGGCCTCGTTGTCGTCCACGACGGACGCCACGAGGATCAGCTCGCCCTCGTTGCGCACGCCGCCGCCCTGCCCGCCGACGTTGCCGACGACCCGCGTCCGCACCAGCGTCAGGCGGCCGCGGTTCGTGACGCCGCCGCCGGCGGCGGTGCCCGTCGCGCCGACGTTGCCGCTGATCGTGGCGTCGATGACCTCCATGACCCCCTCGTTCAGCACGCCGGTGAACCCGTCGAACGTCTCGTGGTCGCTGACCGTGCTCCCCCGCACCCGCATGAAGCCGGAGTTCGACAGGCCGCTGACGGCCTCGGCGCTGTTCGACCGGAGCGTGACGTCGTCGAGGAAGGCCACGCCCGCGCTGATCACCCCGCCGAACACGAGGTTCGCGCTGCGCGTGACCGTGACGCCCGCGAGCCGCAGCTCGCCCTCGCTGAAGATGCCCAGCGCCTCGTTGTCCGCGATGCGCGTGTCGACCACTTCGGTGTACGCGTCGAAGCCCAGCGCTGCGATCACCCCGATCTCGCCCGAGATGAGGGCGCCGTTGAGGGTGAGCTCGCTGCCCGCGACGGAGAGGCTGCCGCCCGCGTTCGCGACCGCCGCGCCCGTCCCGGCCGCGAAGCCGGAGTCGGTCTCCCGCTCGCCCGGCGCCGAGTTGGCCCGCATCACCACCCGCTCGAGGGTCACGTCGCCGCCGGCGTTGTAGACGCCCCCGCCCGCGCGGCCCTGCCCCACGACGTTGTCCTCGATGACGGCGTCGACGGCGACCAGCGTCCCCCCGGCCACGTAGACGGCCCCGCCGTCGTGCTCCTCGGTCTGCCCGCCGCGCAGGGTGACGTCCTCGAGCCTCAGGTTCCCGCCCTGCCGCACGTGGAACAGCCGGAACGGCGGCGAGCCGGGCGCGCGCGTGACCACGGAGCCCTGGCCCCGCACGACGACCTCGGTGCCGATCGCAGGCAGCCCGTTCGGGCCGTCGGTCTCGTTGTCGACCTCGCTCAGGAGCACCGTCAGGCCCGCGGCCAGGACGATGACGTCCGCGCCCTCCCCGGCGGGGCAGCCGCCGACGGGAGCGTCCTGCTCGGCGGCGGCGATGGCGTCGCGCAGCGTGCAGCCCGGCCCGCCGGAGCCGCCGCCGTCGCTGTCGACGAGGATCACGCTCTCCGTGGGCTCCGGCTCGGAGTCCTCCGGAGGCGGCGGGCCGGCGCACGCGGCCAGCAGGGCGAACCCGAGGAGGGCCGGCGCCCAGAGGGCGGCCGGGCGTGGTCGGCGGCGAGGGACCGGCGGCGCCGCGCTTCCGGCGCGAGCGGGGTCGTCGGGGTCGGGCTGCATCGTCCTCCCGTCGCGGGCCCCGGGCCTACGTCGCGGCGCGGCCGCGTGACGTGGCGTCGCGAGCCGCGTGGCGTGGGGCAAGGCAGTCTAGAGGGTCGCGGTGGGTCGCGGCTGAGGGGCGGGCGCCGGCGGGGAGCGCGCTGGTGGGCGGTGCCGGCAGGCACGCCGCGCGCTGACCCCGCGCCACCGAGCACGCGGCGCTCAGGACCCTCGTCGCCGGCGACGCCGCGCGCCGTCTCGTCGCCCCCGAACACGCCCCGCGCCGGCGATGCCGCAAGATGCTGACCACCGCAGCGCTCATGCCGCAGGCGCAGGAGGTCGCGCATGACCACGCACGCAGGGCCGGTAGGCCGCATCGTCAGTCTCGTCGCGGTCCTCGTCGTCGGCGCCGCGGCTGCCCAAGGGGTCGAGTACTTCGCCGTGCCGAGCGGCTCCCATCCCCACGACGTCGCGCCCGCCGCCGACGGCGTCCGCGTGTGGTTCACGGCCCAGCGCACGGGGAACCTCGGCCTGCTCGACCCCGACACCGGCGACGTGCACCTGGTCGGGCTCGGGAACGGGTCGCGGCCGCACGGCGTGATCGTCGGTCCCGACGGCGCGGCCTGGGTCACCGACGGCGGCCTCAACGCGATCGTGCGCGTGGACCCCTTCACGTTCGAGGTGTGGACCTACGCCCTGCCGTCCGACAGGCCGAACGCGAACCTCAACACCGCCGCGTTCGACGGCAAGGGCGTCCTGTGGTTCACCGGCCAGAACGGGGTCTACGGCCGCCTCGACCCGGCGACGGCCGAGCTGGAGGTGTTCGACGCCCCGCGTGGCCGCGGGCCGTACGGCATCGCGGCCACGCCCGGCGGCGACGTCTACTACGCGTCGCTGGCGGGCAGCCACATCGCCCGCATCGACACGGCCACCGGCGAGGCTACGGTGGTCGAGCCGCCGACGCCCGGCCAGGGCGCCAGGCGCGTCTGGTCGGACTCCCGCGGCCGCGTGTGGGTGAGCGAGTGGAACGCCGGCGCGGTGAGCGTCTACGACCCCGCGGACGGCTCGTGGCGCTCGTGGCCGCTGCCCGGCGGGCGGGCGCGGGCCTACTCGGTGTACGTCGACGACCAGGACGTCGTGTGGCTGACCGACTTCGGGTCGAACGCGATCCTGCGCTTCGACCCCGAGGCCGAGGCGTTCGAGGCCTTCCCCAGCGACCGCCCGAACGCGGCGGTACGGCAGATGCTCGGGCGCCCCGGCGAGGTCTGGGGCGCGGAGTCCGGAACCGACAGGCTGGTGCGCATCAGGACGCGGTGAGGCCGG
>DATGNP010000140.1:0-4899 GCA_035306665.1 Trueperaceae bacterium
GCCGCCGCCGACGAGCGGCTGCGGGAGCTGCCGCCGGAGCTGGCCGAGCTCCGGCCGTCGGACCCTGAGGACGTCGCCAAGGTCGCCGCCGAGCTGAGCGACGCGCTCGCGGAAGTCGAGGAGAAGGGGCGGCGGCTCCGGGACGCCGAGCGCGTCGCCCGCGACGACCGGCTCCCGTCCACCCTCACGTTGGCAGAGGCCAAGGAGCGGTCGGCGCTGGCTGAGGAGCTGCGTCGGTGGGAGGAGGACGCGGCTAGCCTCGCAGCCGAGGTCGACGGCGCCAAGGCCGCCCTGGACCAGGCGTGGCGCGCCATGGGCGGGGTGCCCGGCCACGCCGGTGCCGCGGGCATCGACCGCGCGACGATCGACGGCGCGGCCGCGGCGGCGTTCGAGCTGCAGGCCGCTGACCTCGAAGAGGACCAGCTCGCCCGGCGTCTGAGAGAGGTCGAGGCCGCCGGCGAGGACGAGTCGCCGGAGGCCGAGGACGTCGACGCCCTCCGGCGAGCCGCCCACGAGCTCGCGCGCTGGCTGGAGCTGCCGCCGCCGGTGGGGCGCCTCCCGGGATGGGGGTGGGCGCTGTCGCTGGGGCTGGCGGCCGGCGCCGTAGCCGCCGCGTTCCTGCTGCCCAGGCCATGGCCCGAGGCCTCGGCAGCGCTCATGCTGGCGTGGCTCCTCGCCGCGTTCGCCGTGTCGCGGCGCCCCCGCGCGCCCGCACGCGACGCCGCGGAGCCCGCGCTGCGGCGCGCGCTGGGCGCGGCCGGGCTGGAGCTGCCGCCCGCGGCCACGCACGAGGCCGCTGCCGAGCTCCTCGCTGTCGTCGTCGACTCGGTGTCGCGAGAGGAGCGCCGGCGCGAGGAGCGCGAGGAGCGTGCCGCGCGGTTCGCGCAGCTCCAGGACGACCTCGCCGCGGCGCGGCGCCGCCGGCAGGCGGCCGTCCAGCGCCTGGCCGCCCTGCGCGACGAGCACGGCTTCGGCGCCCGCGGGGACGCCGGGTTCGTGCAGTGGCTGGCGCTGGCCAGGGAGCACGCCCTGCTGCTCGTCAGGCTGAGCGACCTGGAGGGGCGGCTGGAACGTCAGGCGGCGCGCTGCGCCCGGGCCCGCCGGGACCTGCTGGCGTACCTCTCCGGCGCGGGCGAGGTCGTGCCTGAGGACGTCGTCGCGGCCGTACTGGTGGAGCGCTGCCGGCGGCTCTGCGACGCGGTCGCGGACCGCGACGCCGCCGCCGAGCGGGCGCGGACGCTCGCCCAGGAGATCGCGCGTGCGCGGGCCGAAGCCGCGGGCGCGGCGCGGAGGCTCGAGGCCATCGCCGCGCGGCTCGGCCACCGCCCCGAGGGGAGGGCTCCTGCCGCCGCGGCGCCTGATGACCCCCCGGCGGCCTGGCCGCCGGAGGAGGTGGAGGGCCTGCGGCGGCACGTCGCGCGCCTCGCCCGGCTGCTGCCGCGGTACGAGGAGGCACAACGGCAGCGGGCCGAGGCGGCCGCGACCGCGAACCACTGCCGCCGCAGCCTGGAGCACGACGCCGAGCTGCTGGCCGCGGCCGAGGCCCGCGACCGCGCCGCGATCGCGAGCGTCGCCGAGGAGGCTGAGGCGGCCGACGTCGAGGCGAAGAAGCTGGGCGAACGCATCGGCGCCCTCAAGGAGCAGGTCAGGAAGGCGGGCGAGGAGCGGGCGCTGGAGCGAGCGGCGGCGGACGCGAGGCGCGCCCGCGACGCCCTGGAGGCGCACCGCGAGACGCGCATGGAGCAGGCCGCGGCCGCGTTCCTCCTCGGCCACGTGGAGGACGAGCACGAGGCCGTCACCAAACCGGCCGCGCTGGAGCGCGCCAGGGAGTGGTTCGCGCGCGTGACGCATGGCGACTTCGAGCTGACGTTCGAGCCGTCGGAGGGCGGCGGCTGGCGCTTCGGGGCCGTCGACCGCCGCGACGGCGCGGGCGGCCGCCGCCTCCGCCTCGAGGAGCTGTCGACCGGCACCAAGGCGCAGCTGCTCGTCTCGGCCCGCCTCGCGTTCGCCCTCACGCTCGAGGACGCCGCCGACGGCGAGCCGGGCGAGACGCTGCCGTTCGTGCTGGACGAGGCGCTCACGACGTCGGACCCGCGCAGGTTCGCCGAGCTCGCCGGGGCGGTCCTCGACGTCGTCGAGGCGTCGGGCAGGCAGTTCGTCTACCTCAGCGCGCGGCCGGAGGACGCCGAGCTGTGGCGCCGCGCGGCGGAGTCGCGGCCGGGAGCGCCGCTGGCGGTCATCCGCCTGGCGGGCAGCGCCGCGGCGGCGGAGCGGGCGGTCGTGTAGCGGGGCGTTCGCCCGTCCGCCGGCGCCAGCGGCTCTACCCGCGCTCGCTCAGCCAGGCCTGCGGCAGGCTCCGCTCGCCCGCGGCCAGCTGGCGCGCCAGCTCGGCGGCGGCGGCGACGGGCGGGGCGGTCGAGACCGTGAGCCGCGTGCCGGCGGGGAGCGCCTCCTCGAGCGGGCCCACCAGCGCCGGGCCGGCCCCCGCCACGCCGCCGGCCAGGGCCACCGGCATCACCTGACCGAGGCGTCCGAACACGACGGTCGCGAGTCGGGCGAGCTCGCGCCCGGCCGCGGCCAGCACCTCCCTCGCCACCGCGTCCCCGCGGGAAGCGGCCAGCGCCACCGCAGGCGTGAGCGAAGCGACCTTCGCGCGGCCCCCGCCGTACACGGCGGCGCGCACCGTGGGCCAGTCGGAGCCGCCCAGGGCCCCGAAGACCGCCGACGCGAGCCGGCCGGAGGGCGGGACGCCGGCGGCGTCGGCGGCGCGCAGCAGGTGCTTCAGCGCCTCGCGGCCTATCCAGTAGCCGCCGCCCGCGTCGTCGATCAGGTAGCCGTGGCCGCCGGCGCGGAGCACGCCGCCGTCGCGGCCGACGTGCACGGACACGCTGCCGGTCCCGGCGTAAACGAGCACGCCCTCGCCCGGCTCGAAGGCCGAGAGGTAGGCGGTCACGACGTCGCCGAGGACCGTCACGGCGCCGTCCCCCAGGCCTAGACGCTCCTGGAGGAAGACCTCGAGGCGACGCGCCTCGGGGGAGGCGGTGTCGAGGCCGGTGACGCCGGCGACGACGCGCCCCGGCCGGCCGGCGGCGAGCGCCTCGTCGACGAGCGCGGACAGGTTCGCCAGGGCCGGGCTGCCCTCGCGACCGAGGTCGATCGCCGAGACCGGGCCGAGGCGGCCCTGACCGAGCGGCTCGCCGTCAGCGCCGAGCAGCAGCCACCTGGCGCTCGAGCCGCCGGCGTCGATGCCCAGCACCGGCTCCGTGCTCGCTCCGACCCCGCCGGCGTCCGTGCTCACTCCGACCCCGCCGGCGCGGGCAGCCGGCGCGGCAGGCCCAGCGCCTCCCTGACCTCGTCGGCGACCGCCGGCGGCAGCCGGTCGGAGACGACGAGCCGCGGGCGCAGCGCGCCGCCGGGGCCGAGGCGAGCGGCGGTCAGCCAGCCGGCGGCGACCTCGGCCTCGAAGGCGGAGGCGAGGCCCAGACCGAGCCCAGCGCCGGCGCTCACGCCCGCCCTCACCGCCGCCGCGCTGCCGAGCGTGACCACGCGTGCGGGCTCGAGACCCAGCGCGCGCAGCTCGGCGCGCGCGCGACCCGCCACCTCGCTGCCCTCGGGCGGCATCAGGAGCGGGCTCGCGGCGACGACGTCGGGGTCGGGAGCGTCGCCCCGCAGGAGGCGCGCCCCGGCCGCCGCGACGAGGACGACGTCGTCGGGGGGCAGGTCCTCGGTCGTGAGGCCCGGCTCGGCTCCGGCCGGGGCCCACAGCACGGCGGCGGCGTCGACGTCGCCCCGCCTCACGGCCTCCACGAGCTCGCGGGACCACGCCTCGTCGACGGCCAGCGGCGCGCCGTCGCGGCCGAGCGCCGCCAGCCGTCCGGCCAGGCGAGGCGCGAGGTCGGGGTCGACGCCGAGGCGCAGGGGCAGCGTGGCCGCGGCGTCGCCGGCGAGCCAGCGCGCAGCGCCCTGGAGCGCGGCCCGCGCGTCGCGCGCGAACGGCAGCAGCCTCTCGCCGGCCGGGGTGAGCTTCGTGCCCGAGGCCGTGCGCACGGTCAGCGGCTCGCGGGTCAGGCGCTGCAGCGACGCGATGCGCCGGCTGACGGCGGACTGGCCGACGCCCAGGACCTCGGCGGCGAGGCTCTCGCTCCCCGCCTCGTGCAGGGCCAGTAGGGTGATCAGCGGCTCGGCGTCCGGTAGCGTGGACACGCCCCCATCATGCCTCAGGCGCATACGTGGCTCGCGGCCGCCCGGCGCGGCGCCGGCGTCTCGGCCCTCCCCGCCGCAGCTCCGCCTCGCGCCGGCGTCCGGCCCGCCCCCGAGGGGCGCCCGTCCCCCCGGCACCCGAGCCGCGAGCGGTCCGAGGGCCACACGCGGCCCCGAGCGCTGTGGTTAGAGTGACCGCGCCGCCCGCTGGTCGGGCTGGAGGGGGCCCTATGTACTTAGAGCGGTTCTACGACGACGACCTGGCGCAGGCCAGCTACCTCGTCGGCTCCGAGCGTACGGGGGAGGCGATCGTGGTCGACCCGCGCCGCGACGTCCACGTCTACCTGGAGGCCGCGGCGGCGAGGAAGCTGAGGATCGTCGCGGTCACGGAGACCCACGTGCACGCCGACTACCTCTCCGGCTCGCGCGAGCTGGCGCAGGCGGCCGGCGCCGACCTGTACCTCTCGGCCGAGGGCGGCGCGGACTGGCGCTACCGCTTCGACCACCTGCCGCTCCACGACGGCGACGTCATCGAGGTCGGCGACGTGACCCTCACCGCCATGCACACGCCGGGGCACACACCCGAGCACCTCTCGTTCCTCGTCACCGATCTCGCGCGCAGCGAGGAGCCAGCGTTCCTCCTGTCTGGCGACTTCGTGTTCGTCGGCGACGTAGGCCGGCCCGACCTGCTCGACGAAG
>DATGNP010000141.1:0-17062 GCA_035306665.1 Trueperaceae bacterium
CGTGGCTGGCCCTGGGCGGCGCCTGGCCGGCCGAGCTCGAGCCGCCGCTGCCCGCCCCCGACGGGCCGCCGCCCGGCCTCGAGCCGCCCGCGGGGTAGCGGGGCCGCCGCGCACGGCGGCGACGCCCGGGCGGGGGGCCTAGGCCGGGCCTGCGGGCGAAGTTAGAATCCGGGCGTTCCGCCTGACGCGCGGGGGAAGGTACCCACCTTGAACCAGACGCTCACCGCCGCGCTGCCCCGCTGGCAGCTCGACTCGATCTACCCCGGCCTCGACGCGCCGGAGCTCGCCGCGGACGTCGCGGCCCTTCACGGCGTCCTGGACGAGACGGAGGCCTTCTGGGACGCGCGGGGCGTGCGCGGGGGGCGGCGCGCCTCCGACCCCGCCGCCGACCTCGCGACGCTGGAGCGCGCGCTCGCCCTGCTCGAGCGCGCCGCAGGGCTCCTCGTCACCGTGCGCACGTACCTGAACCTGCGCGTCTCCACCGACGCCTTCGACGCCGAGGCCCAGGCGCGCGCCTCGGCCATGCGCGCCCCGGCCGCGCGCTACCAGGCGCTCACGGCCCGCTTCAAGTCGTGGCTGCGGGGCGTCGACGTGGCGGCCGCCGCCGCGGACAGCCCGCGCGTCGCCGCTCTCGCGTACGTCTTGGAACGCTACCGCCAGGAGGCCGAGCACCTGCTCTCCGACGAGGCCGAGGCGCTCGCCGCCGAGCTCGACGCCAGCGGCGGCGCGGCGTGGGCGAAGCTCTACCAGGACCTGATCTCGCGCGAGCGCGTGACCGCCGACCCCGAGGGCAGCGGTGCGCCGCGCGAGCTCGGGGTCGCCGAGCTGCGCACGCTGCAGGCGCACGTCGACCCCGCGGTGAGACGCCGCGCGTACGAGGCCGAGCTCGAGCTGCTCGGCCGCAACCGGCTCTCGTTCGCGGCCGCGATGAACGGCGTCAAGGGTCAGGTCGCGACCCTCACGCGCCGCCGCGGCTGGGACCGGCCGCTCGACTACGCGCTGTTCCAGCACGGGGTCTCGGCCGCGGCCCTGGCCGCGATGCACGCCGCCTGCGAGGAGCGCTTCCCGCGCCTGCGCGACTACCTGCGGGCCAAGGCGCGCCTGCTCGGCAAGGAGCGTCTGGCCTGGTACGACCTCTCGGCCCCGCTGCCCCAGGCGGCGCACCCGGGCTTCACCTGGGAGGAGGCGCAGGACGTGGTCGTGGCGCGGTTCGGCACCTACTCCGAGCGCCTCGCCGGCTTCGCGCGCCGCGCCTTCTCCGCGGGCTGGGTCGACGTCCCGCCGCGCAAGGGCAAGCGCAACGGCGCGTTCTGCTCGGCCGTCCACGCCCGCGGCGAGTCGCGCGTGATGCTGAACTTCGGCGGCACCCTGGGCGACGTCTTCACGCTCGCCCACGAGCTGGGCCACGCCTACCACAACGATTGCAAGGTCCGCTTCGGCCGCACCGCGCTCCAGGTCCCGACGCCCATGACCCTGGCCGAGACGGCCAGCATCTTCTGCGAGACCGTCGTGTTCGACGGTCTCGTCGAGCAGGGCAGCGAGGCTGAGCGCCTGGCGGTCCTCGAGCAGAGCCTGCAGCAGTCGACGCAGCTCCTCATCGACATCCACAGCCGCTTCCAGTTCGAGAGCGCGGTGTTCGCGCGGAGAGGCGAGCGCGAGCTCTCCGACGAGGAGCTCTCGGAAGCGATGCTAGCCGCGCAGGCCGCGACCTACGGCGACGCGCTGGAGGAGGGCCTCAGGCACCCGCTGATGTGGGCGCACAAGCCGCACTACTACTCGAGCGACAGGTCGTTCTACAACTTCCCCTACACCTTCGGCTGGCTGTTCGCGCTCGGTCTCTACGCCCGCTACCGCGCCGAGGGACCGTCGTTCCACGAGCGGTACGATGAGCTCCTGTCCTCGACGGGCATCGCCGCGGCCAGCGACCTGGCGCGGGGCTTCGGCATCGACATCGAGGACCCCCAGTTCTGGCGCGACAGCCTCGACGTCGTCACCCAGCGCGTCGACGCGTTCGAGGCCATCACCGCAGGGAGCGCAGGCGAGGCATGACGACGAACTACCGCGACCTCTTCGACCTCAGCGGCAAGCACGTGCTCGTGATCGGCGCGGGCTCCGGCATCGGCCGCGCCACCGTCCACGGCCTCGCCGACTTCGGGGCCACGCTCACGTGCGCCGACATCGACGCGAAGGCAGCCGAGGCCGTCGCCGGCGAGGCCGCCCAGCGCGGCGTCGACGCCCGGGGCGTGCGGGCCGACATCGCCGACGAGCGCGACGTCGCCCGGCTGATCGGCTCGCTCGAGCGGCTCGACGTGCTCGTGTGCACGCCGTCGATAAACGTGCGCAAGCCCCTGGCGAAGGTCACGGCCGAGGAGTTCGACCGCGTCGTCGGCATCAACCTGCGCGGCAGCTTCTTCGCGCTGCGCGAGGCCGGCGCCCGCATGGCCGCCCAGGGCAAGGGCAGCATGGTCTTCTTCTCCAGCATCAGGTCGCAGGTCGTCGAGCCGGGCCAGGGCGTCTACGCGGCCACGAAGGCAGGCACGCTGCAGATGATCAGGGCCGCCGCCGCCGAGTGGGGCCCCCAGGGCGTGCGCGCGAACGCGATCGCGCCCGGCGTCGTCGAGACGCCGCTGACGCAGCAGATCAAGGACCGGCCCGAGTGGTACGACGCCTACGCGAAGAAGAGCGCCCTGGGCCGCTGGGCGCAGCCCAGCGAGCTCGTCGGGGCCGTCGTGTACCTCGCCTCGGACGCGTCGTCGTTCGTCACGGGCTCGCTGCTGTACGTCGACGGCGGCTGGTCGGCGGTCGACGGCCGCTTCACCCCGCCGCTGTGAGCCGCGCCGCCCCGTCCGAGCCGGTGGCCGCGCTGGCGCGACGCGCCGCGGCGGCCGTCGACCCCGGGCGCGTCGTCGCGCTGGCCCAGGGCCTCGTGCGCGTGCGCAGCGTCTACGACGAGGCGCGCGGCACGACGGAGGCGCCGGCGGCGGAGTTCGTCGCCGCGCAGCTGAGGGCCGCCGGCTTCGAGCCGGTCGTCGAGGAGGCCGCCCCCGGCCGGCCGAACGTGATCTGCGACTTCGCCGGCTCGCGCTTCGACCCGGACAACCACCGGACCTTGATGCTCGAGGGCCACACCGACGTCGTCACCGAGGGCGACCCGGCCGCTTGGCGGGTGCCCCCCTTCGAGGGTCGCATCGACCCCGGGCCCGACGGCTCGCCCCACACCGGCGTGCTGCACGGCCGCGGCAGCGCCGACATGAAGGCCGGCGTCGCCGCCGCGATCGCCGCCGTCGAGGCCGTCCGGTCCGTCGCGCCCGACCTGCCCGGCCGGATCCGCCTCGGCATCGTCGCCGACGAGGAGGGCATGATGCTCGGCATCAAGTCCTTCATCGCGAACGGCTGGGCGGACGAGGTCTCCGGCGCCATCGTCTGCGAGCCCGAGGAGAACGAGATCTGCCTGTTCCAGAAGGGCGCGATGCGCCTCCACGTCACGGCCAGGGGCGTGATGAGCCACGGCGCGATGCCGTACGCTGGCGTCAACCCGATCCGCGGCCTCGCCGACCTCGTCGTGGCCCTCAGGGACCTCGAGCGGCGCGAGCAGGAGCGCCTCGGCGAGCACGAGTTCCTGGGCTTGCCCTGGATCACGCCGACGATCGTGCAGGCGCCGGCGAAGGGCGAGGCGCAGCTCAACGTCATGCCCGAGGAGGCCTACATGGCGCTCGACGTGCGCACGGTGCCCGGCCAGGACCACGCCGAGCTCGAGGCGCAGATGAACGCCCTCGCCCGTGAGCTCGAGGCGCGCACGCCGCGCCTGAGCTTCGCGATCGAGTGCTTCGAGTCGCGCCCCTGGACGGCCACGGACCCCGACGACCCGCTCGTCGCCGCCGTCGAGAGCGTCTACCCCGACACGATCGGCACGCCGCCGCGCTACGGCGGCGTGCCCGGCGCGACCGACGGCACGTTCCTGTGGGCGCTGAAGGGCATCCCCATCGTCACCGTCGGCCCGGGGGACAGGACGATCCCCCACCAGGTCGACGAGCGCGTGAGCCTGGCCGACACAGTCGCCGCCGCGCGGCTGTACGCCGCCGCGGCCATCGCTTACCTTGCCAGCTGAAGGCCGCCTCGAGAGGGCCTTTCGCGATCGGAGGAGTGCATGAGGACCAGGTTGAACAGGCTATCGGTAGCGCTGGCGGCGACGCTGCTCGTCGGCGGGCTCGCCGCGGCGCAGGACCCCGCGCCGACGCGCGGCGGCCACGTCGTCGTGGCCATCACGGCCGAGCCGCCGGGCTGGGACCCCTCGGCGTCGACCTCGCAGGAGATCCCGCGCGTCGTCTACGACAACGTCATGCAAGGGCTCGTGCGCTTCGACAGGAACGGCGAGATCGTCCCGGCCCTGGCCACCTCGTGGGAGACCTCCGAGGACGGGCTGACCTGGACGTTCCACCTCCGCGAGGGCGTGACGTTCCACGACGGCTCCGCGTTCGACGCCGCCGACGTCGTCGAGAAGTTCGAGCGGGCCATCGACCCCGAGTCGGGGCACACGAACGCGCAGTACTACGAGGCCATCGCGTCGATCGAGGCCGTCGACGACCACACCGTCGTCTTCCACCTCTCGCGCCCGAGCTCCAGCCTGCTCTACAACCTCGCCCGGCCCGACTCTGTCATCAACCCGTCGGGCACGGCCGAGACCCAGCGCAGCCAGCCCGTCGGCACCGGCGCGTTCGTCTTCGCCGAGTACGTGCCGGGCAGCCACGTGCGGCTCGAGCGCTTCGCCGACTACTGGGAGGAGGGCCTCCCCTACCTCGACTCCGCCGAGTTCCGCATCGTCTCCGACCCGAACGCGCGGTTCGCGGCGCTCCAGGCGGGCGACATCGACCTGATCGGCGTCGCGCTCCTGCCCGAGCAGTTCCAGCAGGTGCAGGCCAACCCCGCCCTCAAGGGCACGCAGGGGTCGGCCACCGCCGAGATCACGCTGGCGCTCAACAACGCCGTCGAGCCGCTCGACGACCCGCGCGTCCGCCAGGCGATCACCCACGCGATCGACAAGAACGCGATCGTGCAGGGCGCGATGTTCGGCCTCGGCACGGTCATCGGCACCCACATGAGCCCGGCCGAGAACTACTACGTCGACCTGACCGACACCTACCCGTACGACCCCGAGCGCGCCCGCGAGCTCCTCGCCGAGGCCGGCTACCCCGACGGCTTCACCGTCAGGTTCGAGCTGCCGGAGCCGTACAACATCGAGCGCCGCACCGGCGAGGTCATCGCCCAGCAGCTCGCCCAGGTCGGCATCGACGTCGAGCTGTCGGTCGTGGAGTGGGCCACCTGGATCGAGCGGATCTTCCTCGGCGGCGACTACGACATGACCATCATCGGGCACTCGGAGCCGCGCGACATCAACGTCTACGCGAACCCCGGCTACTACTACCACTACGACAACCCCCGCATCGGGGAGCTGCTCGACGAGGCCGAGGCCGCGCTCACGCAGGAGGAGGCGAACGCCAAGTACCAGGAGATCGCCCGCATCATCGCCGAGGACGCGGTGAACGTCTGGGTCTTCTCCTCGCCCTACCTGGTCGCCGCCCAGCGGGACGTCTACGGCTTCTGGACCGACCAGCCCACGCCCTCCATCAACCTCGTGCAGGTCTACCGCGCCCAGTAGCGCGACACCGGGGCGGCCGCTCGCGGCCGCCCCGCCTATCTTGCCGCAGCTATCTCGATGCTCGCGTTCCTAGTCCGCCGCTTCCTCACCGCCGTCCTCAGCGTCCTGCTGGCCAGCGTGGTCGTGTTCGGCGCGCTGCTGGCCGTGCCCGGCGACCCCGCCACCGTGATCCTGGGGATGAACGCCTCCCCGGCGGCGCGCGAGGCGCTCAGGACCCAGCTCGGGCTCGACAGGCCGCCCGTCGAGCGCTACGTCTCGTGGCTCGGCGGCGTGATGCGCGGCGACATGGGCGAGTCCCTCAACTACCAGCGCCCGGTCGCCGGCCTCATCGGCGAGCGGCTGCGGGTGAGCGTGCCCCTCGCCGTCGGGGCCGCCTTGGTCGCGTGCCTGCTGGCCCTGCCGCTCGGCATCTTCGCGGCCCTGCGGCGCGGCACCGTGTGGGACCCGCTGGTGACCTCCCTCTCGCAGCTCGGCGCCGCGATCCCCAGCTTCTGGCTGGGCCTGATCTTCATCCTCTACTTCGCCGTCGAGCTCAGGTGGCTCCCGGCCAGCGGCTTCGTGCCGCTGGGCGAGGACCCCGTGCGGTGGGCGCGCAGCCTGGTGCTGCCGGTGCTGGCCCTGGGGCTGGGGCAGGCCGCGGTGATGACCCGCATGACGCGCGCCGCGATGCTCGAGGTCCTCTCGCAGGACTTCGTGCGCACCGCCCGCGCCAAGGGCGTGGGCCAGCGGGGGGTGGTGCTCAAGCACGCCCTGCGCAACGCGATGGTCACGATCGTCACGATCCTCGGCATCTCGCTCTCGAACGTGTTCATCGGCTCGATCGTCATCGAGCAGGTGTTCGCGCTGCCCGGCCTGGGCCGGCTGGCGCTGACGGCGATCGGCACGCGCGACTTCCCGCTCCTGCAAGGGGAGATCCTGCTCTACGCCGCCACGATCGTGGGCCTGGGCTTCCTCGTCGACGTCTCCTACGGGCTGCTCGACCCGAGGATCCGCTATGAGTGACGCCCCCGCCACGGCGCGGAGCCGGAGGACGGCGGCGCGGGCCCGCGGGCGCGGCCCGGGGCGCCGCTACAACCTGTGGCTGGGCGGCCTGCTGATCGGGACGATCGTCGCCGGCGCCCTCCTCGGCTTCGTGTGGTCGCCGCACCCGCCCAACACCATGGACTTCACCGCGCAGCTGCAGCCGCCCTCCGCCGAGCACTGGCTCGGCACCGACCACTTCGGCCGCGACCTGTTCTCGCGCCTCCTGGTGGGCGCGCGCGGCACGCTCTACGTGGGGTTCATCGCGGTGGGCATCGCGCTCGTGGCCGGGACCGCCCTGGGGGCGGTGGCGGGGTTCGCCGGCGGCCTGCTCGACGAGGCCGTGATGCGCCTCGTCGACGTGCTCTACGCGTTCCCCGCGATCCTGATGGCGCTGCTGCTGGCGGCCGTCTACCAGCCGGGCACGCTGACGGCGATGGCCGCGATCGGCATCGCCACCGTGCCGATCTTCGCGCGCATCGCCCGCTCCAGCGTCCTGTCGATCAAGGAGCGCGAGTACGTCGAGGCCGGCCGCGCCCTCGGCCTCGGCGAGGGCCGGATCCTGTGGCGGCACGTGATGCCCGGCGCCGTCGGCCCGCTCGTCGTGCAGGCCAGCCTCAGCCTCGCCGTCGCCGTGCTGGCGGAGGCCGCCCTGTCGTTCCTGGGGCTGGGCACCCCGCCGGACGTGCCCTCGTGGGGCAACATGCTGCGCGAGGCGCAGGGGTTCCTCGCGATGAGCCCCTACCCCGCCTTCGTGCCCGGCCTGGCGATCGTCTGGACCGTGCTCGGCTGGAGCCTACTGGGCGACGGCCTGCGCGACCTGCTCGACCCCTGCACCGTCTGAGACGCCTCCGCGGCGTCCGCGTCGTCGCGCCCCGCGCCCGGCGTCCCCGCCGGCGGCGCGGGACGCGCCGCGTGCGGACGGTCCTGGCCGCCCCCGCCTCCAGCCGCGTAACGCGCGCGTGACGCCGCCCCTGACAGCCTCTCCCTTGGAACGAGCGGGCTACCGCTCTCGGAGGAGGAGACATGAGGGACCGCCGCTCGCTGCTCGCCTGCCTCGCCCTGTTCGCGCCCGCGCTCGCCGCCTGCGGGGGCGGCGCGCCGCCGCCGAACCCACCGGCCCAGAGCCTGGTCGTGAGGCCGCTGCCGGACGACAGGTTCGAGGGGAGCGTCTTCTGGGAGCTCGACGCCTCGGAGCTGCTGGCGGGTGAGGACGTGGCCTCGTACCTCTGGCGCTTCGGTGGGCTCGAGGTCGAGTCGCACACCGACGTGCTGTTCCGCGGCTACGGCCGCGAGGGCGAGTACGACGTCGGCCTGCGCGCCACGCTGTGGGACGGCGGCGTCGTCGAGGCCGAGGCCTCCTTCACCATCGACGACCTGCCCTACGACTACTGGGGCGCGCCCCCCGAGCTCGTGACCGCGACCGCGGCCGGCGCGCCCCTCGCGATGCCCCTGTCGTCCTCCTGGGACGTCAGCGCCGACGGGCGCTTCGTCGCGTTCGACACCGACGCGGCGGCGCTGCCCGACGCGGACGCGAACGGCGCGCACGGCGTCTACGTGAAGGACATGGAGACCGGCGAGCTGCTCCTGGTCAGCGCCGCGAGCGACGGCACCGCCGTCGGGGGCGAAGGGCCCGTCGTCATCAGCGGCGACGGCCGGCGCGTCGCCTACGGCGCCGGCGCCGCGGTGGCCGTGGTGGACCTCGCGACGGGCGACGCGGTCCTCGTCGACGACCCCGACGGCCTCCAGCGCACCAAGGCCGTGGCGCTGAGCCAGGACGGGTCGCGCCTGCTGTTGGCCGCCTGGACCCCGGGCTCCCCGCAGGAGGCGGGCTACGTCGTGGACCTGGACCCGCTGTCGTTCACGCGGCTCGGCGCGCTGCCCGGGGGCGGCTTCGCGCGCCTGAGGCCCGTGGCCATGTCGGCCGACGGCGCGGTCGTCGCGTTCGAGACCCCGCACCCGTTCGCGGACGCCGACGACAACGGGTTCGACGACGTGTACGCGCTCGACGTCGCGGCGGGGGCGACGCACCTGGTGGGCACCGACGCTGCCGGCACCGTCGCGGACCGCGCCGCCTGGGTGCGGGGCCAGGCCCTCAGCGCCGACGGACGCGTCGTCGCGTTCCACGCCGACGCAGCGAACCTCCCGCGCGCGACCGAGAACGACCAGGGCGCCGACAGGGCCGACGACGTGTACGTCAAGGACCTCGTGACGGGCGAGCTCGAGCTCGTTAGCACGAACGCGGGGGGCGACGCCGCCGACTCCGACTCGGTGCTGCCGACCGTCTCGTACGACGGGCGCTACGTGGCCTTCGGCTCCTACGCGACCAACCTCGCGCCCCACGCCGACGACCCGGACGCGTGTCACCTCGGCCTGTGCGCCAACGGCTTCGCCTAAGTGAAGGACCGCCGGACCGGCCGGGTCGCGGTCGTCACCGTGGGCCTCGACGACACCCTGCCTGACGACTGGGACCAGATCGAGCCGCGCATCAGCGGCGACGGCCGCTGGGCCACCTTCTACTCGTGGGCGACGAACCTCGGCGTCGACATGGGCGACGACCCCTGGGCCTGGCACTACTTCAGGGCCGAGAACCCGTTGTGGGAGCCCGAGGACTGACCGGCCCGCCGGGCTAGCCTGGTGGCCGTGACCGACGGCCCCGAGCAGCTCACGCCCAGGGCGCTCGAACGGCGCGTGAGGAGGTGGCTCCTCACCGCGCCGTTCGAGTGCTTCGTGCCGGTGGCGCTGGGCCTGGAGCCGCTGCTCCTCGAGGAGCTCGCGGGCGCCGGGCTCGTCTCGGACCCCGCCGCGGCGCGGGTCGAGCCCGGGGGCGTGACGCTCCCCCTCGACCTCGAGGGGATCATGGCGGCGAACCTGGGCCTGCGCACGGCCTCCCGCGTCCTGCTCCGGCTGGGGACGTTCCCCGCCGCGTCGGCCGCGATGCTCCACGACAGGGCGCGGCGGCTGCCGTGGGAGGTGCACCTGGGCTTCGCGGGGTCGTACGCCCTGCGGATGTCGTCGCGGCGCTCGCGGCTGCAGGCGGGCGACGAGCTGGCCCGCGCCGTCACCGGGGCCATCGCCAGGCGGATGGGCGAGCTGGGCCTGAGGCCCAGGCCCGAGCCCGACGCCGAGCTCGAGTTCCACGTGCGGCTCGAGCACGACAGGTGCACGGTGAGCCTCAACACCTCGGGCGAGCACCTGCACCGGCGCGGCCTGCGCACGCGGGTGGGCGAGGCGCCGGCCCGCGAGACGCTCGCCGCCGCGGTCGCGCTGCTCGGCCTGGCCGAGCAGCCGAGCCCCGACGTCGTCGTCGACCCGTTCTGCGGCTCCGGCGCCGTCCTGATCGAGGTCGGCGACGCCCTCGCCGGCCTCGCGCCGGGCCGCGCCCGGTCCTTCGCCTTCGAGCGCGCGGGCTGGTTCCGGCCCGGGCGGTGGCGCGAGGTCAGGCGGCGACTCGGCGTGGACCCGGCCGGGGGCGTCGAGGGCGACGTCGACGCCCCGGCGGCCCCGACGTCGGCCGCGCCGACCCCGCACCTGCTCGGCATCGACGCCGACGCCCGGGTGCTGGCGGCGGCGCGGGCGAACCTGGACGCGGCGGGCCACGCCGGCGTGAAGCTGCACGCCGCCGACAGCCTCGCGTTCGACCTCGGCTCGCTGGGCGCCAGGCACGGCCTGATCGTCAGCAACCTCCCCTACGGCGTGCGCCTCGGCGACGCGGCGAAGGCGGCGGCCTTGACGCGCCGGTCCCTCGACCGACTCGGGCGCGGCGCGACCCGCTGGCGCTTCGCGCTGCTCACGAGCGACGCCGGCCGCGTGGCCGGCCACCCCGACGTGCGCGGCGCCCGCGTGACCGCGACGGTGAGCGGCGGGCTGGCCGTCTACGTCGTGACAGGCAGCGTCGGGGGCTGAGCCGTCGGCGCCGCCGGTGCAGCGCTGCGCCGGCGGACCGGCAGCGTCGGGGACGGCGCGCGGGGCCCGTCGGCGTTAGTCTCTCTCGCGGGATGAGCCGGATCTACATCGTCGAGGACGAGCCGAAGCTGGCGGCGGCGCTCGCCGCGCACCTGGCCCGCTACGGCCACGAGGCCGTCACGGCGCGCCGCTTCGACGACCTCAAGAGCGAGTTCGTCGCCGTCTCCCCCGACCTCGTGCTCCTGGACGTGAACCTCCCCTGGTACGACGGCTTCTACTGGTGCCGCCAGTTCCGCACCGTCTCCACGGTGCCGATCGTGTTCATCACGGCCCGGGGCGGCGACATGGACCAGGTGATGGCGATCGAGAACGGCGGCGACGACTACGTCGTCAAGCCCTTCAGCCTCGAGCTCGTCACGGCCAAGGTGCGGGCGGCGCTGCGCCGCGCCTACGGGGAGTACAGCGCTCCCCCGCCCGAGGCGGCCGCGGTCGAGCACGCTGGGCTCGCCTACGACCCCCACCGCCTCGAGGCGTCGTACGCGGGCCGGCGGGCGGTCCTCTCGCGCAACGAGGGACTGCTGCTCGAGGCCCTTTTGCGCGCCGGCGGGCGCGTGGTGCGGCGCGCCTCGCTGCTCCAGACGCTGTGGGACGACGAGCAGTTCGTCGACGACAACACCCTCACCGTGAACGTGAACCGGCTGCGGCGCAAGCTGGCCGCGCTGGGGCTGGCCGAGGCCGTGCGGACCGTGCGCGGCGAGGGTTACGCGCTCGACGTGGGGGCGGCCGGCGCGGCGCGCGCGGAGCGATGAGGCCGCGCGACGTGCTCGCCGACCAGCTGCCGCTGATCGCGGCGTACACGCTGGCCGTGTGCTTCCTCCTGCTCGTCGTGCACCTCGGCGTGGCGCCCCTCACCTGGGGCGAGGCCTGGTACGTGCTGCTCCTCGCCCTCGTCACGCTAGCCGTCGTCCTCGCCGTGGACGCCCTCCGCAAGGCGCCATTCCGGCGCGAGGTCGCGCGGCGCCTCGAGCGGGGCCTCGCCGCCGAGGCCGCGCCCCTCCCCCGCCCGGCCTCGCGCGAGCAGCGCGCGTTCGCGCGCCTGCTCGAGGCCTCGCAGGCGGCGGCGGCCGCGGAGCTGGCGGGCCACAGGCGGGCAGCCGAGGAGCACAGGACGTTCGTCGACATGTGGGTGCACCAGATGAAGACGCCGCTGAACGTGATCCAGCTCGCCGCTTCGCGGCGCGACGAGGCGGCGTGGGGCGACGTCGACGAGGAGGCCGAGCGCCTGTCCCAGGGGCTCGACCTGATGCTCGCGGCGGCGCGGCTCGGGCGCTTCGAGCTCGACTACCGCCCGACCGAGACCGACCTGGTGGCACTGGCGCGAACGGCGCTGAACGAACTGCGGGGCGCCTTCATCCGCGCCGAGGTCTACCCCCGCGTCGAGGCGCCGCCCGAGGTCGTCGCGGTCACCGACCCCAAGTGGCTGCGCGTCGTGCTCAGGCAGCTCCTGACGAACGCGGTCAGGTACAGCCCCGCCGGCGCGGCGGTGACCGTGGGCGTCGCGGCCGAGCCAGGCGGCGCGACGATCGCCGTCGCCGACCGCGGCGTCGGCATCCCGCCCGAGGACCTGCCGCGTGTGTTCGACCGCTTCTTCACCGGCGCCAACGGCCGGGCGTTCGGCGCCTCGACGGGCATGGGGCTCCACGTCGCCTCCGAGGTCTGCCGCCGCATGGGCCACGAGCTGACCCTCGCCTCCCGGGTCGGGGAGGGCACGACGGCCACGGTGAGGCTGCGGGCGGCCGGCGTGCACCGGCTCGGCGAGGAGGGAGGCGCGCGCCCGGCCAGGGTGACGGAGCCGTAAGGTTCGGCCGCAGGGCGTAAGCTTCCGCGATGGCTCGCCTCCGCCGCGCCCTGCGAGCATCGGGGCCGTGAGGAGGCGCACGTGACGGACACGACGCTCATGACAGGCAGGCACGGGGACAGCCAGGGGACACCGGTCGTCAGCACGGCGGGAGCCGCCGAGGCCGTGCTCGAGGCCCGCGGGCTCACGAAGGTCTACGGCGGCACGCGGGGCGGGGCCAGCCACACGGCCCTGCAGGACTTCGACCTGCGGGTCGAGCGGGGCGAGTTCCTCGGCATCATGGGGCCGTCGGGCAGCGGGAAGACGACGCTCCTGAACCTGCTCTCGACGATCGACACGCCCACGTCGGGCTCGGTGCGCATCGGCGGCCAGGACCCCGCCGGCATGGACGCCGAGCAGCTCGCGCTCTTCCGACGCCGGCGCCTGGGCTTCGTCTTCCAGGACTTCAACCTCCTGGACACGCTCACCCTGCGCGAGAACGTGCTCCTGCCCCTCGTGCTCGACAGGGTGCCCGTCGACGACATGAACGCGCGCCTGGCGCGCGTGGCGGGCACGCTCGGGATCGCGCCGGTGCTCGACCGCATGCCCTACGAGGTCTCGGGCGGCCAGCAGCAGCGCGCCGCGATCGCCCGGGCCATCGTCCACGACCCCGCCGTCGTGCTGGCCGACGAGCTGACGGGCAACCTCGACTCCAAGTCCGCGAACGACGTGATGCAGGCCCTGCGGGCGCTCAACGAGGAGCAGGGGGTGACGGTCGTCATGGTCACCCACGACCCGTTCGCGGCGAGCTTCTGCCGCCGCGTCGTGTTCATCAGGGACGGCCGCGCGTTCACCGAGCTCAGGCGCGGCGGCAGCCGCCAGGCGTTCTTCCAGCAGCTGCTCGACACCCTCAGCGCGATGGGAGGCTTCGCGTCGTGACGTTCGCGCAGCTCGCGCTCAGCAACCTCAGGGGCAGCTGGCTGCGCTACGCCGCCTTCCTGCTCTCGAGCACGTTCTCGGTCGCGCTCTTCTTCGTCTACGCGCAGTTCCTGTTCCACCCCGACGTGCAGGGCGGCTACCTCTACGGGGGCCCGGTCACGCGGAACGTGCTGACGGTCTGCCTCGTGCTCATCGCCGTCTTCGCGTTCTTCTTCGTCCTCTACTCGAGCGGCGCCTTCCTGCGCGCGCGCAACAAGGAGTTCGGGCTCCTGACGCTGATGGGCACGACGCGGGGCCAGCTCAGGCGCCTGATCTGGCTCGAGAACACGTTCCTGTCCCTGGCCGCGATCGCGGCCGGCGTCGCGCTGGGCCTGCTGTTCTCGCGCCTGTTCCTGATGGCGATCGCGCGCGTGCTGCTCATCGACGAGCCGCTGTCGTTCGCCCTCGTCCCGCGCGCGCTGGCGCTCACCGCCTGCGGGTTCTTCGTCCTCTTCCAGCTCGTGACCGTCGTCGGGGCCGGGGCCGTGGGTCGGCGCACCGTACTCGAGATGCTGAAGGAGGCGAGCAAGCCGCGAGTGAAGCCCCGCGCCCGCGCCTGGGCGGCGGTGCTCGGGTTCGCGCTCGTCGCCGGCGGCTACGCCGTCGCGACCGCCGTCCAGGGCGCCATGGTGGCCGCGGCCTTCCTCCCCGTCGTCACGGTGGTGGTCGTCGGCACCTACCTGGCCTTCACGCAGGGCAGCGTGTTCGTGACGCGCCGCCTGGCGCGGTCGCTCGCCTACCTGCGCGGCACGCGCATGCTCGTCGTGTCGCAGCTGGTGTTCCGACTCTCCGACAACGCCAGGCTGCTGGCCAACATCGCCAGCCTCAGCGCCGTGGTGCTCGCCGCCGCCGGGACGTTCTACGTCGTGTCGCGTCAGTACTTCGCGACCGTCGACGGCCAGTTCCCCCACGCCCTCACCCTCGTCGAGACGGGTGACGGACGACCGCAGCTGACCCGGGCCCAGGTGGACGCCCTCCTCCGCGACCACGGGGTCACGGCGAGCGTATCCGCCGACCTGCCCCTCGTCGACGCGCCGTACGCTCTCCCCGGCGAGGAGGGCACGGACTGGCTCGCTCTCGTCGCCGAGTCCGCCTACCTCGGGTTCCTCAACGCCCTCGAGGCGCCGGGCGGCTTCGGGGAACCGGCCTGGCTCGCGCCCGTGGGCGAGCGGGCCGGCGCGCAGGAGCCGTCACGGGCAGCGGCCTTCAGGCTGCTCGGCGACGCCGGCGCGCCGGGGGCGATCGCGGCGCGCGGCGTGACGCCGCCCACCACCGTGCCGCCCTACCTGGCCTCCACCTGGTACGTGGTCGACGACGCGGCGTGGGAGCGGGAGGCCGCGCGCCTGGGGAGGGTGACGCTGGCCGTCTACGACTGGCCGGGCGCCGACAGGAGCACGGCCCTCGGCACCGCCGTCTCGCAGGCGGTGCCGAGCGAGAGCGCGGCGCTCGTCGCCAACAAGCACGCGACGTTCGTGATGGTGCGCCAGACGCTCGGCCTGTCGATGTTCGCCGGGCTCTTCGTCTCCGTGCTGTTCTTCATCGGCGCCGGCAGCCTGATCTACTTCAAGCTGTTCACCGAGCTCCCGGACGACAGGAGGCTCTTCACGCGCCTCAAGCGCATCGGCATCACGCGCCGCGAGGCCGGCCAGGTGGTCGGCCGCCAGGTCGCCCTCGTGTTCCTGCTCCCGTTCGCTGTCGGCGGCGTGCACGCGCTGTTCGCCCTCAACGCCCTCGGGGCGCTGATCGGCACCGTCGGCGCCGACAGGGCGGCCGTGATCGGCTACGCGCTGATCGTCGTGGGCCTCTTCGCCGCCGTGCAGCTCGCGTTCTTCCTGCTCACGCGCTGGACGTACCTGCGGGCGCTGCTGCCGCGCGCCTGACCCGGCCGGCCGCGTACGGCCGCGAGCGCCGCGGGCGTCCCCGGAGCGGACGGCGGTACGCGACCGCACCCGGGCCCGTCGCGGCCGCTGCCACACGGCCGCGACGGGCTAACCGACCTCATGCGCCGGCCGGTTACGGTAGCTGGCTCGCGTCCCGGCGGACCGCCTCCGGCCGGCCGACCGGGCGCGGCACCCCCACGCAGAGGAGCCACACCTTGCGCACACGAGTCCTGAAGCACGTCGTCACCGTCTGCCTCCTGACCGCCGGCCTCCTGGCGGCCGCCCAGGAGCCCACCGGCGCCGCCGGCACCTGGCGGGGAGCGATCGCGGTCCCGGGCATGCCGCTCGATGTCGTGGTCACGCTCGCCGCCGCGGACGGCGCCTGGAGCGGCACCATCGACATCCCCGCCCAAGGCGCCACGGGGCTGCCGCTCGGCGGCGTCACCGTCGCGGGCGAGAGCGTCACGTTCACGATCGCCGGCGTGCCCGGCGACCCGACCTTCGCCGGCACGCTGGCCGGCGACGAGATCGCCGGCACCTTCACGCAGGCCGGTCAGGCCTTCCCGTTCGCGCTGACGCGGGACGCGGGCGACGAGCCCGCCGCCGCGGGCGCTGCGGCCTCTTACGCCGACCCGCAGGGACGCTTCACGGTCCCGGTCCCCACCGGGTGGGAGGTCGAGGCGGGCGAAGGCTTCGTGGCCGTGGTGAGCCCCGAGGGCGGCGTCCGGCTGCCGATCGTGGTCGTGGCGGACGACGACCCCGAGGCCGCGATCGCGCGGGCGTGGGCGCTGGCGGTGCCCGGGTTCGACCTCGAGCCCTACGAGACGCTCGAGCCGCCCTCCCAGGGCGGCGTCGACCGCAGCGTCGTACAGAACTACGACGCCGGCGACGCGGGGACCCTCTACCAGGCCTTCGCCCAGGTCGTCGGCGGCGAGACGTACGTGGTGCTGGTCGCGGCCGAGGCGGAGGCGCTGCAGCGGCGCGCGGCGCAGGTGAACGTCGTCGTGACGGGCCTGGAGCTCGCGGCCGTCGCGGAGACCGACCTCTCCGGCCTCGAGCCGAGGCCCGTGGCGGAGGTGGTCCCCGAGCTGGAGGCCTTCGTGACGCGGGCGATGGAGGCCCTCGGCGTGCCCGGAGCGTCCCTGGCCGTCGTCGCCGGCGGCGAGGTCGCCTACGCCGCCGGCTTCGGCGTCACCGCGCGCGGCGGCGACCCGGTGACGCCGGACACCCGGATGATGATCGGCTCGGTGGGCAAGTCGCTGACGTCGCTCTTGACGGCGCGGCTCGTGGACGAGGGCCTGCTCGCCTGGGACACGCCGGCGATCGAGGTGCTGCCGGAGTTCGCCGTCGCCGACCCCGAGCTGACCCGCACGATCACGGTCAGGAACCTGCTGTGCGCCTGCACCGGCGTGCCGCGCCGCGACCTCGAGCTCACCTTCAACGCCGCCGAGCTGAGCGCCGAGGACGTCGTGGCGTCGCTCGCGACGTTCGAGTTCTTCACGGCCTTCGGCGAGGCGTTCCAGTACTCGAACCAGGTCGTGGCCACGGCCGGCTACGTCGCGGCCGCGGCCGCCGGCGCCGCGCACGGCGAGCTCTGGGACGGCTACGCCGCCGCGCTCGCGGAGCGCGTACTGGACCCCATCGGCATGAGCGACACGACGCTCTCGTTCGCGGACGTCGCGGCGCGCGGCGACCACGCCGTCCCCCACCAGCTCGACCTCTTCAGCGGCGAGTACTTGCCCCTCGACCTCGCGGAAGAGGTCGAGCTGGTGGGGGACGGCGTGG
>DATGNP010000142.1:0-2139 GCA_035306665.1 Trueperaceae bacterium
CAGGGCGTCCACGTGCTGCCGCAGGCGAAGCCCGAGGAGGGCTTCGACGAGGACGTGTACCGCATGGGCGAGTACCTCGACCCCGGCCCCGACAGCTTCCTCGGCGGCCCGGAGGGACTGGGGCGGCACGTCGCGCTCTACTACGGCTCGTTCCGGGCGATCGCCGAGGCCGACCCCGGCTTCGACTGGGAGGAGGAGGCGTGGGAGACGCTGACGCACGAGCTCAGGCACCACGTCGAGTCCCTCGCGGGCGAGGACCTGCTGGTGCAGGAGGACGTCGAGCGCGGCCGGGAGTTCGGCAGGCGCGAGCGCTGAGGCGAGCTAGCCTCCCGACGTGCGCGTGGACACGACCCACAGGTCGGGACGACGCGCGCGCAGCGCCGCCGCCGCCGCCGCGGCCGCCTCGTCGCTCGCCGCGACCCCGAAGCACGTCGGGCCGCTCCCCGACATCAGCACCCCGCGCAGGCCGAGGTCGCGCAGGTCCTTGAGGAGCTCGCGCACCTCGCCGTGGGCGCGCATGACGCCGGCCTGCAGCCCGTTCCGCCAGCCCGGCTCCTCGCCCCGCGCCAGCGCGGCCAGCGCGGCCTCGTGCCCGAGCCGACCGGTGAACCCCACCAGGGCGGCGTAGGCCTCGGCCGCCGACACCGTAAGGGCCGGCTTGGCCAGGACCAGCGGCAGCGCCGGTACCGCGGCCGGCAGCAGGCGCTCGCCGCGACCCCGCGCCAGCGCGGCCGACGCGCCCGAGACGAAGAACGGCACGTCGGAGCCTAGCTCGAGCGCGAGCGCGGGCACGTCGACCTCGCCCGGGACGAGCCGGACCAGCGCCCGCAGCGCGGCGCCCGCGTCCGACGAGCCGCCGCCCAGGCCGGCGGCGACCGGCAGGCGCTTCACGAGGCGCAGCGTCGCGCCGGGCGGCTCGCGCCCCTCGGCCGCTGCCCACCGCTCCAGGTAGGCAGCGGCGGCTCGGGCCGCCAGGTTGCCGGCGTCGGCGGGCAGCGCGGCCACCGAGGCCGCGAACCACTCGGGCGCGCCCGGGTAGGGGTCGGCCTCAACGGACATGTCGACCTCTCCCGGCCGGTCACGGAGCAGCGCGAGCTCGAGCTCGTCGGCCAGCTCGAGCCGCGCGAACAGCGTCTCCAGCTCGTGGAAGCCGTCGCCGCGCCGCGTGAGCACGGCGAGGCCGAGGTTCACCTTGCCGGGCGCGCGCTCGTGGGCGGTAACGGCGCCGTTCCACCCGCCCGCGCGCCTCGGCGCCTCGCCCGCGCCGCTCGGCGGGCGCGCGTGGCCGGACGCGGCGCCGCTCAACCCGTCCCCGCGGGCGCCGTGAGGCGCCGCGCCAGCGCCTCGGCCAGCAGGAGGTCGTCGGGGCGCGTGACCTTGATCAGGAGCGGGCTGCCTTCGACTAGCGCCACGCGCCTGCCCAGGCGCCTGACGAGGGCGGCGTCGTCGGTCGCGGTGGCGCCGGCGGCCAGGGCCGCCTCGTGGGCCTCGAGGAGCAGGGCCCTGTCGAAGCCCTGGGGGGTCTGCACGGCTCGCAGGCTGGCGCGGTCGAGCTCGTCGCCGGACGCCGTGACGACGGTGTCGGTGACGGGCAGGGCGGCGGTGGCTGCGCCGTGCTCGCGAGCGGCGGCGAGCACGCGGGCGACGACGTCGGCGGTCAGGAAGGGCCGCGCCACGTCGTGGACCAGCACGGTCCCGGCCGCGGTCGCCCGCACCAGGGCGTGCACGGACTCCTGGCGCGTGGCGCCCCCGGCGACGTAGGCCACGCCCGGCCGCGCCGGCCACGACCCCAGCGCGCCTTCCGGCACCGCCACGACGACCTCGTCGACGTGGGGCGCCAGGGCGGCGACCGCGAGGTCGAGGAGCGTGCGCCCGCCCACCTCTAGCAGGGCCTTCGGCCCGCGGCCTAGCCGGGTGCCCGTGCCGGCTGCGGCGATCAGGGCGGCGACCCCGCTCACCCCTGTCCTCCCCACCGGGGCACCCGGTCGTGCTCGACGCCGAGGTGGTCGAGGACGCGCGCGGTGACGCTGCCGACGAGGTCGCCGATGCTCGCCGGGCGGTGGTAGAAGCCGGGCGAGGCCGGCATCACCAGCGCCCCGGCGGCGTCGGCGGCCAGCATGTTCTCGAGCATCGGGCGCG
>DATGNP010000143.1:0-3448 GCA_035306665.1 Trueperaceae bacterium
CGACGAAGGTGACGAGCCCTAACCACCGGGGAGTTCTCGGTGACAGGGCTTCTTCTAGCTCCTTCACGCGCAGCCGCCGATCGACCTCGAGAAGGACGCGGACTTCGCGAGAGGCGCGTTCCTGCTCGATCCCGGGTGGGAGCGAGGTTGCGAGCTTCGCGTACTCACGCATGCGACCGAAGCTTGCCGAGCGACTCCGCTGAACCCACCCCTGTCGGATCGCGTGCGCAGAAGCAATGAGACCCGCGACTCCGGCGGCCACGGTCACCACGGGTGCCGAGGCACTAGCCCAGGCATAGAACCCTTCCATGTCCGACCTCCCAGGCCGGAGGCTAACGACCGGACTGCCCACTGGCCAGACACCATCCTTGACACCCCCACCCCCTCCCGTTAGTTTGCTCCTAAATAAAGGTGTGAACAAAGGAGTCACCCGGTGAGCAACGACCGCCCCGCCGCTCGCGGCGACCTCGTGCCCAGCGCCGTCCTCGGCCTGCTCGGCACGCGCGGTCCCACCTCCCGCGCGGACATCGCCCGGACCCTCGACATCTCCCCCGCGACGGTCACGCAGGTCACCAAGCTCCTCATCTCCCGCGGCCTGGTCACCGAGCTCGACCACGCCCCCTCGCAGGGTGGCCGCCCCGCCCGCCTCCTGGGCCTCGTCGAGCGGCAGGTCGGCGCTATCGGCGCGAAGGTCACCGCGAACCACGTCGCGATCGTCGACGTCGGCCTCGACGGCACGGTCCGTTCCTCGACCTCCCACCCCTTCAACCCCGACGCCCCGGACGCCCTCGACGCGCTCGGCCACATCCTCGGCTCGGCCGTCGACGACCACGCCGGCACGCTCCTCGGCGTCGGCGTCGGCATCCCCGGCTCGGTCGACTCCCAGGCGAGCGGCGTGGTCGACGCCCCCACGCTCGGCTGGACCGACGCCCAGGTGGGCCCCGTGCTGCGCCGCGCCCTGGGCGTACCCGTCCTGGTCGAGAACGACGTCAACACCCTCGCCGTCGCGGACCGCCTCTACGGCGAGGGCCGCGACCACTCGACCTACCTCGTGGTGACGATCGGGCGAGGCATCGGCTGCGGGATCGTCGTCGACGGCGCGCTGTACCGCGGCGCAGCGGGCGGCGCGGGCGAGATCGGCCACGTGCCGCTCACCCTCGACGGCCCGCTGTGCGGCTGCGGCTCGCGCGGCTGCCTCGAGGCGCACATCGGCGAGGACGCGCTCGTGCGCACCGCCCTCGAGCGCGGCGTGATCGGCCCACGCGGCACGGTCGCAGGCCTGCGCCAGGCCGCCGAGGCCGGCGACCCCGCCGCCCGCGAGATCTACCGCGAAGCCGGCGAACGCCTCGGCAGCGCCCTCGCGGGCGTGGTCCACACGATCGACCCCGAGATCGTCATCATCCTCGGCGAGGGCATCGACGCGTGGCAGCACTGGGAGCCCGGCTTCGAGGCGTCCTTCCGCGGCCACCTCGTCCCCTCGCGGCGCGGGCTGCCGTTCGTGATCGAGGCGTGGGACGAGTTCAACTGGGCCCTCGGCGCCGCATCCCTCGTGCTCGCCTCCCCCTTCGACTCCACCGGCGCCACGGGCGACCAGGGCGAGCTCGTCCGCGCGCGACTGCACACGAGCGTCGAGGCCACCTCATGACCCTCACGACGCCGACGACGGCGCCCCGCCTCACCTCGCGCACCCCCGCCCCGACGCGCCGTCGTCGGCGGGGACGCAACACCGCATGGGTGCTGTTCTTCCTCGCCCCCTCCGCGATCCCCCTCCTGCTGTTCACCGCGACCCCGATGGGCGCGTCCCTGTGGGTCTCGCTGCACAAGTGGAACCTGCTGTCGCCCATGGAGTTCATCGGGCTCGACAACTACACCAAGCTGCTCACCGACCCCACCACGCGGCGCATCTTCGGCCACACCCTCGGCTACATCGCCGGGTACCTGCCGCTCGTGTACGTGGGCGGGCTCGCCCTCGCGCTCGCCCTCAACCAGGCGTTCAAGGGCCGCAGCTTCTTCCGGGCCGCCTACTTCCTGCCCGTCGTGACCAGCTGGGTCGTGGTCGCGCTCGTGTGGCAGTGGCTGCTCAACCCCACGAACGGCCTGGTCAACACCGTGCTCGGCGCGGTAGGCCTGCCGCAGCCGGGCTGGTGGACCGACCCGCAGTGGGCGATGCCGTCGATCATCCTCGCCTCGGCGTGGAAGGACCTCGGCTTCGTCATGGTCATCCTCCTCGCCGGTCTCCAGGCGATCCCGGGCGAGCTGCTCGAGGCCGCCCGGGTCGACGGCGCGTCCGCGTGGCAGAGGTTCCGGCACATCACCCTGCCGCTGCTGAGCCCCTCGACGTTCTTCGTCGTGGTGATCTCCCTCATCAACGGCTTCCAGGTGTTCGACCAGGTCTACGTCATGACCGGCGGCGGACCCGCAGGGGCGAGCCAGGTCGTCGTCGGGCAGATCTACGACCTGACCTTCCGCTACGGCCGCGCAGGCGAGGCCTCGGCCCTGTCGTGGCTGCTGTTCATCGTGATCCTCGGCGTGACCGCCCTGCAGATCCGCGGCCAACGCAAGTGGGTGACCCATGCCTGACACGACGACGACGGCGCCCCGCCCCACCTCCCGGGAGCACCTTGCCCCCGCGGGCACCCGCCCGCGCCGGATCACCGCGCGCCGCCTCGCGCTCTACGTGGGCGTGACGCTCGGCGCGGCGATCATGCTCTTCCCGTTCCTGTGGACCGTGATCACCTCGATCACCCCCGACGGGACCCTCGCGAGCGGACCCACCCTGATCGTCGAGGACCCGACGCTCGACGCCTACGCACGCCTGCTCGAGGCGATGCCCATGTGGCGCATCGTCGCGAACTCCTTCGGCATCGCGATCGCCTCGACGCTCCTGCAGCTCGTGACCGGGTCGATGGCCGGCTACGCCTTCGGACGGCTGACCTTCCGCGGCAAGAACGTCGTGTTCGCGCTGTACCTCGCGACCCTCATGATCCCCCTGCAGGTGCTCGTGGTCCCGCTGTTCATCCAGATGACCAAGATGCAGCTCAACGACACCTACTTCGCGCTCATCGCCCCCTCGATCGCCTCCGCGTTCGGGATCTTCCTGCTCAAGCAGGCCGTCGAAGGGGTCCCGCGCGAGCTCGACGAGGCCGCGACGATCGACGGCGCCGGCCACCTACGGATCTTCGGGCGCATCATCCTCCCCCTCATCCGCCCCGCGATGGCCACCCTCGCGGTGCTCGCCTTCATGGCCAGCTGGAACTCGTTCCTGTGGCCGCTCGTGGTCATCCGCTCGACCGAGCTCATGACCCTCCCCCTGGGCCTTGCGACCCTGCAGGGCCAGTTCACGACCGAGTGGAACGTCGTCATGGCCGGCTCGGTCGTGTCGATCGTGCCGATCGCGATCGTCTACCTCCTCGCACAACGCCACATCATCGCCGGCATGGCGCACACC
>DATGNP010000144.1:0-2694 GCA_035306665.1 Trueperaceae bacterium
TAGCTTCTCGTTCGCCATGCCAACTCCTTCTTCGCTTTGGCTTGGGCGAACAGCTGGTCGGAACCTCTAGAGGCTCCGACCAGATATTCCCCCCACCGTGACAGTAGACCAGAAGAGAGCTTCCGTCAAGTCTTTTCCCCGAACCCCTTTTCATTACATTTCCAAGTACTGTGTTCTACTATGAACATGCCGGCGCGTCCTAGAGGTCCTGCCCTCCGATGCTCGTTCGCCAAGACCGTACACGCGTCGCCGCTTGGGCCTTACCGTGGCCTCCCTCGGCACCCGTCGGCGAACGAACGGGACTTCATTGAGGCTTGGCGATGTAAAGGAAAGGGGTGGCCACGGTCGACCGAGGCGCCCACCCTTGGGTGGGCGCTTTCCCTTGGCCCTCTCCCGTGTTCGACAAGCAGGGCTGTGAAGGCTCACGAAGCGAGCATCAGCTGCCCTTGCGACGTATAGCGTCGTAGCGCCACGGCTCCGTGCGGGTGAAGCAGACGTCGCTACGCCCGAACGCATGACGGACCGCTGCGCCTGAGAGGGCGAGGCTGCTACGCCCCTCGCGTTCACTCGAGGAGATCTCGCGCTGCGCGCCCATGAAAGGGCTTATCTTCTCCTTCATGTCCGGCGACAAACTCGACAGCAGCGACGCCCTGCGCGAGATCTACGCCCGCATCGAGCACCGCAACCAGGGCGAGCGCGACTTCCTGCAGGCCGTCGACGAGGTGCTCAGCTGCCTGGGCCCGCTGGTGGCGAAGCACCCGGAGTACCTCGAGGACAAGCTGATCGACCGCATCTGCGAGCCGGAGCGGCAGGTGATCTTCCGCGTCCCGTGGGTCGACGACCAGGGCGTGGTGCACGTCAACCGCGGCTTCCGCATCCAGTTCAACAGCGCCCTGGGGCCGTACAAGGGCGGCCTGCGCTTCCACCCCACTGTCACGCTCGACACGGTGAAGTTCCTGTCGTTCGAGCAGATGTTCAAGAACGCCCTCACCGGCATGCCGATCGGCGCGGGCAAGGGCGGCAGCGACTTCGACCCCAAGGGCAGGAGCGAGCACGAGGTCATGCGCTTCTGCCAGAGCTTCATGACCGAGCTGCATCGGCACCTGGGCGAGTACACCGACGTACCCGCCGGGGACATAGGCGTCGGGGAGCGCGAGATCGGGTACCTGTTCGGACAGTACAAGCGCATGACGAACCGCTACGAGGCGGGCGTGCTGACCGGGAAGGGGCTCGATTGGAGCGGCTCGCGCGTGCGCAAGGAGGCGACGGGCTACGGCTGCGTCTACTTCGCGGCCGAGATGCTGGCCGCGCGCGGCGAGGCGCTCGAGGGGCGCACGTGCGTCGTCAGCGGGTCGGGCAACGTCGCGATCTACACGATCGAGAAGCTGCAGCAGCTCGGCGCCAAGGTCGTGGCGTGCAGCGATTCTGGCGGGCGGGTCTACGACCCCGACGGCATCGACCTCGAGCTGCTTAAAGACCTCAAGGAGGTCAGGCGCCGCCGCGTCTCCGAGTACGTCGAGCGCCGGCCGCGCGCCGACTACAAGGCCGGGGCCAGCGTGTGGGAGGTGCCGTGCGAGGTCGCGTTCCCTTGCGCGACGCAGAACGAGCTGAACGCCGCCGACGCCGAGAGGTTGATCGCGAACGGGGTCGTGGCCGTCGCCGAGGGCGCGAACATGCCGTGCACCCCCGACGCGATAAGGGCGTTCAAGCGCGCGGGCGTGTCCTTCGGCCCCGGCAAGGCGGCGAACGCCGGCGGTGTGGCTACCTCGGCGCTGGAGATGCAGCAGAACGCCAGCCGCGACCGCTGGAGCTTCGCGAAGACCGACGAGCGGTTGCAGGACATCATGCGCAACATCCATCGGCGGTGCCGCGAGGCGGCCGAGGAGTTCGGGGCGCCCGACGACTACGTGCTGGGCGCGAACATCGCCGGCTTCCGCAAGGTGGCGCGGGCGACGCGGGCCCTGGGCATCGTCTGAGCGGCGCCGCGCCCACAAGACCCCGGTCGGCGGGGCCGGGACCGGCTGACCCGACGCCGCGTCACGAGCCGCCGCCTCCCAGCGCCCCGAGCAGGGCCGTACGCACGTCCCCGGGCAGCGGCGTGCGCGCCTGCGGGTTCGACCATGGCGTCACGGCACCGACGCTCTCGGCAGTGGCGCCCAGCTCGGGGGCGCGCCTCACTAGCACGGCGCTCAGGCCGTTCAGTCGCCTGAGGTACTCGCCCCGGTGGCGGAAGCCGCGGCGCGTCAGAGCCTCGGGGTCGGTGGTCTCGACGTCGCGGCGCACCTCCTCGATGAGGGCCGCGAGCACTTCCGCACCGGGCGGCTCGCCGTCGAGCCCCACGAGGAGCACGTTCGCGCGGCCCGGCACCGTCTGGCCGAGCTTGAGCGCCAGCACGCCGGCGAGGCGCCGGGCGTCGAGGCCGCCGGGCACCGGCCGCGCACCGGGCGACGGCTCGGCCGCCGCCGGCGGCCCCCTGGGCACCGCCGCGTCCGGCGGCGCGAGCCGCAGGCGCGTGACCTCGAGCATCACCTCCAGGCGGGTCGTGAACAGCACCGCGAAGTCGGGGCCGCGCCCGGCGCCGCCCGGCGTCGGCTCGTAGGTGAGCGTCAGGCGCTTGTCCTGCACGAGCCGGTAGGCGGTGTCGAGCTCGAGCAGAAGGTCGCGGGCGCTCTCGGGGTCCTGCGCGCCGCGCAG
>DATGNP010000145.1:0-3189 GCA_035306665.1 Trueperaceae bacterium
TCGCGTGGGGCGAGACCGGCGACGGCATCGACTCGAACGGGACGCTGGAGATCACCGGGGGGACGGTCGTGGCGATCGGCTCCTTCGCCCGCGGGGAAGGCGGGCTCGACGCCGACGGCGGCATCATCATCACCAGCGGCACCGTCGTCGCGACGGGCCTGCGCTCGCCGTTCCCGCTGCGCACGCCGGGCGAGCAGAAGGCGCTGCTCCTCTACCTGCGGCCGGTGCAACGGGTCGGCGACGTCCTGGTCGTGACCGGTCCGGAAGGCGAACCGCTGCTCGCTTTCGAGGCAAGGGGGCGCTACGACAAGCTCGTGTTCAGCGCGCCGGGGGTGGTCGACCGTGGGCGCTACGGCGTGTACATGGGCGGAGCCGTCGCCGGGGATCCCGTCGACGGCCTCCACGGCGCGGTGGTCGACCTGGGGACGCGCGTCCGGGACGTGCGGCCCGGCCACATCTCGGTCGTGAGCCTTCCGGTCGAGTAGCCGTCGCCTGCTGTCATCGTCACGCCTGCAGGGGGAACCATGCGGCACGACTCGAGACGCGTTCCTGCCGGCGCCGCCGCGGAGCCAAGGCGTCGGGCTCGAGCGGCTCCCGCGGCTCGGTTCGGGCGGGCGCACCTTCGCGCAGACCGAGCCCCAACGGTGGGGCCGAGCGGAGGCTAAGCCTCGTCCGAGCGTCCCTCCACGAGCTGCCGCAGCCCGTGGATGTCGTAGGAGATCTCGCCGGCCGCGAAGCGCTCGCGCATGGCCGCCTCCTTCTCGACCCTGGCGCGGGCGGCGCGCATGACCTCGTCGGCCCGCTCCCGGGCCACGACCACCGCGCCGTCGCGGTCGAGCACGACGACGTCGCCGCGCCTGACCGACGCGCCCCCCACGGTCACCGGCTCGCCGACCGTGCCCACGACGCCCTTGCCCGCTCCCCTGACGCGCACCCAGCGCGTCCACACGGGGAGGCCCAGCGCCGCGAGGTCGTCGCAGTCGCGGACCGAGGCGTCCACCAGCAGGCCGGCCGCCCCGCGCAGCTTCATCTGCGTGACGAGCAGCTCGCCCACCAGCGCCACCGGCGCCGGCTCCGGCATCGTGAGCACGACGACGTCGCCGGGGGAGATGTGCTCGATGGCGGCGTGGACCATGAGGTTGTCGCCCTGCCCGCACGACACCGGCAGGGCGGGGCCGGCGACGCGGGAGCCGGGGACGAGCTGCGTCAGCTCGACGTCGACGAGGCCCTGCCGACCCGAGGCCTCGTAGACGGTGGCGGTACCGAGCCGGGCCCACTCGCGCATGGCGTCGGCGCTCAAAGCATCGGCGTCCCTGCTCGAGCCGGTGCTCGCGGCCGCGCCGCCCGTCCTTGCGGCGTCCCCGCTCACAGCGACTCCACGACCAGCGGCAGCACCCGCTGGTGCGCCTCGGCCTGCCTCACGTGCTGCTTGCCCGAGATGCGCCGGGCGTGGTTGCCGCGCCGGCCCGCGAGCTCGGTGTAGTACTCCTTCAGGTAGCTCTGGGCGCCCATCGCGGCCATCGCCGCCACCTTCCTCTCGAACACGGGCGTGATGTCGACGAACGTGTTCGGCTGGAACCCACACAGCTCCGGTTGATGGGGCTCGAAGAGGTAGACGGCCGGCGGGTCGATGCGCTCGAAGGCGCTGGCCACGCCGGCTCCTGACGAGAGCAGTCGGGCCCTCATGACGACGTCGTGGGCTACGGGGTGGTCCGGGTTGAACGGGTCGACGGCCGTGTGCGTGAGCACGACGTCGGGCGCCTCGTCCCGGAACAGCTGCACCAGGCGCTCCATCGCGGCGGCGTCGACCTCCAGCGGGTAGTCGCCGAGGTCGAGGCACACGAACCTCGCGCCGACCGCCGCCGCGGCCTGCTCGGCCTGCTCGTGCCGGATGCGCTTGACGTTCTCGACGGTCTGGCCCTCCTGCTTCCAGAGCTCGCCCGACTCGCCGCGCTCGCCGTAGGAGAGGGCGACGACGAGCGCGTCGCCGCCGTTCGCGGTCGTCACGGCGATCGTGCCGGCCGCCCGCCAGACGAAGTCGGCCGAGTGGGCGCCTACCACGAGGAGCTTGCGCGCCATCAGTCGTCACCCACCAGGCGCCGCGAGTTCGCGACGGTCATCAGGCTCACCTCGTCGGGCGTGAACCCCCCTGCCAGGAACGCGTCGGCCATCAGGGCGAGGCCGTCGTGGACGGGCGGGTTGCTGGGCTGACCCAAGTCGCTGGAGATCAGCGAGCTGGCGACGCCGGCGGCGCGCACGTTCGCGAACATCCGCTCCCACGTGACCTTCCCGGAGTGCGCGGTGACGAAGCAGCGCTCGAGCAGGGCGCCGCGCTCGGCGAGCGCCGCCTGGTCCTCGGCGCTCAGGTCCTGCGAGGGGAACTCGGGGTGCGTGACGACGATGCGCTTCACGCCCTCCTCGACGGCTGCGTCCACGACGGCGAAGATCTCGTCGCGGCTGAGGTGGCCGGTCGCGAGCACGAGGTCGTTGCGCGCGATGGAGCGCAGCACCTGCCTGACCGACGGGAGGACGGCGCCGGCCTCGTCGACGACCGGCACGGGGTCGCTGGTGATGCCCTCGGCGCGGAGCTCGAGCGCCATCTTCGCCCAGAAGGGAAGCTTGGCTCCCGGCGCGGGGTCGGTCCTGCCCGCCGGCTCGTTCACCGCGTCCACGGTCGGGAACCAGACGTAGCGGATGCCCTCACGCGCCGCCAGCTCGACCGCCAGGGCGTTCATACCCCCTACGGCGGAGTTGAGCGTGATCGCGCCGACGACGTTCACGCCGGGCACGGCCTCCCGGGCCAGCGCGGCGCGGCCCGCCGTATGCGTGTAGTGCGACTTGATCACGTACCCGGCTAGCCCGTGGTCGCGGAAGTCGCGGGCGATCTGCAGGTCCGACGCTATGCGCGGCATCGTGTCGGGACCGCTGTGCACGTGAAGGTCGTAGGCGCCGCGGACCAGGTCGCGAGCGCGCTGCGAGGGTACCGGGTGTGTCATGCGTTCTCCTCCTCGACGAGCCTGCGCAGGCTCGCGACGGTGCCTTCGGTGGCGGGGGCCGGGACGCCGAGCTCGGCCAGGACGTCGAGCGCGGCCTCCATCTCGTGAAGGCGTCGCCGGGCGTGCTTGCGCGTGCCCTCCTCGAACCGCCTCACCTCGCCGGGCGACGCGAGGAGCTCCTGGATCTGGCCTT
>DATGNP010000146.1:0-10140 GCA_035306665.1 Trueperaceae bacterium
AGGGCGGACGTCGCGCTCGCGCTGGCCACCGCCCACGACCAGCTCGCGCAGCCCGGCGAGGCGCTGGCCTACGCCCAGCGCGCCGCGGGCGGCCTCAGCGACGCCCAGCAGGTCGCCACCGCCCGGTTCATCGCCGGCCGCTCGCACTACCGCCTCGGCGACTACCGCGCCGCCAACGACGAGTTCCGCGCCGTCGTCCAGGCGCGCCCCTCCGACCCTGGCGCCCACCTGTGGTCCGGCCTGGCGGCCTACCAGCAGGGCGACTACGCCACCGCCGTCGCCAGCTTCGAGCGGGCGGTGCAGCTGAACCCGAACAGCGTGGAGGCCCGGGCGAACCTCGGCGCCGCCTACCTGGCCGCGCAGCGCTACCAGGACGCCGAGAACGTCTACACGCTCCTCGTCGACCAGAACGCCCGCGACATGGAGGCGCTCTACAACCTCGGGTGGGCCCTCTTCTCGCAGAACCGGCGCAGCGCCGCCACCGACGCCTGGGTCTCGTCCTGCGAGCTCGGCTACCAGCCGGCCTGCAACGCGATCACGACGTACCTGTGACGCTCCGGCGGGCGAGCGGCCGGGGGCGCCGCTCGCCCGCCGGAGCGGCGGTGAGGCCGGACGCGACCGGCGGCGCGACCCACTCTCCGCCCCCCGCCCCCGGGGGTAACATGGGGGAACATGGACTGGCTTAGACGCAACTGGCCCGACCTGCTCATCGGCGTCGCCCTGATCGCCGTCATCGCCGGCATCATCGCGACGCTGATCTCCGGGGGCTCGTTCTTCCCGGTGGGTGACCGCACGGCTGAGACGCCGCGAGGCACGACGCCTCTGACGGGCAGCCAGACGGCCGGCCAGTCGCAGGCGAGCGGCCAGTCGCAGGCGAGCGCGCCGTCGGCCGCGCAGCCCAGCACCCCGACGGTGCCGGCCGACCAGCAGCCGCCCGTCGCCGCCCTGCCGGCCGACGCCGCCGCCGGCCAGGACGACCCGGTCGCCGAGCCGTCCGACGCCGCTGCGGCCGACGCCGCGTCGGCCGACGAGGCCGGGCAGGTGGCGGGTCAGACGTCGGAGCCGCCGGCCCTGGCCCTACCGCCGGACGGCGGGTCCGCGGCCCAACCGAGCCAGCCTTCCTCTCAGGGCAGCGTGGTCAGCACCGCCACCCCCCCGACGCAGACGCAGGGAGCCGTCACCTCGACCCCCACCCCGGCCGCCGGCACGCCGCTGCCGTCGGCGTCGGGGGTCCCCGACGCCCCGTACCGCGTCTCGGTCGGCGCGTTCGCCAGCGCCGAGAACGCCCAGCGCCAGCTCCAGGCCTTCGAGGCCGCCGGCTACCCGGCCTTCATCGGCACCCAGGGCGACCTGAGCATCGTCCTCGTCGGCCCCTACGACACCGAGGCCGAGGCCAGGTCCGTCGCGGCGCGCATCGCCGCGTCGAACCTCGGCGTGCCCGACCCCACCGTCTACCGCCTGCAGACCGACGACCCGGGTCCGCAGGCCTCGGCGCCGGCCGCGCAGCAGCCGACCGCCCCGCAGCAGACCGCTGCTGCGCCCGCCGCGTCGTCCTCGGCCGCCGCCCCCGCCGCCGAGCCGGCCGCCGCCCCGGCCGCTCCGGCGACGTCCGGCACGCGCTACCTGCAGGTCGGCGCCTACGGCTCGCGCGACAGCTCGCTGCCGCAGCGCCAGCGCCTCGAGGCCATGGGCTTCGTCGTCTCCGACCGTGTCGAGAACGGGCTCGTGAAGCTGCTCATCGGCCCCTTCGACGCCGCGGGGTTGGCCGCAGCCCAGTCCAGGCTCGAGTCCGCGGGTATCGAGAGCTTCCCGCGCTGATGCAGCGCGGGGGCGCCCGCGGCACGGCCAGGGACATCCCCTCGGCCACGGTCGGCCGGCTGATCACGTACCTGCGCGTCCTCAACGGGCTCGAGGCCAGGGGCGTGGAGCGCGTCTCCTCCGACCTGCTCGCCGACGAGGCGCACGTCTCGGCGTTCCAGGTCCGCAAGGACCTCGCCTACTTCGGCACCTTCGGCACGCGCGGGACGGGCTACACGGTCTCGTCCCTGAAGGGCGAGCTCAAGCGCATACTCGGCCTCACGCGTCCTTGGCGCGTGGCGATCGTGGGCATGGGGCGCCTCGGCCAGGCGCTCGCCGACTACCCCGGCCTCTCGGAGTACGACTTCGACCTCGTGGCCGCCTTCGACGTCGACGAGCGCAAGGTCGGGCAGCGGCACGGCGGCGTCGTCGTGCGGTACATGGGCGAGCTGGGAGCTGCCGTGGCCGAGCTCGGTCTCGAGATCGTCCTGCTCACGGTGCCGGTGGGAGCGGCGCAGGCCGCCGTCGACGCCGTCGTCGCGGCGGGGGTGCGCGGCATCCTCAACTTCGCCCCGACCGTGGTTTCCGTGCCCGAGGGCGTCAAGGTCGAGCCCGTCGACTTACTCGCCGCCTTGAAGCGCGTGAGCTACTTCCTGCACGAGGGCGCGCTGGTCGAGGACCGAGGGTGAGCGGGGCGCGCCGGTGAGCGAGGACCTCGCCAGCGCGCAGGCCTCAGGGCTCGCCGCGGAGATGGCCGCCTTCGAGGCGCAGCTCGCGCGCGAGCTGGAGTCCGACGTCGGGTTCATCCGGGCGATCGGCGAGGACCTGGTGCGCGCGGGAGGCAAGCGGGTGCGGCCCACGCTGGCGCTGCTGACGGGCCGGATGCTGGGCACGCCGCCCGAGCGCTCGCGCCTCGTCGCCCTCGCCGTCGAGCTGCTCCACTCGGCCTCGCTCCTGCACGACGACCTCATCGACGACGCGGCCACGCGCCGCGGCGAGCAGGCCGCGTTCCTCCGGTACGGCAACGTCGTGAGCGTGATGTCCGGCGACTTCATGCTCGCCCGCGTGCTGCGGCTCCTGGCACGCAGCGGCAGCGAGGAGCTGATCGGCCTGATGGCCGACGCGGCCGCCGCCCTGTGCGAGGGCGAGGTGCTGCAGTTCCAGTGCGCGACGCTCAAGGAGTGGAGCTACGAGGCCTACGCGCGCGTGAACGACGGCAAGACGGCCGCGCTGATGGCCGCGGCGGTCGAGGGCGTCGCCGTGCTCGCCGGCGCCTCGCCCGCCGAGCGCGCCGCGCTGCGGACGTTCGGCATGGCCTACGGACGCGCCTTCCAGCTCCGCGACGACTACCTCGACCTGCTGGGCGACCCGGAGTCCTTGGGCAAGCCCGTGGGCGGCGACCTGCGCGAGGGCAAGGCGACCTACCCGGTGCTGAAGCTGATCCTCGACCACGACCTCGAGGAGGCGCGGCTGATCGTCGGCCGGCACGCCGCCGGTCCCGGCGACGTCGAGCGGATGGTGGAGCTGGTGAGGGCCTACGGCGCCGACGCCGCCACGCGCGAGGTGCTGGGCCGCGAGGTCGACGCCGCCGTCGGCGCCCTCTCGGCCTTCCCGCCCTCGCCGGCGCGGGACGAGCTCACCGCCCTCGCCGAGCGCGAGCGGCGCCGCGTCGCCTGAGCGGGCGGCCGGCGAAGCCGAAGGCGGTACGCCTGCGAAGTCGATCCCGGTCCGCCGCCCTCAGCCCTCTCCCTGCTCCCGCGTCTCGTCCGCGACCCACGCCGCGTAGGCGGGCAGGGCCTGGGCGGGGTGCAGGGCGACGACGCACGGCACGTCGTAGGGGTGGAGCTCGGCCGCCCTGGCGATCAGCGCGTCGACCTTGTCGACCGTCGTCTTGGCGAACCCGATGACCTCCTCCTCGGAGCGCACGACGCCCTCCCAGCGGTAGAAGGAGAGCGCGCGGGGCAGCAGGTTCACGCACGCCGCCAGCCGCTCGTCGACGAGGTGCTTCGCGACGCTCGCGGCGCTGTCGAGGTCCGGGAACGTCAGGTACACCGAGCGCAGTTCCGGCATGCCAGACGGTACCGCCTGGGGGCGCCGCGCGTCGCGGCCGCCGCGCGGTCCCCGGGCGGCTAGGCGCTAGACTCGCCTGCAGATGCCAGTTCCAGCTACCGAAGTGCTGAAGTTCTTCCACGACAACCCCGAGCGCCCTTGGCACGTCCAAGACGTGCAGCGCCGCCTCAAGCTCGACGACCGCTCCGCGCTCAGGGAGACGCTGGCGCAGCTCGTCCAGAGCGGCCAGCTCGTCAAGACCCGCCGCCGCACCTACGGACTGCCGCAGGAGATGAACCTCGTGCCCGGCCGCCTCCAGGTCACCAGCGGCGGCTACGGCTTCGTGATCCCCGACGCCGGCGGCAAGGACCTGTTCATCCCCGCGGACCGCCTCGGCGGCGCGTGGGACGGAGACAAGGTCCTCGCCCGCCCGAACCCGCTCAAGACCGAGGGCGACAGGCCCAGCGGCGAGATCGTGCGGATCATCGAGCGCGGCAACGCCCTCGTCGTCGGCACGCTCGAGTACGCGCGCGGCTACGCGATCCTCAGGCCCGACTCGCCGCGGCTGCGCGAGCGCGTGCTCCTGACGCCCGAGTCGGTCGGGAGGCTCGAGGGCGGCACCCGCATCGTCGTCAAGATGATCTGGCCCGAGGACTCGGGCGAGCCCGAGCCGTTCGGCGAGGTCTCCGAGGTCCTGGGCGAGGCCGACGACCCCGAGGTCGAGACCCGCGCCGTGATCGTCAAGTACGGCCTCAAGGCCGAGTTCGACCCCGCCACGCTCGCCGAGGCGGCAGCGGTCCCCGACACGGTCACCCCCGAGCTGATGGAGGGCCGCACCGACTACCGCAAGGTCCCCACGTTCACCATCGACGGCGAGGACGCCAAGGACTTCGACGACGCGATCTCCCTCGAGCGCCTCGAGGGCAAGAAGGACGGGCTCCTGAGGGTCGGCGTTCACATCGCCGACGTCAGCTACTACGTCGCGGAGGGCACGAGCCTCGACAAGGAGGCGAAGGAGCGGGCGACGAGCGTTTACCTGCCCGGCCGCGTGCTGCCGATGCTGCCGGAGGAGCTATCCAACGGCATCTGCTCCCTCGTCGAGGGCGAGCCCAGGCTGGCGCTGTCGGCGTTCATCGACGTGACCAGGACCGGCGAGGTCAAGGCCTTCAAGATCAAGGAGACGGTCATCCAGTCCGACGCCCGCCTGACCTACGAGCAGGTCCAGGAGTTCGCCGAGGGCGGGAGGCTGCCGGCCGGCAAGCGCAAGCTCGAGCGCGACGTCAAGGTCCTCCTCAACCTCACCCAGGAGCTGCGCCAACAGCGCATCGGCGCGGGCGCTCTCGACTTCCAGTTCACCGAGGCCAAGGTCGACGTAGACGAGCAGGGCGCCCTGCACGTCACGCCCGTGCGCAGCGACGCCGCCAGGCAGCTGATCGAGGAGCTGATGCTGCTCGCGAACCGCAAGGTGGCGGAGGAGCTGACCAAGCGCGACGTCCCGGCGCTCTACCGCGTGCACGAGGACCCCAGCGAGGAGAAGATGCTCGCGCTGCAGAAGGCGCTGGCGCGTCTCGGGTACACGCTCGACCTCGAGCACGCCCGCCCGCAGGACCTGCAGGCCATCCTCAGGCAGGCGGCGGGTAAGCCCGAGGCGCAGCTCGTCAGCACCCTGCTGCTGAGGAGCCTCAAGCAGGCGCGCTACTCCAGCGAGAACCTCGGCCACTACGGCCTGGCGTTCGAGAACTACCTGCACTTCACGAGCCCGATCAGGCGCTACCCGGACCTCGTCGTGCACCGCGTCGTGCGCTCGATCCTGCAGCACCGCCTCTCGCCGACGCTGAAGGAGCGGATGCGCACCGACTTCCCGCAGCTCGCCGAGCACGCCAGCGAGCGCGAGCGGATCGCCGAGGCCGCCGAGCGCGACCTCACGCGCTACTACCACGCCCGCTGGGCGAAGGAGCACGTCGGCGAGGCGTTCGTCGGCGTCGTCGTGGGCGTGACGAACTTCGGCGTCTTCGTGGCGCTGGCGAACGGCGTCGAGGGGCTCATGCACGTCAGCCACCTCGAGGACGACTACTACATCTTCCTCGAGGACTCGCTGATGCTGATGGGCAAGCACACGCGCAAGCGCTACCGCATGGGCGACCGCGTCGAGGTGAAGATCATGGCCGCGAACCCCACGCAGCGCCAGATCGACCTCGTGCCGGCCTCGATGGAGGTCACGGTGCCGGAGACCGCCGAGAAGCCGGCCCGCACGAAGCCCCCGAAGAAGCTCAAGGACCCGTCGGAGGGCGGCATCGACGCCGAGTTCGTCACCGGCCGACGCTCGGTCCCCAACGCCGCGGCCAAGGCCGTGCGCCAGCCGACCACGGCCGAGCGGCGGCGCCGCGGCAAGCCCGCGCCCGTCCCGGTCACGGCCGAGGCGGAGGAGGAGGCCGCCGAGCGGCGGGTGGAGCCCAGCGCGGGCCCGGCGCCGCTGCCGGCCCCCGACCTGGCGGCCGACGGCGCGGCGTCCGGGCGCGCCGCGGCCGCGCGCAAGCGCAAGCGGCGTCGCCTCGTGTTCGGTTGAGCCGTGCGGGGTCGGCGGGCGGAGACGGCCGGCGGCGCCGCGCCCCGCGGCGCGTGCGCGGCGTGAGGCGGGCAGGTGCCCGCGGCCCCCAGCCGCGACCTTGTTACACTTCACCGAGCCACACCCAAGCGCCTGTGCCCTCGGCTCGGGGGGAGGGCGGCCGTGGACTCGCCAGGGAGGCGTGAGATGGCTGGAGAGTTCCGCTACCCGTTGACGCGTTACTGCCTCCGCAGCGGCACGATGACGCTGCCGCAGGCCGCGGTCGGCATGTTCACGTCCGGCCCGGTGAAGGCGGTCGACACGAAGACCGGGACGGAGCTCGAGCTGGCGTTCCAGGAGCCGCGGACGGTCGCGGGCCTCGGCGCCCTCTACCGCGAGCACAAGCTGGCCGTGAACGACGAGCTGCACGTCAAGGCTCTGGAGGACGGCAGCTTCGCGATCACCGCCGTCGCACGCCCCCGCACGCCCGACTACACGACGCCGGAAGGCGTCGCCGAGCTCCTGGACGAGCTCGGCCGCTCGGGCCTGCGCATGACCGTGCAGGAGATCCGCGCCTACTACGACGTGCCGGAGGAGGTCGACCTCGGCGCCGCCCTGGAGGCGGACGACCGCTTCGCGCTGCGCGAGGGGCGGTGGCTCGACGCCGCGGCCGCGGCCGAGCTCGACGCGGCGGAGGCGGAGCGCGCGACGCGCGCGCCGGCGGCCGACGCCGCCCGCGAGAGCGCTCGGAGCGCCGATGCCGCCCGTGCCGGCGCCGCCGAAGGCGACACCGCGACCGACGAGGCGCGCGGCTCGGAAGCTGGCGCCGTCGCGGCGGCGGACGCGTCCGGCGAGCTGGTCGGCGTGGCCGCGGCCGAGGCCGCCGCGTCGGCGGAAGCCGCGCTGCCGGGCGCCGGCCACGGGCTCGCGAACGCCGGCGGCGTGGACGCGGCAGGCGACCAGGGTGCGACCGCCACGGCCGTGCACCTGGGCGCCGCGCTCGGCCCGGAAGCCCCGGCCCAGCCGGCCCTGTGGACGACACCCGAGGTCGCGCGCGGCGGCGCGCCGGCGGGCGGAGCGTCGGTCGGCGGCGCGGTCCCCGGCGGCCCGGGCGGCGCCCAGGCTCGCGGGGCCGGCGCCCCGCTGTCCGTCCACGAGCGGCGGGCGCCCGCCGCGGTCCCCCCGCGGCAGCGGGACTACGCGCCCGACGAGGAGGACGAGGCCTCGCTCGAGGCGAGCGAGCTAGTCGACCGCCTGCGGCGGGTCGTGACGCCCCTCGGCTTCACCGTCGAGCCGATCGCGCGCGGCCAGGTGAGCCTGGTCGCGAGCATGGGCCGGCGCGGCTACAAGGTGCTCGTCCAGCTACTGTCGCGCTCCGAGCGCCTCGACTGGGCCGACCTGCTCTCGAAGCGCCGCGGCCTCGACTTCCGGCACCTCGCCGTCGTCGGCGACCACCAGGCGCTGCTGCGCCTGACCGGGCCAGCCGAGCTGGCGCGCGCCACGCTGTGGAGCTGGCAGGGCCTGACCCGCGTCGTGCAGCTCCACGCCACCGTGCCGCTCTCGCCCGTCGACCTCGAGCCGCACTTCGAGCGCGACGGCCTGTTCGAGGAGGGGCTGGCGCGCTTCGAGGCCGCCGTGGCGGAGCGCGTCGCCGAGAGGGGAGCGCTGTCCGAGGTGCTGGCGCGCCTGAACCTGCTGCGCGCCCCGACGGTGTTCCTGCTAGAGGAGCTCGTCGCCGAGGTGGGCCTGCCGCGCGACCGCGTGCTCGCGATCATCGAGCGCCTCTCGGCGGCCCCGTTCTCGCTGCTGGCGCGCGTCGACCATGGCGAGTTCGTGCTCAGGCAGCCGGTCGGCCCGGCCCTCGAGGCCCTCTCGAGCTACGCGCTGTCGCTCAAGGAGCGCCTGCCCGAGAGGCGGGTCGAGCGGCTCACCGGCCATGGCGAGCCGCTGCTGATCGCCGACGACGCTGAGGAAGTCGACGCCGAGGACGACATCGGCCCCGGCGGCATCTCGGCCTGAGGAGCGTCGCGTGAGCTCAACGCGCCGCCGCCAGCGGCGCGCGGGCCATGTCCTGAAGCGCCGTGACTCCGAGCGGCCCCCGCGCCCTGGCCTTCGCGGCCGCGGCGAGCGCGGCCACGGTCCAGCGCGCGGCCTCGTGCGTCGTCACGTACGGCACGCCGCTCTCCAGCGCCCGCCTCAGCTCCGGCGTGTGCGCGACGTCGACCAGCAGGTCGTAGTCGGGCGCGGCGCCCTCCGCGAGAGGGCCCGTGCGCACGTCGAACCCGATCTCTCCTAGGCGGCGCGCCGCCTCCTCCAGGCCGTCGCCGATCAGGCGCGCGGTGCCGCGGTCGGGCAGGCGCGCGCCGGCGCCGAGCGCCGCGCGGTAGTAGGCGAGGTAAGGGTCGGCGTCGATGCCCATGCTCTCGCCCGTCGAGCGCATCTCGGGGCCGAGCACCGGCAGCACCTTCCCGAACTTCAGGAACGGGAGCACGGCCTCCTTGACGCTGTAGACGTCGGGGGTCGGCGCCTGGGTGAAGCCGATCTCGGCGAGCGACCTGCCGGCGGCGACCAGCGCGGCGTACTTGGCGAGCGGGTGGCCGATCGCCTTCGAGAGGTAAGGGATCGTGCGGCTCGCGCGCGGGTTCGCCTCGATCACGTAGACGCGGCCGTCCTTGACCACGTACTGCACGTTGATCAGCCCGCGGACGCCGATCGCCTCGGCGAGGCGCCGCGTGTGCTCGGTGATCGCGGCGACGGCGTCGGGGGAGAGGTGAACGGGCGGGGTCACGCAGGCGCTGTCGCCCGAGTGGACGCCGGCCGCCTCCACGTGCTCCATGATCCCGGCGACGACCGTCGTCTCGCCGTCTGAGATCGCGTCGACGTCGACCTCCAGGGCGCCGGCGAGGAACTCGTCGACGAGCACGCTCGGCTCGCCGGGCAGCTCGGCGTAGACCTCGCCCAGGTAGCGCCGCAGCTCCTCCTCGTCGCGCACCACCTGCATCGCGCGCCCGCCCAGTACGTAGCTGGGCCTCACCATCACCGGGTAGCCGATGCGGGCGGCCAGGGCGGCCGCGTCCTCGGGTCGGGTCGCGACGCCGCCCTCGGGCTGCGGGATGCCGAGCCGCTGACAGAGGGCGTGGAACGCGTCGCGGTCCTCGGCGGCGTGGATCGCGGCGGCCGAGGTGCCCCAGATCGGGACGCCGGCCTCCTCGAGCCCGCGCGCGAGCCTCAGGGGCGTCTGCCCGCCGAGCTGCACGATCACGCCGTCGGGCCTCTCGTGCTCGATGACGTTGAGCACGTCCTCGCCTGTGAGCGGCTCGAAGTAGAGGCGGTCGGCGGTGTCGTAGTCGGTGCTGACGGTCTCGGGGTTCGAGTTGACCATTATCGTCTCGAACCCCGCCTCCTGCAGGGCCCACACGGCGTGCACGGTGGCGTAGTCGAACTCCACGCCCTGGCCGATGCGGTTCGGGCCGGAGCCGAGGATCACGACCTTGGGCCTGTCGGTGCGGGGCGACTCGTCCTCCCACTCGTACGTCGAGTAGAGGTACGGGGTGTAGGCCTCGAACTCCGCGGCGCAGGTGTCGACGGTCTTGTAGACGGGCGCCTGGCCCTTGGCCAGCCGCAGCCGCCTGACCTCGGCGGCCGGCGTGCCCGTCAGCGCCGCGACGTCGGCGTCGGAGAAGCCGAGGCGCTTGACCTCGCGCCACAGCTCCCAGCCCCAGCCGCGCGGGTCGCCCGCCTGCCTGACC
>DATGNP010000147.1:0-3370 GCA_035306665.1 Trueperaceae bacterium
CCAGGCGCCCCTCGACCCCCTCGGCCGCCCGCGTCAGGGCCGGCACGGCCGCCTCGACCGCCTGCACGGCGCGCAGGTTCGACGCCGTGATCGCCCGCAGGATCCGCTCGGTCTCCCAGGTGTCGAGGCCCGCGTAGGCCGGGTCGATCCCTTCGGTGCTCACGCTTCTCCTCCGCTCCTCGCGGCCGTGTCGGCCGCGCTCGCCCGCGACCCGGCGTCGGGCCCCGCGCCGGTCGGCAGCGGCGCCTGCGCCCGCTGGTAGGTGCGCCACGCCCGAGCGCCCAGGCGCCCGTAGAAGGCGCCCAGCGTGGTCCAGTTGATGACGACGTCGGTCACGCCGCGCTCCCGGAGGGCCGCCGCCGCGCCCCTGACCATGGCGAGGCCGACGCCGCCGCCACGGACCGCGGGCGAGACGCCCAGCGGCCCGATGGCGCCGAGCCGTCCTCCCGGGTAGTCGCGCGCCAGGGCCGCGGCCCAGTGCAGGCCCGGCGAGGTCACGCGCTCGCCGCCCCGGAACGCGACGCAGAAGCCCTCGGCACCGGCCGAGGCGCCGTCGGGGTGCGACGCCGTGCGCTCTACCGTGAAGACCGTCGCGCCGCCCCGCAGGTAGGCGCCCAGCTCCTCGGCCCAGCGGCCCGGGAAGGCGCGGCCGACGAACGCCTCGGCCCCCTCCGGGTCGTCGTCGCGCAGCCGCCAGCCGGGCGGCAGGGGCGCCGCTGGCAGCGGCGGCCTCAGGTCGAGGTGCAGGTCGTGCTCGAGCGCGGCGAAGCGCGCGCCGTGTCGCCTGAGGAGCCGCCACGCCGCCGGCGGCGCCTCGAGCGGCACGCCCGGGAGGAGGTGGTCGGCGTCCGACCCGAACCTGACCTCGGTGGCGCCCGCGGCCGCGAGGCGGGCCAGGAGCGCGCCCAGCAGGGCCGCGCCTATGCCCCGGCCCTGGTGCGCGGCCGCTACGGCCACCGCCGACACCCACGCCACGCCCGCCGGCTGCCAGGGCGACGCGGGGAGCTTGCCGTACGCGAAGCCGACCGGCTCGCCGCTCAGGTAGGCGCCGAGGAGTAGGGAGGGGTCGTGGTGCCGCGAGGCCAGACGCTCGCGCCAGAGCGCCTCGCTGAGCGGGTAGGGGGCGCCGGCGGCCGGCCGGCCCGTCCAAGCCGCGTTCCACAGGGCCGGCACGCTCAGCGCCTCGGCCCCGAGCAGCGGCCTGACCTCGACGTCGTCTGAGGCCCGTGGGCCCACCTAGGACGACCTGAGGTCGAGGGCCATGCGGTAGATGTCGCCGCGGTAGGCGCTCCGCACGTACTCGAAGGGGCGGTCGTCGGCCCCGTGGGTGGTGCGCTCGAGGGCGAGCACGGGCACGGAGCGGGCGATCCCCAGCACGCGGCACTCGTGCTCGGTGGGCAGGCGGGCCGCGATCGTCTGGCGGGCCCTGGCCGGTCGGATCCCGAACTGCGTCTCGAGCGTGCGGTAGAGGCTGCCGGTCTCGGTCAGGAGGTCGAGGGAGAGGTCGGCGAGGTCGCCGGGGAGGTAGGCGTCCTGGAGGGCGAGAGGCTCGCCCGTGGCCGTGCGCAGCCGCGCGAGCCGCAGCACGGTGGCGCCGGGCTCGAGGCCGAGCGCGCTCGCCACGACCTCGTCGGCGGCCACGACCTCGGCGGAGAGGAGCCGGGCGCCGGGCTGGAGCCCCAGGCTCCGCGCCTCGTCGGTGAACCCGAGCACGCGGTCGATGACCTGCTCGAGCGGCCGCGGCTTGACGAACGTGCCGGAGCCTTGGCGCTGCTCGAGGACGCCGGCGTCGACGAGCTCCTCGAAGGCGCGCCGCACGGTCATGCGGGAGAGGCCGAGCCCGAGGGCGAGGCCGCGCTCCGAGGGCAGCGCCGCGCCCGCGGGGAGGGCGCCGCCGTCGATCGCCTTGGCGAGCTGGTCGCGGAGCTGCAGGTACGCGGGGGTAGGCAGGGACTTGTCGATGGCGATGCCCAGGCCGGCGGCGTGCGCGGCCGCTTCGCGCTCGGCCCTGCGCGACGACGCCGCCCCGCCGCGCCGCGCGCCGCCGGACAGCGCCCCCGTAGCCGCTCGCTCGCTCACCGTGCTCCCGTCATGTGGCCCGCCTCCCAGCACCGGGCGCCGCGGGCGCCGGACGGTGCAGCCCAACAGGTTGCGTACCACTTCTATACCATCCCGGCGCCCGCTGACCATAGCCCGACGCCTGCTCGCCATAGCCCGGCGCCCGCTCGCCAAAGCCCGGGGCCCGCGTGAGGCCCGTGCGGATGGTTCCTTAATGCACAGTGCGACCCCTTGTGAGTGGTACAGGGCTGGTCTATCCTGGCCTCGCAGTTCGTGATGACGACAAGACTGGAGGTAACGATGCACCGAAGAACCCTCGTGACCGTGCTGGCGGCCGCCATGTTGGCCCTGCTCGGCGCGGCCATGGCGCAGCCGAAGGTCGTCGACTACCCGGGGCTCGGCATGGAGCCGGGCACCGTAGGCGGCAGCCTGACCCTGCCCCTCGGCGCCGCCCCGCCCACCTTCCTCTACTACGCCCAGATCGACAACGCGACCCAGACCCTCACCGGTCAGGTCTTCGACTCGCTCGTCGAGTTCAACCTCGAGACCTACGCCCTCGAGCCCGGCCTCGCCGCGAGCTGGGACGTCTCCGAGGACGGCACCGTCATCACGTTCCACCTCCGCGAGGGCGTGACGTGGCACGACGGCACGCCGTTCACGGCCGAGGACGTGGTGTTCACCTACGAGAACATCATCGCCAACCCCGAGGCCCGCGCCGGCGACGCCGCCCAGTTCACCTTCACCGTCGAGGGCGAGCAGCGGCAAGTGACGTTCGAGGCCCCTGACGAGCACACGGTCGTCATGACGCTGCCCGCCCCGTCCGCCGCCTTCCTACTGCAGCAGCGCTTCCCGATCATGCCCAAGCACAAGCTCCTCGACTTCTCCGTCGAGGGCGGCGCGGCGCCGGGCGACATCAACAACGCCTGGCCGACCGACGTCGACCTCTCCGAGGTCGTGGGCACCGGGCCGTTCATGTACCGCAGCTACACGCCCGGCCAGCTCGTCGTGCTCGAGCGCAACCCGAACTACTGGAAGCAGGACGCGGCCGGCACCCAGCTGCCGTACGCCGAGGAGCTCCGGTTCCTCGTGGTGCAGGGCACCGAGGCCCAGACGGCGCAGTTCCTCGCCGGCAACCTCGACCAGCTGAACATCTCGGGCGCGCAGTTCCCGAACTTCAAGGACCTCGAGCTCCAGGGCTCGGGCTTCCGCGTCGTCGTCAGCGACGCCCTGTTCGGCTCACCGCCCCACATCGCCTTCAACTTCGACGACCCCACGTTCGGCGAGCTGTTCTCGAACCACGAGTTCCGCAAGG
>DATGNP010000148.1:0-7880 GCA_035306665.1 Trueperaceae bacterium
GCCTGCGGTTCTGGGACGGCGACCCGACCGTGCGGCTGCTCGCCCACGACGAGGCGAGCGGCGCCATGCTCCTCGAGCGCTGCCGTCCCGGCCACGACCTGAACGTCCTGCCCGAGGAGGAGCGCGACGTGGTGCTGGCTCGCCTGGTGCCGCGCCTGTGGCGCCGGCCGCCCGAGGGTCACGGCTTCCGGCACCTCTCCGAGATGATCTCCCACTGGACGGCCGAGACCTTGGCGGGCGAGGAGCGCTGGCCCGACGCGGCGCTGGTGCGCGAGGGCCTGGCGGCCTGGGCCGAGCTGTCCCGGCCCGCCGCCGGCGACGTGCTCCTCGGCACCGACGTGCACGCGGGCAACGTCCTCGCCGCCGAGCGGGAGCCGTGGCTCGTGATCGACCCCAAGCCGTTCGTGGGCGACCCGGCCTACGACGCCACCCAGCACCTGTTCGACGCGCGGGACCGGCTCGCCGCCGACCCCGTGGGGTTCGTGCGCCGCTACGCGGCGCTGCTCGGCCTGCCGGAGGGGCGCGTCAGGGCCTGGGCCTTCGCCCGCTTCGCCGCCGAGCACCGCGACGACGCCGCGACCTGGGCGGAGGAGCACGCGCTGGCGCGTCGGCTCGCGCCCTGAGACGGCGGCCGCGGGCCGAGCGAGTCTTCCCATTGTCCTGAGTGCGCGCGTGAGCCCCTCACGGGCCCGGCGAGCTCGCGACCGTGGCACGTCGCCTCCGCGTGCGCGCGAAAGCAGCGAGGGCGGCGCGGCGTGGCGCTAGCCGGCGCGGGCCCTCAGAGGGAGTAGCCGCCGCCCTCGTCGTCCCTCACCAGCTCGCCGTTGCGGAGCACCAGCGTGCGGCGCTTGAAGCGGTCGACGAGCTCGCGGGCGTGCGTGGCGACGAGCACGGTCGTGCCGCGCAGGTTGATGTCGTTGAGGAGCTCGAGGATCTCCATGGCGGTGTCGGGGTCGAGGTTGCCCGTCGGCTCGTCGGCGAGGAGCAGGGGCGGGTCGGTGACCATCGCGCGCGCGATCGCGACGCGCTGCTGCTCGCCCAGGCTGAGCTCGATCGGGTAGGCCTTGCGCTTGTGCGCCAGCCCCACGTTGCGCAGGGCCTGCAGCGCCTTCTGCTCGTGGTTGCCGCGTGTGGCGGTGGCGCGCAACACGAACGTCAGGTTCTCGAACGCGGTGAGGTGCGGCAGCAGCCGGTGGTCCTGGAACACCATGCCGATCTGCCGGCGCATCTGGTGCAGGCGGCTCTCGCGCATGCGCGTGACGTCGTTGCCGCCGATGATCACCGTGCCCTCGCTGGGCAGGATGCGCCTGAGCATCAGGGCGAGCAGCGTCGACTTGCCGGCGCCCGAGTGGCCGGTGACGTAGACGAACTCGCCGCGCCCGACGTGGAAGTGGACGTCCTTGAGGGCGTGGGTGTGGGTGCGCGGGTACGTCTTCGTGACGTGGTTGAACTCGATCACGCCGGCTGTCTCCCCTCGGCCCCGACGGCGCTGAGGGCCTCGAGCAGCAGGCCGAACGCCTGCTCGTCTGCGATCGTCTCGAGGACCGTGGCGTTAGGCGCCTGGCCCAGCCTGCCCGTGCGGCGGTCGACGACCGTCTGCCCGCGCGTGAGCTCCGATGTCGTCTCGACCGCGACGTGCCTGCGGCTCGTCGTGAAGAGCTGCGGGTCGGTGACGGCCAGCACGGCGCAGGGGTCGTGGAGCGGCCCCTCGGCCGGGACCCCGAAGTTGCGGGCGTAGGCCTGCGAGAAGTAGTCGAGGAGGTCGGCCCCGAACGTCGCCAGCTCGGTGCCGAGCGCGCGGACGCGCTCGCGCCGCGCGGAGTCGATCATCAGCTGGTGCGTGAGGTCGAGGCCGGCCATCACGACGTTCGCGCCCGAGGCGAACACCTCGGCGGCGGCCTCGGGGTCGGCCCAGACGTTGAACTCGGCCACCGGCGTGATGTTGCCCGGGCCCCAGCTCCCGCCCATGACGCTGATCCCGGCGAGCCGCCGGGCCAGGCCCGGGTCCTCGCGCAGTGCCAGAGCCACGTTCGTGAACGGCCCCACCGCCACGAGCCACAGCCCCTCGACGCGCCGCGAGGCCGCCAGGATGGCCGCGACGGCGTGCTCCGGCCGCGGCTCGAGCCGCACCGTGGGCAGCGCCGGACCGTCGAGGCCCGACTCGCCGTGGATGTGCGGCGCGTAGCGCGGCTCGCGCGCCAGGGGCCTCTCGGCGCCGCGATGGACGGGCACGCTCGCGCCGCCCGCCAGCTGCAGGACGGCGAGGGCGTTCCTCAGGCACTTGTCGACGGGGGCGTTGCCCGACACCACCGAGACGCCCACCAGGTCGGCGCGGTGGAGCGCGGTGATGATGGCGAAGGCGTCGTCGTGCCCCGGGTCGCAGTCGAGCCACACGGGCGGACGACCACCCGCCATCACTCCTCCTCGGCCAGGTCGGTGTCGCTGGGCAGGACCATCGCGGCCACGACACGGTCGCCGTCGTCCAGCTTCTTGATCGTCACGCCCTGGGAGGCGCGGCCGTAGACGCTCACCTGGTCGACCGCGGTGCGGATCAGCTGGCTGCCCTCGGCGAGCACGAACAGCTCCTCGCTGCCGAGCACCTTGTTGAGGCTGACCATCGCGCCGGTCCGCTCAGTGAGCCGGTGCCCGATGACGCCCTGGCCGCCGCGGTTCTGGACGGGGAACTCCTTGAGGGGCGTGCGCTTGCCGAGACCGCTCTCGGTGACGGAGAGGAGCTGGGCCGAGTCCTTCTCAGCCTCGGGCACGACGGCCAGCGAGACGACCTCGTCGCCCTTCTTGAGCCGGATGCCGATCACGCCCTGGGTGGCGCGGCCGGTCTCGCGGGCCCCCTTCTCCTCGAACCTGATCGCCTGGCCGCCGCGCGTGCCGAGCACGACGTCGGCGGTGCCGTCGGTGACCCTCACGGCGACGAGCTCGTCGCCGTCGACGAGGTTGATCGCGACCAGGCCGGCGTTGTTGATGTTGCCGTACTCGGCGATCGCGGTGCGCTTGACCAGGCCGCCCTTGGTGGCGAACACGAAGTAGCCGCCCAGGTCGAAGCTCTTGATCGCCAGCACGGTCTGCACGAACTCGTCGTCGACGAGCTGAGGCAGCACGTTGCGGATGTGCCCGCCGCGCGCGTTGCGGTCGAACTCGGGCAGGTCGTAGATCTTCTCGCGGTAGACGCGCCCGCGGTTCGTGAAGAACAGCAGGAAGTCGTGCGAGCTGCCGACCAGCAGCATCGTGTTGAGGTCGTCGTCCTTCGTGCGCTGGCTGGCGACGCCCCTGCCGCCGCGGCCCTGCGTGCGGTACGCCGTGATCGGCGTGCGCTTGATGTAGCCCTGGCGCGTGAGCGTGACGACCATCTTCTCCTCGGGGATGAGGTCGTCCTCGTCGAAGCCGTCGGAGAGGTCGACGATCTGCGTGCGGCGCTCGTCGGCGAAGCGCTTCTTGACCTCGAGGAGCTCGGACCTGATCACGCGCCACAGCTCGCCCTCGTCGGCGAGGATCAGCTCGAGCCTCGCGATCTCCTCCTGGAGCTCGCGGTACTCCTCGTTGATCTTCTCGCGCTCGAGGCCGGTGAGGCGCTGCAGGCGCATGTCGAGGACGGCCTGGGCCTGCACCTCGGACATGCCGAACTCGCGCATGAGGCCGTCACGGGCCTCGGGCCCGTCCTTCGACGACCGGATCAGGGCGATGACGGCGTCGAGGTTGTCGAGGGCGATCAGGTAGCCCTCGAGGACGTGCGCGCGCTCCCGTGCCTTGGTCAGGTCGTAGCGCGTGCGTCGCGTGACGACGCTTGACCTGTGCGCGAGGAAGTGCTTGAGCATGTCGCGCATGGGCAGCAGGCGCGGCGAGCGGTCGACGATGACGACGTTGTTGACGGCGAACGTCGTCTGGAGCTGCGTGAACTTGTAGAGCCGGTTCAGCACCGACTGCGGCCGCGCGCCGCGCTTGAGCTCGAAGACGATGCGCATGCCTTGGCGGTCGGACTCGTCGCGCAGCGTGGCGATCTCCTCGATCTTCTTCGAGCGCACGAGCTGGGCGACGGTCTGGATCAGCGACGTCTTGTTGACCTGGTAGGGGATCTCCGTCACGACGATCGAGGCGCGCCCGTTGCGCTCCTCGATGCGCGCCCGGCCGCGCACGCGGATCGAGCCGCGGCCGGTCTCGAGAGCCTGCCTGATGCCGTCGCGGCCGATGACGCCCCCGGTGGGGAAGTCGGGGCCCTTGACGTGCTTCATCAGGGTCTCGGTGGTCGCCTCGGGGTCGTCGATGAGCGCTACGAGCGCGTCGACGACCTCGCCCAGGTTGTGCGGCGCCAGGTTCGTCGCCATGCCCACCGCGATGCCGGCGGCGCCGTTGACGATCAGGTTGGGGACCGCCGAGGGTAGGACCTCGGGCTCGCTGGAGGTGCCGTCGAAGTTCGGGAGGAAGTCGACGGTCTCCTTGTCGATGTCGGCGAGCATCGCCTCCGACACCGCCGTCAGCCGCGCCTCCGTGTAGCGGTAGGCGGCGGCGGGGTCGCCGTCGATCGAGCCGAAGTTGCCTTGGCCGTCGACGAGCGGGTAGCGCAGGTTCCACGGCTGCGCCAGGCGGACCATGGCGTCGTAGATCGCCTGGTCGCCGTGCGGGTGGTACTTGCCGATCACCTCGCCGACGACGCCGGCGCTCTTCGAGTGCTTCCGGTTCGAGGCCAGGCCCATCTGGTTCATCGCGTGCAGGATGCGGCGCTGAACCGGCTTGAGCCCGTCCCGGACGTCTGGGAGCGCGCGGTCTACGATGACCGACATCGCGTAGTTGATGAAGCTCGTCTTGATCTCGTCCGTGATCTGAACCGGGACGACTTCTCCTTCGTGCACCGATGCCTCCTGGCCCGCGCGCCGCCCGCGCCAGGCCGGGGCCCAGGGCACGTCGACTCGGCCGCGCACGGCCCGACAGGAGAGTCTACCATCGTCGTCCGGAGCGGCACGAACCCCACCTTGCCGGCGCCCGGCAAGTGGTAGCTTCGCGGCGATGATCGACCGGTACTCCACGCCGGAGATGAAGGCCCTCTGGAGCGAGGCCGAGCGCTACCGCGTCTGGCTCGAGGTCGAGCTCGCCGCCACCGCGGCGTTCGAGGAGCTGGGCGAGGTCCCGGCCGGCACCGCCGAGGCGATCAGGGGCGCGCTCGCCGACCGGCCCCTCGACGAGGCGTTCGCAGCGCGCGTCGCCGAGCTCGAGGCGGTCACCAGGCACGACGTCGTCGCGTTCACCCGCGCGCTCACGGAGCGCGTGGGCGAGCCCGCCCGCTTCGTCCACTACGGGCTCACCTCGACGGACGTCGTCGACACCGCCCAGAACGTCCTGCTCGTGAGGGCCGTCGACCTCGTCGCCGCCGACCTGGCGGCCGTCTCCGGTCGGCTGAGGGAGCTCGCCGCCGAGCACCGGCGCACCGTCACGATCGGCCGCACGCACGGGATCCACGCCGAGCCCACGACCTTCGGGCTGAAGCTCCTGAACCTGCACGCCGCGTTCGAGCGCGACGCTCGCCGCCTGCGCGCGGCGCGCGAGGCGATCGGGGTGGCGATGATCAGCGGGTCGGTGGGCACCTACGCCCACGTCCCGCCGCTGGTGGAGAGGCGCGTCGCGGAGGCCCTGGGCCTCGCGCCCGACCCCATCACCAACCAGACGGTCGCCCGCGACCGCCACGCCGAGCTGCTCGCGGCCCTGGCGCTGATCGGCACCAGCGTCGAGCGCGTGGCGCTGGAGGTCAGGCACCTGCAGCGCACCGAGGTCCGCGAGGCGCAGGAGGGGTTCGCGCGCGGCCAGACCGGCTCGTCGTCGATGCCGCACAAGAAGAACCCCATCGCCAGCGAGAACCTCACCGGCGTGGCGCGCCTGCTGCGCTCGCACCTGCAGGCCGCGCTCGAGGACGTCGCCCTGTGGCACGAGCGCGACATCAGCCACTCGTCCGTCGAGCGCGTCGTCCTGCCCGACGCCACGACGCTGGCCAGCTACGCGCTCAGGCGGCTGCGGAGCGTCCTCGACGACCTCGTCGTCTACCCCGAGCGCATGGCGGCGAACGTCGACATGCTGCGCGGCCTGGTCTTCTCCCAGCGCGTGCTCCACGCCCTGATCGCCTCGGGGCTGGCGCGCGAGGAGGCGTACGACGTCGTCCAGACGGCGTCCCTCAGGAGCCTCGAGACCGGCGAGCACCTGCGCGACCTCGTGGCCGCCGACCCCCGCTGCCGGCTGACGGCGGAGGAGCTGGCCGCGGCGTTCGACGCCGCCTGGTACCTGAGGCACGTCGACGAGGTCTTCGCGCGCTTCGGCCTGTGAGGGCCGCGGGTTCCGGCGCGGGCGTAGGCGCGCCGCGACCTCGCTAGTCGCGCCCGGCGCCCGCGCGCGGCCGCGCCCGGCCTCGGCGGACGCGCGTATCATCGGGGCGTGAACGCACCAGCGCGCAAGGAGCTCCTCTACGAGGGCAAGGCCAAGAGGCTCTACGCCACCGACCAGCCCGGCCACGTGCTGGTGGAGTTCAAGGACGACGCCACGGCCTTCAACGCCCGCAAGCGGGGCACGATCGCCGGCAAGGGCGCCGCGAACAACGCGATCAGCCAACGCGTGTTCCGCGCGCTCGAGGCCGTCGGCGTGCCCACGCACTTCGTCGCCGGCGTCTCCGACACCGAGCAGCTCGTGAGGCAGGTGAAGATCGTGCCGCTCGAGGTCGTCGTGCGCAACCGCGCGGCGGGCAGCTTCGCGGCGCGCTACGGCGTGCCCGAGGGGGGCGAGCTGGCGCCGAAGGTCGTCGAGTGGTGCGTGAAGTCGGACGATCTCGGCGACCCGCCGATCAACGACGCGGCCGCCGTCGCGCTCGGCCTCGCCACGGAGGACGACCTGGCCGAGCTGTTCGACCTCGCCACCGCCGTCAACGACGCGCTGCGGGCGTACTTCGCCGGCGTCGGGCTCGACCTCGTCGACCTCAAGCTCGAGTTCGGACGCCTGGAGGACGGCAGCCTCGTCCTGGCCGACGAGGTCAGCCCCGACACGTGCCGGCTGTGGGACCTGGGGTCAGGCGAGCGCCTCGACAAGGACCGCTTCCGCCGCGACCTGGGCGGCGTCGAGGACGCCTACGCCGAGGTGCTGCGGCGCGTGTCCAGCGAGGCGGGCGACCCCGAGCGCTTCGCCGCGTCCTTCGAGCCGCCCGAGGACAGCCCGTTCAAAGACGAGGAGGACGCCGCACCGCACGACCACGCCGGGCACCGGGACGCCGGACCTGCGCACGAGGGGGACCGCGACGGCGGCCACGGCCACGCGCACGGCCACCGCGCCGTCGTGAGCGTCATGCTCAAGCCCTCGATCCTCGACCCGCAGGGACGCGCCGTGCTCGGGACCCTGACTCGGCTCGGCTACGACACCGTCAGGGACGTACGCGTCGGCAAGCGCATCGAGGTCGCGCTCGAGGGCGAGCCCGACCGGGTCCGCGCCCAGCTGGCCGACATGGCCGAGAAGGTGCTCTCCAACCCCGTCATGGAGGCGTACGAGCTGGAGCTGGAGGAGGATGGCTGAGCCGACCGCCGGCACGCTCGACGTGCCCGGCCTCGGGGCCCTCACCGCCTACCGCTGGGGCGACGACGGTCCCGAGCGGCCCCTGGTCATCGTCCACGGCTACGCCGAGCACGCCCTCAGGCACGGCCGCCTCGCCGCGGCCGCCGCGGAGGCGGGGCACCCCGTGCTGGCCGTCGACCTGCCCGGCCACGGCCGCAGCCCGGGCGAGCGCGCGCTGGTCCGGTCGTACGCGCCCCTCGTCGCCGCCGTGGCCGCCGCGGTCGAGGACGCGGCGAGCCGGGACGGCGAGCGGCCGGCGCTCTTCGGGCACTCGATGGGCGGCGCCGTCG
>DATGNP010000149.1:0-4168 GCA_035306665.1 Trueperaceae bacterium
GTCCCGCATCACGGGCAGAAGGTAGACGAGCGAGGATGACGGGAACCTTACGGCCCGTCCCCGCTCGGCCCCGGGCCTCGTCGCTTCCGTCGCCGTCTAGGGCGGGGACCAGGTCTCAGGTCCCCGCCCCTGGCGGCCTCCGGCTCCCGGCGACGCGGCCCTACGCCACCCGCAGCGCGTAGTACGTGCAGTTGCCGCTCCACACCGACGGCAGGCTCTTGATCCGGGTCGGGTCGGGCGCCTTCACGGTGACCGCCACGCGGCACGGCGTCGTCGCGGGCGCCGTGTTGCCGTTGTTGCGCAGGTCGAAGACGGGCTGCGTGGAGTCGGGGACCTGGGTGAGGACGATCTCCTCGGGCCCCGAGTTCCCCTGGACTGTCACGTACAGCACCCAGTCGTAGAGGAGGGCCTCGCCGTCCGGGTTCACGACGTCCACCGCGGCGAAGTAGCGGACCGGGGTCGGTCCCGTGAGCGTGCAGCCGTCCTCCCGCAGGTCGATGGTGGCGCCGAAGGGCACGTCCACGGAGCCGCAGAAGAAGGAGCTGCCCAACCGCTGGAGCTCGCGCGACCGCACCCCGCGGGACGTCACGACGGGGTTCGGGTTCGGCGGCGGGGGCATCACCATGAGGTCGCGCGACGCCTGGCCCGCCCTGCCCTCGGCGTCCGCGGTCCGGGCCGTGATGCGCGTCGGCCCCTGCTCCGCGAACGTGAACGTCACCTGGCAGCCCGCGCCCGTCACCGTCGCGGCGGTAGAGGCCGACCAGACCATGCGCTGGCACAGGCCGGCGGAGGAGGACTCGTTGATGTCGGTGGGGAGCGCCGTCACCGCGAACGGCGTGTCCTCGTACGGCCCGTCGCCAGTGACGAGGGCGACCTCGGGCGCCGAGTTGACGACGTCGACGTTCAGCGCCGCCGACACCGTGGCCGAGGTGCCGTACCGGGCCCTGAGCGTCACCCGGTGCCGGCCCGCGACGGTGAACGTCAGGGGCAGCGTCGGCACCACGAAGCCGCTGGGCCGGTACATGTACTCGCCGTCGAACATCACCCCGGAGACGTCGGACGTGACGGTGAGGCGCACCCGCGGCGCCGAGGAGTGGCTGATCTCGAAAGCGGAAGCCAGGTCCTCGGGCACGCGCAGGTCCGCCTCGACCGTGTCGTCCTTGATCGTGATCACCGGCGCCTCCGTGGAGCCGGGGCTCGCCGTCTCGGCACGCCAGCCGGAGCCGCGCCGGCTGTCGAAGTCGAGGACGGAGAGGGCGCCGAACGTCTGCTCGACGTAGTCGGCGGGCACGTAGTAGTACCCGCCGTCGCCGACGCGGCAGCCCCACGAGTTCTTGAGGACGAAGTAGCCGCCCCCGCCCGCGTTCACGGGCGGCAGCGGCGTCTGCGAGAGCTGCTCGTTGCTGAGGAAGCCGACGAGCAGCACGACGTGGCCGGCGCACGACTTGTCGGGGTTCTTCGCGTAGCAGTCGCGCGTGTAGTCGCTGATCACGCCGCCGGTGATGCGCGCCTCCTCGAACCCCGCGTAGACGGGGAACGTCGCGATCAGCGCGTGGCCGTTCGCGAGGTAGTTCCTGAGCCGGTTGAGGTCGAAGCGCTCGCCCGTCGCCCACACCTGCGTCGTCTTGCCCGCCGGCGTGGACGGGCCCGTGTACGTGTGCACGTCGTAGGCGCAGTAGACGAAGCCGGCCAGCACGGTGCAGCTCAGGCGCGACTGGTGGGCGGTGTCGGAGCAGGCCTCGGAGTAGCCGACGCACGAGTTCCGGTACGAGCTGCCGTCGACGACCATGCGGCTGGCGCTCTGGTTGAACGTCCACGCCGACTCGGGCGGCAGCCCGAAGGAGTCGTCGACGGCATGGTGCAGGGCCGCCTCGGCGCCGTAGCCCTCGGCGAACTCGGAGCGCGCCCAGCGCGCCTTGACCTGGTTGACGAGGAACTGCTCCGACAGGTTCACGGGGTTGTCGCTCTGCACCCGCTCCCGGATCTCGACGGCGCCGATCGCGGCGAACGCCCAGCAGGTGCCGCGGTTGAGCTGGTCCTTCACCGGCGGGACGAAGTTCCGCAACGGGAACCAGAAGTCGGCGAAGTAGTTCGTCGGCGCGTCGCAGGTCGCTCCGGCGTCGGCCTGCGGCGAGAGCGTGGGGCTCGCCTCCGACCACGAGCCCGGGGCGTAGACGACGCGGTCCAGGTCCTCGACCGAGCTCAGCGCGGCGTCCAGCGCCGCCAGGGCGTCCTGCACCGTGCCGAGGTCAGCCCCGACGAGCGAACTCGGCACGGGCAGGCCGGCCCGCGACGCCTCGGGGAGCAGCTCGTAGCTGAGCCTGTAGTCGGCCAGGGCGTTCTCGACGTCCTGCGCCGTGGCGAGGGCGTCGACGATCGCCGCCGCCAGCTCCGGCATGCCGAGGAGCGTCACCTCTCCGGCGCCGGTGTCGACGGTCGGCTCCGGTCCCAGGGCGTTCGGGTCGTCGGCGTTGGCGAGAACGTCGTCGACGGTGTCGCTGCCCTCCGCCGCGGCGAGCGCCGCGAGGTCCTCCTCGAACGTCTGCGCCCTCTCGGCGGCGAGCCGCGGCGCCAGGTCGACGGTGACGACGCTCAGGGCCCCGCTCCGCACGCGGGCGGCGAAGTCGGCGGGGGAGACCGAGGCGGCGCCTTCCGGCATCGGGCCGCCGTAGCGGTTGTCCGGCGCGAACGCCGGGTCCCTCGAGAGGTCGGGTGGACAGGAGGTGAGAAGGGGCAAGACGACCGCCGCGAGCGCCAACAGACGCCTGCGAACGCCTTCGCTGCGCTGCATACGAGCCTCCGCCACCGGTGGCAGGCCAAGGCACGACGGGAGGGAGATGTGCGGTGGAGCTCCCAATGTAGTCGCGCTCCGAACCCGGCGGATGTGACGGCGGGCGTCTACCATGGGCCCCCATGAACGGCGCACGCGCTCCCGGGGCGGAGCTGACCGACCGCGCGCTGAACCGCGCCACGCTGGCCCGCCAGCTACTGCTCGAGAGGCTGCCGCTGACGCCGGCCGAGGGCACCAGGCGCGTCCTCGCCCTCCAGACGCAGGAGCCGGCGTCGGCGTACCTGGCCCTGGCCGCGCGGCTCGCAGGCTTCGACCCCGCCGCCCTCGACGCCGCCTACGCCGCCGGCGAGCTCGCGCGCGGCACGCACATGCGCCAGACGCTCCACACCGTCCACGTCGACGACTACCCGGCGGTGCACGGGACGATGCACCGCCGGCTCCACGGCGGACGGCTCGGCGACCCGCGCTTCACGGCGTCCGGGCTGAAGGCCAAGGACGTCCTGGACGTGCTGCCCGAGCTGCTCGACTACCTGGCCGAGCCGCGCTCGAAGGACGAGGTCGACGACTGGCTCGGCGCCCGGCTCGGCACGCGGCACGAGCGCACGTGGTGGGCGCTGCGGACGTTCGCTCCCGTGTGGCACGTGCCGAACGGGGGAGCGTGGGCGTTCGGGCGCGGGCACGGCTTCCGCGCGTCGCCGGTGCCGCGGCTCGAGCCGTGGGAGGACGCCGCGGCGCTGCTGCTGCGGCGCTACCTGGAGGCGTTCGGCCCCGCGACGCTCGCCGACTTCGCCCGCTTCACGCTGCTCACCCGCGCGATGGCCAGGGAAGCGGTCGCGGCTGCCGGGGACGGGCTGGTGCGGTACTTGGGGCCCGGGGGCGCGGAGCTGCTCGACGTGCCCAGGGCGCCGCTGCCGGGCGAGGACGCGCCGGCGCCGGCGCGACTGCTGCCGATGTGGGACAGCCTGCACCTCGCCCACGAGGCGCCGGGACGCGCGCTGCGCGCCGAGCACCGCCCCGCGGTCGTCAAGCGCAACGGCGACGTGCTGCCCACCCTGCTGCTCGACGGCCACGTCGCGGGCGTGTGGCGGCCCGTGGCGGGTGGCGTCGAGGTCACGACGTTCCGCCGCCTGACGCGCGCGGAGTGGGACGAGGTGGCCGCCGAGGCGGCGGGGCTGGCGGCGCTGCTGGCTGCCCGTGACCCGCGCATATACGCGCGCCAGGGCAACTGGTTCCGGGAGATCGACGGCGTCGAGGTCAGGACCCTGCCGGCCTAGGCCGCGCGCGTCCGGAGGCGACCCGAGCTAGGGGAGGACCTCGGTGAGGTAGCCGGGCAGCTCCACCGGCTCGATCCGCAGGCTCTCGAACAGGGGCGCGGGG
>DATGNP010000150.1:0-13013 GCA_035306665.1 Trueperaceae bacterium
CGTCGTCTGCCTCGCGCTGCTCGCGCGGGCCGGAGGGGTGCGCCGGCTCCTCGGCGACCGGCCGTACCTGCGCGGGAGCGACGTCGGCTACGGCCTCATCTGGCTGTTCGTCCTGTTCGTGCCGTTCGCGGCGGCCATCAACGCCGTCGTGCTCCTCCTGCACGGCCCGAGCGGGTACGGAGCAGCGTTCGAGACGATCTTCGTCCCGCCGCCCGGCGCCGAGCTGGTCCTCGGTCCGGGCGTCTCGCTGGCGCTGGCGGCCGTCGTCGCCGTCCTGTTCCCGGTCACGAACGCGCCCGTCGAGGAGCTCTACTACCGCGGGCACGCTCAGGGCCGGCTCGAGGATCGAGGCGCGCACCCTGCGGTCGTCGTGCTGGTGCCCGCGCTGCTGTTCGGGCTGCAGCACGTGTTCCTGGCGCCGTCTTCCGCCGCGATGCTCGTGTACGCCGTCGCGTTCGCGTCCTGGGGCGCGACTGCAGGCGTCATCTACCGGCGCCAACGACGGCTGATGCCCTTGATCGTCGCCCACTTCGTGACGAACCTGATGACCGCGGCCGTGCCGCTGGCGCTGCTCCTGACCGTCGGCTGAGGCGCCGGCCGAGGGGAGCGCGTGACCGTCGGAGCCGCCTGCCGCGGGCTCCGGCGCCCACCGGTCGCTCCGCGTTCGCACCCCCTCTCCGTCACCTCGGCTCACCGCTCGTACACCCGGGTTCCGCATAATCGCGTCAGCGACGCTAAGTCGGGATCATGAGGTCGACCTTGTCACAGGACCGTTCCGAGCGACGAACCAGCCGCCCGGGGGCAGTGCGGCGCCGCGACGCGGCCGGCCGCGACGCCGGTCGTCCCCGGCCGCCGCGGCGGCGGCGAGGCGGGCCAGGCGCCGAAGCGCTGCGTTCGCTCGCCGTCATCGGGGCGGTCGTCGCGGGCGCCCTGGTGATCGGCGCGACGCTCGAGCCGGCAGTGGTCGCCGAGGGGGAGCTCGCGCCCATAGTCGTGCCGATCGCGGCGGCCGAGGCGGCGGGGCCGGCAGGCGAGGAGCAGGCGCTCGTCGCGCGGCCGCTCCTCCCCGACCTCCAGGTCCTCACGCCGTCGGGCTTCTACCTCGTCGACGAGTCGGCGAGCGGGGGAGACAAGCGGTTGAAGTTCACGACCACGATCTGGAACGCCGGGCCCGGCGCGCTCGAGGTGCGCGGCCATCAGCACCCCCGGACCGCCGAGCTCGTCGTCTACCAGATGCTCCACACGCCCACGGGCGACGTCGTGCCCGGTGGGCCGGTGGGGACGTTCCGCTTCGACCACCGCCACGGCCACCTGCACCTCGCGGCGTTCGCCCGCTACGAGCTGTGGTCGGTAGGCGAGGACGGCGAGCTGCTGGAGCTGGTGGCGCAGAACGAGAAGGTGGGCTTCTGCCTGATGGACAACGTCGAGGTCGACACCGGCCTCATCGACGTCGCCAAGGGCGTGTACCCCACCGACTGCCGCGGCGAGGTCCAGGGGATCTCGCCCGGCTACGGCGACGTGTACGTCGCGCAGCTCTACGAGCAGGACCTCGTGATCGACGGTCTGCCCGACGGGCGCTACGCGGTCGTGAACGTCGCGAACCCGGACGGCGCGGTCGCGGAGCTCGACCTCGAGAACAACGTCGCCGTCGCTTACGTCAGGCTTAGCGGCGGCCGGGTCCTGCCGGACTGAAGGGGGCCCGCGAGTGCCGCCGCGCGAGCCGCCGGCGAGCGCCCGCCTTGGCACCGGAGCGGCCGCGCCGGCTCGCGCACCGCCCGCCCTACGACCGCCCGATGACTGCCCTACGACCGCCCGACATCCGTCCGACAGCCGCCCGTTACTGAAACCCTTTCAATATCTTGACTCGGGCCGGCGGCGTACTTATCCTGCGTCCCACGTCCGTGCCGCCGACGGGCCCGCAGTGAAGCGCGGGGGAGTGGCGACCCTCGCAGCCCAGCCCGCGACCAAGCCGGAGGCCCGATGTCCCGACTCGGCCAGGAGAAGTCCCGCCAAGCCCTCGCGCTAGTGCCGCCGGGCGACCTGTGGCTGTTCGTCACGCGCGAGGGCAGCGACCCCGCCGTGAAGCTCGTGTTCGACGCCGGCGTCAGCGGCGAGGCGGCGTTCATGCTCCACCCGCAGCGCGGCGCGCTGGCGCTGGTCGCGAACTACGACGTCGGCCACGTCGAGAGGCTCGGCGTCGTCGACGAGCTCAGGGGCTACGACCGCTCGTTCGCCGACGGCTTCACGTCCTGGCTGCGGGAGCTCGCCCCGGCGCGCGTCTACCTGAACTACAGCGAGCGCGACGTCCTCTGCGACGGCATCACCCACGGCCAGTACCTGCGTATCGCCCGCCTGGTGGAGGAGGCCGTGCCGGGGGCGCGGGTCGCGAGCAGCGAGCCGTTCCTGCGCAGCGTCCGCGGCCGCAAGACGCCGGAGGAGGTCGCGCGCATCCGTGCGGCGGTGGACGGCAGCGTGAGGCTCTACGAGAGGCTGCGGCCCCAGCTGCGCGCCGGCATGAGCGAGCGCGAGGTCCAGGACCTCATGAAGTCGATCGCCGCCGACCTCGGCTTCGGCGTCCACCTGGGCGACTACGGCGGCCCGCTCGTGTGCATCAACCGCGTCGGGCTGGCGCACCGGGCGCCCGGCGACGACAGGCTCGAACCCGGCGACCTGCTGATCCTCGACCACGCCCTCGAGCACCAGGGCTACCACTCCGACCTCGCGCGCACGGTCTACGTGCCGCGCGAGGGCGAGGCGGAGCCGCCCGCGGCGGAGCGCGCAGCCTTCGCCTCGGCGAAGCAGGCGATCGAGGCCGCGTTCGCCGCTCTGCGACCGGGCGTGAAGGGCTACGAGGTCGACCGCGCCGCCCGCGAGGTGCACCTCGCGAACGGCTACCCCGAGATCAGCCACGCCACGGGTCACCAGGTCGGCAGGCACGTCCACGACGGCGGCACGATCCTCGGGCCCCGGTGGGAGCGCTACGGCGACGCGCCCTACGGCGAGGTCGAGGAGGGCAACGTGTTCACGATCGAGCCCACGATCCTGATGTCGCCGCAGCCGTCGATGCTGGTCGAGGAGGACGTCCTGGTGACGGCTGACGGCGCCGAGTGGCTGAGCGAGCGCCAGACCTACTTGTGGATGGCCGGCCGGTGAGGCGGGCACAGCGAGCTTCCGAGACGCGACGAGCTGACGGGACGGACGGAGGAGGAGCGATGACCAGGAGGACGTTCACGAGGAGCCTGTTGCTGGTCGCCGTGGCGGCCACGGCGGCGTTCGGGGCGGCGCAGGGCGGCGTCCAGCGCACGTGCGAGGTGGTGGGCGGCACGGCCACGATCGCGCAGTGGAGCGAGCCCGGCAACCTCAACCCGCTGATCTTCCCCACGACGTACGACGAGAACATCCAGGAGCTCGTCTTCGCACGACTGATCCGCCCCACCGAGACGCTGACGTTCGAGCCCGACATGGCCGAGAGCTGGGAGGTGTCGGAGGACGCCCGGACCCTCACCTTCACGCTGCGCGAGGGCCTGACCTGGCACGACGGCGAGCCCGTCACGGCGCGGGACGTGGCGTTCACGTTCACGGCGATGGCGCACCCCCAGTACCCCGGCGGCCGCTACGCCGAGATCAGCACCCTCGAGGGCGCCGAGGCGTACCACGCCGGCGAGGCCGACGCCGTCTCCGGCATCCAGGTCATCGACGACCGGACCGTCTCGTTCACGACCACCGAGCCGTTCGCGCCGTTCCTGCCCGTGATCGGCGGCATCTTCATCCTCCCGGAGCACGTCTACGGCGCCGTGGACGTCGCGCGCTGGCAGGAGGACGTCACGAACCGCGAGCCCCTCGGCTCCGGCCCGTTCGTGTTCCAGCAGTGGCGACCCGGCGAGTTCGTCGAGGTCACGGCCTTCGACGGCTACTGGGAGGGCAGGCCCTGCCTCGACCGCCTCATCGTGCGCTTCGGCGACCAGAACACGATGCTGGCCGCCCTCCTGAGCGGCGAGCTCGACGCGGCTCCCGTGCCGATCGACGGCGCCGAGAGCGTCGAGTCGAACCCCGACCTCCAGCTGCACGTCGTCGACGCGCTGAGCTTCCAGTACATCGGCACGAACCTGCGCAACCCGATCCTCGCCGACCCGGCCGTGCGGCAGGCCATCGCGCTGGCCGTGAACCGCGACGCGATGGTCAGCGGCCTCCTGCAGGGCTACGGCAGCACGCTCGACACGATCTTCCCGACCAACCACTGGTCGTACCCGCCCGACGTGACGCCCATCGAGTACGACCCCGAGGCCGCGCGTGCGCTCCTCGAGGAGGCCGGCTGGGTCCAGAGCGGCCAGTACCGCGCGAAGGACGGTCAGGAGCTCGCGCTGTGCCTGTTCGTGCCGACGGGCAACCAGGTGCGCGAGCGCACCGCGCCGATCATCCAGGCGAACCTCAGGCAGGTCGGGATCCGCGTCGACATCGAGAGCATGGACTTCCCGACCCTCGTCACGCACCTCATGCCGCAGGACGCCCAGGGGACGCCGCGGGCCGTGAGCGTCGACGACTTCGACCTCTTCCTCCTCGGCTTCGGCATCGAGCGCGACCCCAACGAGTACCTCAGCTACCTCATCCCCAGCGACATGCCGCCGAACGGGTTCAACTTCATCGGCGTCGACATCCCCGAGGTCGCGGACCTCATGCTCGAGGGCCGCGTGACCCTCGACCAGGACGCGCGCGTCGCGATCTACCAGGAGGTAGGTCGCCTGATGCGCGAGTCGCTGGCGTGGATCCCTCTCTACCAGGCGCAGGAGCTGTACGGCGTGGGCCCGCGCCTCCAGGGCTTCAGCCCCGACGTGCGCGGCGTGAACGCGAACGTGGCCAACTGGTCGGTGCGCTAGGGAGGGGCCGACGGGGGCGCCGTGATCGGCGGCGCCCCCGCTAACCGATGCTGCCGTTCGTCCTCAACCGCGTGGCGCAGGGCGCCGTCATCCTCGTGCTGGTGTCGTTCGTGGCGTTCGGCATCAGCGTGGCGGCGCCCGGCAACGCGATGCAGACGTTCATCGACCCCAACGTCCCGCCCGAGCAGCTCAGGGCGGCAGAGGCCAGGCTCGGCCTCGACCAGCCCTTCTACGTCCAGTACGTGCGCTGGGTGGGTGAGGTCGCGCGCGGCAACCTCGGCTACTCGTTCCGCACCGGCCGGCCCGTGGCGGCGTTCGTCGGCAGCCGCATCGGACCCACGTTCCTGCTGATGGGCACCGCGTTCGCCGTGACCCTCGTGCTGGCGCTGTGGCTCGGCACGGCGACGGCCGCCAGGCCGTACTCGGCGCTCGACTACGGCGTGACGGGGGCCGCCTTCGCCGGGATCAGCGTGCCGAGCTTCTTCACCGCGATGGCCCTGATCTACGTGTTCGCCCTGCGGCTGGGCTGGTTCCCGACCTCGGGCCTCGAGGACTACGCCGCGGGGCACACCGGCATCGCCCTGTTCCTCGACCGCCTGCGCCACCTGGTCCTGCCCGTGACCGTGCTCGTCCTGACCGGCGCCGCCGAGCTGGTGAGGCACGTACGCAGCGCGGTGCTCGAGGAGCTCGGCCAGGACTACGTCCGCACGGCGCGCAGCAAGGGCGTCTCGGAGCGGGCGGTGCTGCGCCGCCACGCCCTGCGCAACAGCCTGCTGCCCGTGATCACCCTGGTCGGGGTGGCGCTGCCGCGCCTCCTCGCCGGCTCCGTGATCACCGAGACCGTCTTCACGTGGCCCGGCATGGGCCGGCTGCTCGTCGAGTCGGTCTTCGCCCGCGACTACCCGGTCGCGATGGCCATCAACATGCTGGCGGCCGTGCTGGTCCTGGCCGGCAGCCTCCTAGCCGACGTGCTCTACGCCGCCGTCGACCCGAGGGTGCGGTACTCGTGACGGCCCCACGCCGGCGCACGGCTGCCGGGGAGCCCCGCGCGTGACCACCGCCGCGGCCGTCCCCAGCGTTACCGCGGGCCCGGGCCCCCGCGCCTGGCGACGGTTCCGGCGCCACCGCCTCGCCGTCACCGGGGCCGCGGTCCTGGCGCTCATGGCCCTGGCCGCCGTGCTGGCTCCCTGGCTGGCGCCGCACGACCCCTACGACCTGGCGGTGGGGCCGAGCGGCGAGATCGCGTTCGCCGCCCCGCCCAGCCTCGCGTTCCCACTCGGCACCGACAGCGTCGGACGCGACGTCCTCTCGCGCCTGCTCTACGGGGGCAGGGTCAGCCTCACGATCGGGCTGGTCGCCGCGCTCGTCGCGATCTCGGTGGGGAGCCTCCTCGGCGTCGTGGCCGGCTACTACGGCCGCGGCGTCGACCGCGTCGTCTCGCGGTTCGCCGACGCGGTCAGCACGTTCCCGGCGCTGTTCCTGATCCTGACGGTGTCGAGCTTCGTGGCGCCGAGCATCGTCAACGTCATCGTGATCATCGGCTTCCTGAGCTGGATGCCGTCGTTCCGGCTGATGCGCGCCGAGGTCCTGAAGCTGCGCGAGACCGACTTCGTCGAGGCCGCCACCGCCGTCGGCGCCGGCGACGTGCGGGTCATGTCGCGCCACCTCGTGCCGAACGCGCTGGGACCGATCGTCGTGCAGGCCACCCTGGGCGTGGCGGAGGCCGTCCTCACCGAGTCGGCGTTGTCGTTCCTCGGCCTGGGCGTGCAGCCTCCTATCGCGTCCTGGGGCAACATGCTCGCCGACGCGCGCAGCATCACCGTGCTGCAGTCGCAGCCCTGGCTGTGGCTGCCACCGGGCGTGGCGATCTTCCTGGCCGTGCTCAGCATCAACTTCCTCGGCGACGGCCTGCGGGACGCGCTCAACCCGCGGGCGGGCCGCTGATGCCGCCCGCGTCGGCGGTGACAGGGGGAGACAGGTGACAGGCGACACTCGTCTGGGCGAACGCATCCGCGCCCTGCGCCTCGCGAAGGGCTACACGCTCAAGCAGCTCGCCGCGCTCGCGGGCCTCTCGCCGTCGTTCCTCTCGATGGTCGAGAACGGCCGGACCGGCATCGCGGCCTCCCGCCTGCAGGCGATCGCCGGCGCGTTCGGGCTCTCGGCCGGGGAGCTGCTGCCCGACGCGTCGTCGCAGGCCCTGATCCAGACGGTGAGGGCCGCCAGGCGCCCCACCGTGCCGGGCCTCGCCGCGGGCGTGAGCGCCGAGATGCTGGTGCTCGACCTGCACCGGCGCATCCAGCCCGTCGTGATGAGCCTCGCGCCCGGCGCCCGGCACGAGAACCCCACCGGCCACGCCGGCGAGGAGTTCGTGCTCGTCCTGCGGGGCAGCGTCGTTCTCGAGGTCGACGACCAGCGCACCGAGCTCGCTGCCGTCGACTCCGCCTACTACCCGAGCGCCCTCAGCCACGCCTACGAGAACCCGGGCCCGGAGGAGGCCGCGCTGTTCACGGTCTCGGCGCCCCCGCGGCCGATCTGAGGCGACCTCCGCACGGGCCGAAGCGAGAGGGACGCGGCCCGTCAGGGCATCGCGCTCGGCCGACGCCGCGGCCCGCGTCGGTCCGGCCGGGGCCGCGGCAGCCGCCTAGCCGACGACCGCCTCGGCCTCGATCTCGACGAGCTGGCCCTCGCCGACCAGCCCGGCGATCACCAGCGTGTTCGCCGGCCGCACCTCTGCGAAGCGCTGGCCGTGAGCGCGCGCCACGGCCTCGACGTGCGCCGGGTCGGTGACGTAGACCCGCGTGCGTACGACGTCCTCCAGCGACGCCCCCAGCGAGCGCAGGGCGCCCGCGATCTTGTCTATGACGAAGTGCGCCTGGGCGGCGGGGTCGTCGCCGCCGATCAGCCTGTCGCCGTGCAGCGCCGTCGTGCCCGAGACGAGCACGCGCCCGCCCTCCCTCACCGCGCGGGCGTAGCCGGCGAGGTCCTCCCACACCGTGCCCGTGCCGACCCGGCGGCGGCCGCCGTCGTCCCTGGTGACGGGGTAGGGCCGCGGCATCTCGCTCAGGTGGTGGCTGAGGTCGCCCGACGCCGTGAGGTACGGCGGCCGGCGGTACTCGTCGCCGCAGTCGCCGGGGATGGGGCCGAGCCGCTCGGTCGCGGCCGCGAGCTCGGTGACGTCGTGGTCGCTGAGGCGCAGCTCGAACAGGCGCAGCGTGTCGTCGATGTGCTCGCTCTCGCCCAGGCGGGCGCCGATGATGACGCCGCCGACGCCGGGGGTGTCGAGGATCGCGCGCGACGCGACGTTCGCCACCGAGACGCCGTGGCGCCTGGCCACGTCGTGCAGCACGCGCAGCAGGTCCTGGTAGGCGTCCCAGCCTCCCGCCGCCTCCACGAAGCGGCGGTACTTGTTCAGCGACCAGGTCGTCCTGGCGTCGTCCCAGTCGGGCTCCTCGCGTCCCAGCCAGCGCTCGGTGAGTAGGCCGCCCGCCAGCGTGCCGTAGGCGAGGAGCTTGACTCCCGTGCTCACGCACAGGTCGGTCAGGCCGTTCGTGGCGCGCCTGTCGATCAGGGAGAAGCTGACCTGGTTCGACACGACCGGCACCCCGCTCGCCAGGGCCATGTGGAGGTGGACGGCGTCGAAGTTCGTGAGCCCGATGGCGCCGATCAGGCCCTCGTCCTGCAGGTCGGTGAGGTGGAAGAGGGCGTCGAGCCACGCGGGGTCGTCGTAGGTCCAGGTGTGGAACTGGAGGAGGTCGATGCGCTCCGTCCGCAGCCGGCGCCTGGCCAGGTCGACGGCGGCCCTGACCTGCTCGGCCGTGACCTTGCCGGGCGGCGGCACCCACTTCGTCAGCATCTGGGTCTTGGGGAGCCCCGTGCCCTCGGCCTCGCGCGTGGCGCGGTAGTGCCCGGCGATCAGCTCGGCGGAGCCGTAGTGGTCCGCCATGTCGAAGGTCGTGAGCCCGGCGGCGACGTAGCGCTCCATCGCGGCGGCGCTCGCCTCGGGGTCGAGGGTCCGGCCGTCGCGCTCCATGTCGGCGACCTGCCACAGGCCCGTGAGCACGCGCGCGATCTCGAGGCCGGGCGCGAGCCGGGTACGTTCCACCACGCCGGAGTCAGTTCGTTCGACCACGCCGGAGTGTAACGGAGGCGTCGGGCTCGCCGGCGGGCGGCGGCCGTGCGGCCCCCGGGGCGTCGGGCGCGCCGGCGCTCCCGGGCAGGCCCCGGCGTGCCCGCGCTCCCGGACCGACCCCCGGTGTGCCGGCGCTCGCACACCGACCCCCGGCGGGGCCACGCTCGCACACCTACCCCGGCGTGGCGGCGCTCACGGCCCGACCGGGACCCGCGCTACACCTCGTACGACTCGGCCGTCACCCTGCCGCCGCGCCCCGTCCAGTCGGTGTGGAAGCGCTGGCCGCGCGGCGCGTCGACGCGCTCGTAGGTGTGCGCGCCGAAGTAGTCGCGTTGCGCCTGGATCAGGTTCGCCGGCAGGCGCTCCGCGCGGTACCCGTCGTAGAACGCCAGCGCCGCCGACAGCGCCGGCACCGGCACGCCCGCCGCGATCGCCCGCGACAGGGTGCGGCGCCACCCGGCCTGGCAGGCGACGAGCTCGCGGGCGAAGAAGGGCGCCGTCATCAGGTTCGCGAGCTCGGGGTCCTCCTCGTACGCCGTCGCGATGTCGCCGAGGAACCGCGAGCGGATCACGCAGCCGCCGCGCCACAGCCGCGGCACCGTGCCGAGGGGGACCTGCCATCCGAGGTCGTCGGAGGCTTTGCGCAGCAGCATGAACCCCTGCGCGTAGCTGACGATCTTCGCGGCGTAGAGGGCCTCCTCGAGGTCCTTGAGCTGGCCCATCCGGTCGAACGACCCGCCGGAGGTGCCGGGCCCGCGCAGGACCCGCGCCGCCGCGACGCGCTCGTCCTTCAGCGACGAGAGCACGCGGGCGAACACGGCCTCGGCGATCAGCGTGAGCGGCACCCCGCGCTCCAGCGCGTCGGCGGCGGTCCAGCGGCCCGTGCCCTTCTGGCCGGCGGAGTCGAGGATCCTGTCGACGAGCGGGGCGCCGTCCTCGTCGACGGTGCCGAGGATGTCGGCGGTGATCTCGACGAGGTACGAGTCGAGCCGGCCCCGGTCCCACTCGGCGAAGACGCGCCCGGCCTCGGCCACGGTCAGCCCCGCCACGACGCGCATGAAGTGGAAGGCCTCGGCGATCAGCTGCATGTCGCCGTACTCGATGCCGTTGTGGACCATCTTCACGTAGTGGCCGGCGCCCTCGGCGCCCACCCAGTCGCAGCACGGCTCGCCGTCGACCTCGGCCGCGATGCCCTGCAGCAGCCCCTTCACGAGCGGCCACGCCTCGGGGTTGCCGCCCGGCATTATCGACGGCCCGTGCCTGGCGCCCTCCTCGCCGCCGGAGACGCCGGCGCCGACGAACAGCAGGCCGCGCTCGGCGAGGGCGCGCGTGCGGCGGGTCGTGTCCTCGAAGTGCGAGTTGCCGCCGTCGATCACGACGTCGCCCGGCTCCAGGTGGGGCACGAGGGCGTCGAGCACGAGGTCGACGGGGGCGCCGGCGCGCACCATCAGCATCACGCGCCGCGGGCGGGCCAGCGACGCCGCCAGGGCGGCGAGGTCGGAGAACCCCTTGACGTCGCGGCCGGCACCGGGCCCGGCGAGGAAGTCGTGCACGACGTGCGGCTCGCGGTCGTAGACGGCGACGCTGTGTCCCTGGTCGCTCAGGTTCAGCGCGAGGTTCTGGCCCATCACGCCCAGGCCGACCATGGCGACGTCGGCGAGGGAGGGGGGCCCGACGTGCCGGTCGCCGGCTGGCTCGCGAGCGGGCTGGCGTTCAGCAGGCTCCATGGGAGCCAGCCTAGAACGCGGGCGCTGCCGGGAACACCTCGCCGCAGCGGGCGCGGCTCGCCTGTCGGGCGCGCCGCTGACTCGTCTGTATCCTGGTGCCAGCGTGGACGGCTTCGTCGAGCTCTTCTTGCGGATCGCTGGCCCGAACCCCGTCATGCAAGGCTTGGTGGGCGGCACCTTCATCGCCCTGACGAACCTCCTCGGCGCGATGCTCGTGACGGTGTGGCGTCGTCCCAGCCAGCGCAGCCTCGACGCCGCCCTCGGCTTCGCGGCCGGCGTGATGCTCACGGCCTCGTTCACGAGCCTGATCCTGCCCGGCGTCGACATCGGCGGCCTCCTGCCCGTCGTGGTCGGCATCGCCCTGGGCGTGGTCGTGCTCGACCGCGCCGACGCCTGGGTCCCTCACGTCCACGTGCTGGTGACGGGCAAGCGGCGCGCCGACGCCGCCCAGGAGGCCGGCACGGACGAGGTCAGGCGCAGCCGCCTCTCGGCCGTGCTGCTGTTCATCGTCGCCATCACGCTGCACAACGTGCCGGAGGGCCTGGCCGTGGGGGTCGGCTTCGGCGCCGGGCGGGTCAGCGACGCGCTCGCCCTGATGCTGGCGATCGGCATCCAGAACGTCCCGGAGGGCCTGGCCGTGGCCGTCGCGGCCCGTAACACGACGATGGGGAGCCGGTCGTTCGCCGCCCTCACCGGCATCCGGGCGGGCCTCTTCGAGCTGCCCGCCGCGGTGTTCGGCGCCTGGCTCGTCACGGCGGTGGAGCCCCTGCTGCCCTACGCGATGGGCTTCGCGGCCGGCGCGATGCTGTTCGTGATCCTCGACGAGATCGTGCCCGAGACCCACACGCACGGGCACGAGCAGGCGGCCACCTTGGGTACCATGGTCGGCGTAGTCGTGATGCTGGTGCTGGACGTCGCCCTCGGGTGACGCCGCGCCACGGGAGCCCGCCGGCCGCGCCGCGGCCGCGCCATCGCCCTGCGCTACCGGAGGTCGAGACGTGAACACCGAGATCCGCTCTCTCCTCGGCGAGCAGGCCGACGAGCTGCTCGCCTACCGCGCCCGCGGCATCGAGACCTCGCGCCTGCACCTGCCCGGACCCGACTTCGTCGACCGCGTCTTCGCGCACTCGGACCGCAGCCCGCGCGTGCTGCGCAGCCTCCAGACGCTCTTCGACCACGGCCGCCTCGGCGGCACCGGCTACCTCTCGATCCTCCCCGTGGACCAGGGCGTCGAGCACTCCGGAGGCGCGTCCTTCGCGCCGAACCCCGACTACTTCGACCCCGAGAACATCGTCAGGCTGGCGATCGAGGGCGGCTGCAACGCTGTGGCCTCCACCTTCGGCGTGCTCGGGATGGTCGCGCGCAAGTACGCGCACCGGATCCCCTTCATCGTCAAGGTCAACCACAACCAGCTCATGACCTACCCCTCGGCCTACGAGCAGGTCATGTTCGGCACGATCGACGAGGCCTACGACATGGGCGCCGTCGCCGTCGGGGCCACGATCTACTTCGGGCACCCCGACTCGAACCGCCAGATCGTCGAGATCGCGGAGGCTTTCGCCTACGCCCACGAGCTGGGCATGGCCACGGTCCTGTGGTGCTACACCCGCAACGACGCGTTCAAGCAGGGCGGCACGGACTACCACGCCGCCGCCGACCTCACCGGCCAGGCGAACCACCTGGGCGTGACGATCCAGGCCGACATCGTCAAGCAGAAGCTGCCCGACTCGAACCACGGCTTCAAGGCCGTCGGCTTCGGCCGCACGCACGAGCGCATGTACGAGGAGCTCATGCCCGACGACCACCCCATCGAGCTCGTCAGGTGGCAGGTCGCGAACTCGTACATGGGCCGCGCGGGCCTGATCAACTCGGGCGGCGCAGCGGGCGGCGCGAACGACTACGCCGAGGCCGTGCTCACCGCGGTGCTGAACAAGCGTGGCGGCGGCATGGGCCTGATCTCGGGCCGCAAGGCGTTCCAGCGCCCCATGGCCGAGGGCGTGAAGCTCCTGAACCTCATCCAGGACGTGTACCTGGACGACTCGATCACCGTGGCCTGAGGCCCGCCCCCGCGCGGCGCGCGCGACGGTCGAGGCTCGCGCCGGCCGCCGGCCGTGACGGTGGCCGCCCGGCCCTGCTGTAGCCTGGTCGCATGGGCAGCGACCCCGCGGCGCGCGGCTACGCGCTGGCCGAGGACGTCATGATCGAGAAGCTGGGCGACGCGACGATCGTGGTGAACCTCGCCACCGACGAGGTGCACGAGCTGAACGAGACCGCCGCGCGCCT
>DATGNP010000151.1:0-4969 GCA_035306665.1 Trueperaceae bacterium
GGTTGAGGATCGGGCCCTGCGCCTGCGCTTCGACGTCGGCGGCGCGGCCGTCCCAGAACTGCGTGGCGTGCAGGGCCGCGTTCAGCGCCGTCGGCGCGTTGCGCGGGCCGATCGCCCAGCCGTGGCCGAGCGAGGTCGGCAGGTTGTCCACGCCGTAGGTCGCGAGGTTGTGACAGCTGTTGCACGAGAACCCGCCGGAGAGCGAGAGGCGCGTGTCGTACCACAGCATCTTGCCGAGCTCGACCTTCTCGTCGGTCACGGGACGGGCGGCGTCGTCTACGACCTCCGGCAGCGGTGCGAACAGGCCGCTGGCGACCTGGAAGAGAGGGTCCTGCGGCTGCGCCTCGGCCGTCGCGGACGCGGGTGGTGCCGCGGCCTCGCCCCCCTGGCCCTGGGCCAGGGCGACGCCGACGGCTACGCCCACGATCGCAAGCCAGATCACGAGGACGGTGCTGATGCGCTTCATGACGGCAGACCTCCTGACGCGAGAGTTGACATATCTCTTCGAAGGTAACCGGCCGTCAGTTGGGCCTACCTGGGACAACCGTCCCTGGTAGTGCGTCAGTTGCGGTGGTTAGCAGAGGGAGTGCGAGGGCACCAGGGACGAAGGTCCCTGTGGTATCAGGAGTGCAGTTCGGAGTCGCCGCGCCCGAGGAGCAGGTTGCCGAGGTGCAGCCTCACGCCTCGCGCCGCGGCGGCCTCGAGCTCGGGCAGGCGCGGCTCGTACAGGGGCGAGACGAGCTCGGGCCTGGGATGGCCGATGCCGAAGCCCTGCACGTGGGTCACGCCGAGCGCCTCGACGTAGTCACAGATCTCCGGGTCCTCGACGCCCTCTAGCACGACGATCGCGAACCGGCCGGCGAGCGCGCGCACGAAGCGCTCGAGCCTCGGCCTCCGCGCCGGGTCCTGCAGGTCACGGGTGACGCTGCGGTCCAGCTTGACGCCGTCGATCACGTCGGCGCGGGGGATGCGCTCGTGGGCGTCGTCCATGGTGATGTCGTCGAGGAGCACGGCGCCACAGCGCTCGCGCAGGGTCGCGAGGCTGCTCCACAGGCGCTTGGTGTCGCCGAAGGTCTGCTCGGTCAGCTCGACGCGCAGCCGCTGCCGCACGCTCGGCAGGAGGCCCTCGAGGCTGGTCAACGTCTGGGGGTGCGTCACCTGAGCCGGGCTCAGGTTCACGGAAACGTGCGCCTGCGCGTGCTCCGACAGGACGGCTGCGACGCGCTCGACGCTGAAGCGCGTGAACGTGTCGTGGCGCTGGTCGCTGAGCCAGTGGGGGAGGATGTCTGCCGGGCCCCGTACGGTGCCGTCCGGGAGGCTCCACCTGACGAGGGCCTCCGACCAGGACGCCTGGGCGTCGTCCAGGGAGACGACCGGCTGGAACATGAAGCCCAGCTCGTGTAACGGGGGGGCACTGCTAGGTTGTTCTGGCACTTTGCGGCCCTCGGCGGGCTTCCGTTGTCTAGAGGGCGTGGGCCGACGGGTACCTGGACGGTCGCGTGCGGCTCGAGGCTCTTAGCTTCCTCGCCTGGCCTCGGTAGCGTCGCTCCCCCCGGTGGCGGCGGTGCGAGGCGCTAGGCGTGCGGGTCTCGGGTGAGTCGGGAGGTCCCCGTCCGGCTATCAGCCGACGTCGATCTCGCCCTTCTGGCCGGCGCTGTCAGCGATCGTGACGTCGGGGGTGAACGAGCTGGAGACCATGACGGTGCCGAAGGTGAGACCGAGGACGGTGGCGGCGACGGCGATCGAGCGAGCGAACTTCTTGAACATGAGTACCTCCTGAGTTGGGTGAAACGTACCCGGGGGGGCGCTTCAAACCCGCTTCACTCCCGTGACGCGCCCCGGCCGGTTTTTGAAGCGGGTGTGAATCGCTCTGAGCGCTACCTTGGCCGCGCTAACAGGGAGGTAGGCAGTGGAGAGAGCAGAAGCACTCGCCCGCTTGCAGCGCTCGACACGGTTCCAGTTCGTCGGGGAACGGCTGGTCGTACGAGACGTCGCGCTGCTGGAAGCGATCGCGGCGACGGCCAGGGTCGAGGAGGAGAACGGGGTCGGGACGGCTGGCGTCAGCGCCACGGCCGACCGCCTGACGCTCGCCGCGGCCTGACCGCGGGTATGGGGTAGCCAGCGCCGAGCTGGCGACCGCCCGAGACGGGGCTATCCTGGCAGCATGTGGCTGCCGCGCGTCGTCGAGGCGGTGAGGGGCGCCGAGAGGCCCGTCGCCCTGTTGGGCGGGGAGCCGCTCGGCGTGCCTTTCGTCATCGAGGCCCTGCGTCAGCACGGGCCCGTGGCCTGGTTCCAGCTCGACCGCTGGGGTGACCAGGTCTCCCACGGCAACGCACTCGCGCGCGCCGTCAACGCCGAGCTCGCTGCGCCGCTGCTGAGCCTGGCCCTGCCTTACAGGTCGCACCTCGCCGCGCTGGCGCGGCACCGCTCCGACCTCAAGCCGCTGACGCTCGCCGTCACGACCGACGACCCCAGCCAGCAGCTCCTCGACGACCTGCTCGACCTGCACGGCAACGGCTACGAGGTCGTTCTGGACGTCCGGGGAGGAGGGCCGCGTCGCGACGAGCTCCTCGCCCGCTGCGTCGTCCTGGACGAGACGTCCCTGGCGGTCACCGTTGACGAGGCCATCGAGATGGTGCCGGGGAGCCTGCGGCCCGAGGCGGCGCGCGAGCTGTGGCGCGCATCCGGCGGCCGCTTCACGGAGCTCATGGCGAGCGCGCTCCAGGGGGCCGGGCTGCCGAGCCTGCGCGTGCCCTCGCCGGCCGGCCCGCTGCTGCCCGAGGCCGAGGCCCAACTCGTCGACGTCCGGCCCGCCGTCTACGCCTTGATGCGCGACGGCGACCCCGTCTCGGCGCTCGAGCTCGCCGTGCTGAAGGCTCCCGACCTCGTCGACGACCTCCTGAAGCACGCCGGGCCGCGCTTCCAGTGCGAGGGTCTGCTCGAGCGCCTGCACGTACTGCTCTCCGCGCTGCCCGAGTCGTACTCCCACGGCGAGCGCGTGCTGGAGTGGCGGCTCGTCGCCGGCGTGGCGGCGAACGACTACCACACGGCGCTCGCCGACGTGAAGGCGTACCTCAGCGCCCACACGGCTCCCGCGCTGCGGGCCCGCTACGCCGGCTCTCTGCCGCCGCGCGAGGGCTTCGCGACGGCCGAGCAGGCCGTCCAGGCGCGGCGCACGCCCCTCACGCTGTGGCAGTACGGGCGCCTGCACCCGAACGACGAGCGGGCGGTCGAGCTGCTGCGCGAGAGCGTGAGGCTCGCCGAGGAGCAGGGCACGGCCTACGACGTCGCCCGCAACGCCTACAGCCTCGCCTCGCGCCTGCTGCACATGGGCGAGCACGCCCGCGCGGCGAGCTGGGCGCGCTGGGCGCTCGACGTCGTCGACAGGGAGCAGCTACAGGACGGCAACCGGCGGCTGCTGATCGTGAACCAGCTCGCGATGGCGCGGATCATGACCGGCGACCTCGTCGGCCTGCGCACGATGCTGGAGGAGGCCCAGGCCCTGGTCGAGGGGAGCCTGCCGAGCCTCGCGGTGATCTTCCGCAGCACCCTGGCCCAGCTCGAGCTCGCCGAGGGGCGGCCGGCGGAGGCGCTCGAGCTCCTCAGCGCCTCCTACCACGCCAGCCAGCGCCGCCACCGCGCGCGCTACGGCTACCAGCTCGTGCGCGTGCTCCTCGAGCTGGACCGCATGGAGGAGGCGCAGAAGGTCGCCGACGACGCGTGGGAGGTGTCCTCGGCCGGGCAGGGATACGAGCGCAAGCTCGCCGCCCTCGCCAGGGGGATGGTGGGCGCGATCGCGGGCGCCGACGGCGCCGCCGACGACCTGCTCGAGGCCATGCTGGAGAAGGAACTGGTCGCGGAGCAGCGCCTCACGGCCGCGCTCTACTACCTCCTCGCGAGCGGCGGGGCGGCGCACAACGTGCCGCGTGAGCTCGTTCCCGTGCTCAGCGGCCTGAGCCCCACGGCCCTGAACGTCCTCAGCGGTCCCGCGCGCGCCTTCACGGGCGTGTGGGCGACGCTCTCCACCCCACGTGCCCCGCTGTCGTTCCGGTTCCTCGGCGGTTTCGAGTGCCGCTACCAGGGCGAGGACGTGCACCTCCCCGGACGCCTGGCCGAGACCGCCCTGGCCCTGGCGCTGCACCCGGCCGGGATCACGCGCGACGAGCTCAACGACTTCCTCGTGCCCGACGGCCATGCGCCGTTCACGAGCGGCGGGATGCGCAGCCTCGTCACGCGGCTGCGCCAGGTGCTGCCGGTCAGCGACGCGCCCTACCGCTTCACCGTGCCGTACGAGGCCGACGTCGTGAGCCTCGCGGACATGATCAGGTCCGGCCGCATCCGCGAGGCCGTGAGCCTCATGCGGGGCCCGCTGCTGCCGAACAGCGAGGCGCCCGGCGTCACCGACAGGCGCTGGGAGCTCGAGGAGCAGCTCCGGCAGGCCGTGCTGATGGTCGGCGACCCCGACGCCCTCTACGACCTCGCCGAGAGGCTGGGGGACGACCTCGAGTTCTGGCAGGCCGCGGCCGCGGCGCTGTCGGCCGGCGACCCGCGCCTGGCGCTGGCGCGGGCGCGCGTGCGGCGGCTCGAGGAGTCGTACGGGCTGTCCTGAGGACGCGCACGTGCCCCCTGGGCGACTCGGGCATCGTGCGCCCCCCGACCCCGCCGACGCGCGCTCCCTGACCCCGGCAGGGGGCGGCCGACCTAGCCTCGGCCGCCTAACTCGGCGAAGGCCGCCTCCGCGGCGGCCACGACCGCCTGGACGTCAGCCTCCGTGTGCGCCGCGGACACGAACGCGGCCTCGAACTGGCTCGGGGGCCAGTACACGCCGCGCGCGAGCAGGCCGTGGAACCAGCGCGCGAACCGCGTCGTGTCCGAGCGCTTGGCGCCGTCGAGGTCGCGCACCGGGCCCGCCGTGAAGAAGACCGTGACCATCGAGCCCACGCGGTTGACCGTCACGGCTTCCCCCGCC
>DATGNP010000152.1:0-3707 GCA_035306665.1 Trueperaceae bacterium
CCTGGCCCGTTCACGGCACCACTCGGGGTGCTCCGCCACGACCCCGAACAGGTCGCGGTGGGCGAAGGCCTCGGGCCCCGAGGCCCGCGACAGGTCGACCTCCCACTCCCACGCGGCGACCTCCGCCCCGTGGGCGGCAGCCGCTGACGCTTGGACGGCCACGTGGAAAGCGTACAAGACGTCGTGCCCGTCGACGTGGCCTCGAGGTCCCCGCGCTCAGCGGGCCGAGGCGCTCACGCCCGGACCCGGGGGCCCGGCGCGCGCCCTCACTGCTGGCCGGCCTGCGCCTGCGGGTCGAGCGCGGGCTCCAGGACGGCGTGGTAGACGCGCGGCGCCTGGTGCACGTAGAGGCAGTAGACGCTGCTGCCCCGGAACGCAGCGGCCGTGTAGGTCGCGTACCCGGACGGCCACACGGCGGTCACCGCGTCGGGCGTCGCGACCACCGCGACGTCGCCGGCCGCCAGCGACCGCGCGACGCGCTCCACGCCCTCGGCGACGGGCACGCCGGGAGGCAGCTCGCCCGTCACGTAGGTGAAGACCATGTCAGGGTGGACGGGCGTGAGGAGGTCGGCGTCCTGCACGACGTGCGTGCCGGCGCGGCAGCGGCGTTCGGCGACCGCGCTCACGTAGGTCCAGCCCAAGGCTCCCGGCTGCGGCTCGCGCGGCCGCACCAGGTGGCTGCCGATGAGGTCGGCGACCACCGGGTCCGGGTGCGACGCCATCACCTGCCAGATGACCTCCGTGGCGGGTCGGTAGCGCCAGGGGTCGGCGCCCGCCCACAGCAGGGCGGAGACGAGGTCGGAGCGGCCGGCGCGGACCGCGTACGCCAGGGGCGTCCAGTAGGCGGCGGTGACGTGGTTCGGGTCGGCGCCGGCCTGCAGGAGCGTGGGCACGAGGTGCGGCGCGTGCTCGATCGCGTACATCAGGCCGGTCTGACCGTAGGCGTCGGCCGCCCACGCCAGGCGGACGTCGTCCTGCAGCGCTCGGTGCACGGCCGCGACGTCGCCGGACTTGACCAGGCGTAGGAACTCCTCGCCCGACGTCGCGAAGGCGCCGGTGAGCAGCGCGAGCAGCAGGCCGAACAGCCCCGCTCGCCGCGCTCGGTCGGCGAGCGCGCGGGCGCCGCGCGAGGCGCGGTCCAAGGCGATACCGTTCATCGGGTCGGGACCGGCCCGGGGGCCGGCCGGGAGCGGTCGGGTCGTGCGCACCCCGGCAGGCTAACGCTCCTCGTCATGCGACTCAGTAGAACCTCATCACATGTTCATCCGGGATGTCACCGTCGGGGCCGAGACGTTCTCGCTACGCGGTCGGGAAGGGTCGGTGCCGGCGGGGTGAACGACGCCCTGGTGGCTCTAGGCGCGCCAGCGTCCGGCCCGTGTCCTAGCCCCGGCTACGTAGCAGCCGAGAGGTCCGCGTTACGGTGCCCCCATGAGGGCCGGCGCGGTGCCGGCCCGTGTGCGGGCACGGCCGTGCGACCGACGCGATCGGCGAGGCCCGGCCCGCGACGAGCCCACTCGAGGGAAGACCCCCCCTAAGGATGGAGACGACATGAGGTACCCGTTCGTGGCTACGATCCTCTCCCTGGCTACGCTGCTGGCCGCCTGCGGCACGTCCGCGGGCAGCCCGACACCGCCGGAACCCGACCCGACGGAGGTGAAGCCGGCGGCGACCGCCGTCCTGGCCCTGGACGACGGGTTCCAGTTCCGGTTCATGCCGGGTGAGGCCGTCACCGACGTCGAGTGGGACGTCGAGCTCGAGTACGACACCCGGGACGTCGAGGCCGTCTTCGACTACTACGACGACGCGCTCGCGGGGCAGGGCTTCACCCGCACCGACATCGACAGGGGCGGCGACGACATCGAGGCCGACTACGAGAACGGCGACGGCCTGACGATCGAGCTCGAGGTCGAGCTGGACGACGGCAGGGTGGACGTCGACTTCGACGTCGACGACTTCGTCGGCCCGTTCCCGGCCGGCTTCTCGCTGACGGAGTTCGCGGGCCTCGAGCTGCCCATCTACCCCGACGCCGACGTGGTGGACGTCGAGTGGGACTTCAACTTCGACCACCCGGGGACCGACACGGAAGCGGTCTTCGACTACTACGACCAGCACCTGCAGGACCTGGGCTGGACGCAGACCGAGCTCGACGACGGCGACGACGACGAGTGGGAGGCCGAGTACGTCAACGAGGGCGTGCACCTCGAGCTCGAGGTCGAGGACGACTCGGAGGTCGAGATCGAGGTCAACAAGCTGCGGTTCTACTGACCGCTGCGACCGCTGCCGACGTCGATGAAGGGCAGGGTGCCTCCGGGCACCATGGTGGTCGGCAGGACCCCGTTCCAGTTCTCGGCGGTCGTCAGGGCGATTAGCTCGGGGTTGTCGCGCAAGGCCTCGCCCTTGGCGCGGATCGCGCTCGCCTCGGCGTCACCGGCCAGGCGCGTCGCCTCCGCCTGAGCCCTGGCGGCCGCCACCTTGGCGTCGGCGTCACCCTGCGCCTGCGTCACCACGATCTGCGCCTGGATGCGCTGCTGCTCGAGCTCCTGGCTGCGGCGCTGCACCTCGACCTCGGCCATCATCCGGGCCTCGACCGACTGCTCGTACGCCGTGCTGAAGGCGATGTCCTCGACCTGGACGGACTCGATCTCGACCATCGGCCTGTCGACCGCGGCGAGGACGGACTCGAAGATCTGACGGTTGAGCCGGCTGCGCTCCTGGATCGCCTCCACGGCGTTGAACTGGCCGAACACGGTGCGAGCTAGCTCGTTGACGCGCCTGTCGATGAGGCGCGTCACGAGCCCCTCCTCGCTGCCGTACTGGGCGTAGACCTGGTCGACGAGCTCCGGCACGAGCCGGTAGGTGACCGACATCTTCAGCTCGGCGAGCTGCTGGTCGCGGGAGTAGGTCTCCATCCGCTCGTAGATCTTCGAGTTGGTCTGCACCCGGATCATCACCACGCGGTCGAGGAACGGGACCTTGATGCCCAGGCCCGGCTGGGCGATGCCCACGACGGCGCCCAGGCGCAGGTGCACGCCGCGGTAGCCCTGGTCGACGGTGAAGAAGGCGTTGAAGAGCAGCACCGCGGCCGCCACGGCGAGCACGGCGATCGCCGGCAACCGGCGCGGCAGCCGTGCGAACCCGCTTCGGCCTCGTGTGGTCAGGTTCTCGAACTCGTCCATCTGGCATGTCTCCTGTCTGGCGCCCGGTCGGGCGCCGGCCACCGTAACCCCGGACGGCTCACGGGGGTCTGATGTCGCCCGTGACGTGCTTCAGGTGGTCCTGCCATGTGTCCGACCTGGGCCGCTTCAGGTGGTCCTGCCATGTGTCCGACCTGGGCCGCTTCCGGGCCACTCGGCCCGTCTTCGGGCCGGTCCGGCCGGCACGCACCGTTGCCTGGCCACCGTGGGCGGCGGGGCGTCGGACCACGGCATCGACCCCCGCACCGCCAAGGCGCCTGGCCTCCGTGTGCGGCGGAGCGCCCTCTTCGCAGGGGGCGGTGGACGTGTGCGAGACGCGGCATGGCTCCTGGCGCCTGCTGGCGGGTGACGCGACGGTGACACGACGCCGCGCACGGCGAGGGCCCGCCGTATCGTCAGGGTGAAAGAGAGAAGCCCGTCCAAGACGGGCTTCCTCTGGTCGGGGTGGCCGGATTTGAACCGACGACCACTTGACCCCCAGTCAAGTGCGCTACCAGGCTGCGCTACACCCCG
>DATGNP010000153.1:0-5431 GCA_035306665.1 Trueperaceae bacterium
GACTGCGTCACCACACTCGGATCAGCCGCCGCCGCCGCGAACGTGATCGCAGCCGTCGTCGTCGTCTTCCCATGATCAACATGACCGATCGTCCCCACGTTCACATGCGGCTTCGTACGCTCGAAAACACCCTTTGCCATCTTCAGTTCTCCCTAAGTGACGTTGGCGCGCCGGCCGCGCGGCTCAGCGCTTGACGAGCTCTTCCTGGATGTTGCGCGGGACCGGCTCGTAGTGGTCCAGCATCATCGTGAACACCGCACGGCCCTGCGTCAGGGAGCGCAGGTCCGTGGCGTAACCGAACATCTCGGCCAGCGGCACGTTCGCGGACACCACCTGGGCGTTGCCGCGCTGCTCCATGCCCTGGATCTGGCCACGGCGCGAGTTGAGGCTGCCGATCACGTCGCCCATGTACTGGTCCGGCGTGACGACCTCCACGCGCATGATCGGCTCCAGCACCGTCGCGTCGCCCTTGGTCATGGCCTCGCGCACGGCCATCGAGGCCGCGATCTTGAACGCCATCTCGGACGAGTCGACCTCGTGGTAGGAGCCGTCGTAGAGCGTGAACTTCGCGTCGACGATCGGGAAGCCGAGGAGCGGGCCGGACTGCGTGGCCTCCTCGACGCCCTTCTGGACGGCGGGGATGAAGTCCTTCGGCACCGTGCCGCCGACGACGGCGTTCTCGAACTGGATGCCGGAGCCGCGCGGGAGGGGCTCGACCTTCATCTTGACGTGGCCGTACTGGCCGCGGCCGCCCGTCTGCCTGACGAACTTGCCCTCGACGTCGACGGGCTTCATCAGCGTCTCGCGGTAGGCGACCTGCGGCGCGCCGACGTTGGCGTTGACGTGGAACTCGCGGCGCAGGCGGTCCACGATGATGTCGAGGTGAAGCTCGCCCATGCCCGAGATCTTCGTCTGGCCGGTCTCGGGGTCGGTCTCGACGCGGAACGTCGGGTCCTCCTCGGAGAGCTTGGCCAGGCCGTTGCCGAGCTTGTCCTGGTCGGCCTTCGAGACCGGCTCGATGGCCACGGTGATCACCGGCTCGGGCACCTCGATCGCCTCGAGGAGGACCGGATGCTCGGGGTCGGTGAGCGAGTCGCCGGTGCCGGTGTCCTTGAGGCCGATGACCGCGCCGAGCTCGCCCGCCTGGATGCGGTCGATCTCCTCGCGGTGGTTCGCGTGCATCTTCAGCAGGCGGCCGATGCGCTCGCGCTTGCCCTTGGTGACGTTCATGACGTAGCTGCCGGCCTCGAGGGCGCCCGAGTAGACGCGCACGAAGACGAGGCGGCCGACGTAGGGGTCGGTCGCGACCTTGAAGGCCAGGGCGGCGGTCGGCGCGGTCACGTCGGCGGGACGCTCGGTGGGCTCGCCGTCGGGCGTGACGCCGCGGACCGGCGGGATGTCCAGCGGGCTGGGCAGGTAGTAGCTGACGCCGTCGAGGAGCCGCTGCACGCCCTTGTTCTTCAGCGCCGAGCCGCAGAACACCGGGTAGAGCTTCATCGCGATCGTCGCGCGGCGGATCGCGGCGCGGAGCGTGTCGACGTCGATCTCCTCGCCCTCGAGGTAGAGCATCGCCACGTCGTCGTCGACGTCGGCCAGGGTCTCGATCAGCTGGGCGCGCTTCTCCTGCGCCAGCTCCTCGAGGTCGGCGGGGATGTCGACGACGTCGATGTTCTGGCCGATGTCGTCCTGGTAGTAGACGGCCTTCATCTCGACGAGGTCGATGAGGCCCTTGAACTGGTCCTCGGCGCCGATGGGCCACTGGACGGCGAGGCCGGTCGCCCCGAGGCGGTCGCGCATCGAGTCGAGGACGAGCTCGAAGCGGGCGCCGGTCTTGTCCATCTTGTTGGCGAAGGCGATGCGCGGCACGTGGTACTTGTCCGCCTGCCGCCACACGGTCTCGCTCTGCGGCTCGACGCCCTGGCTTGAGTCGAACACGGCGATGGCGCCGTCGAGCACGCGCATGCTGCGCTCGACCTCCATCGTGAAGTCGACGTGCCCCGGCGTGTCGATGATGTTGATGCGCGTGTCGTGCCAGAAGCACTGCGTCACGGCGGACGTGATGGTGATGCCGCGCTCGCGCTCCTGCTCCATCCAGTCCATCTGGGCGGCGCCCTCGTGGGTCTCGCCGACCTTGTGGATGCGGCCGGTGAAGAACAGGATGCGCTCGGTCAGCGTCGTCTTGCCCGCGTCGATGTGGGCGGCGATGCCGATGTTGCGCGTCTTGGCTAGGTCGATCTTCGTGGCGGTGGTCATAGGGTTCCTGTCGCTACTGGCGGCCCGAGGTCACCAGCGGTAATGGGCGTAGGCGCGGTTCGCCTCGGCCATCCGCTCGACGTCCTCCTTCTTCTTGACCGCGCCGCCGCGGCCGGCGGCGGCGTCTATGAGCTCGCCGGCGACGCGTTCGACGGCCGTCCGCTCGGGCCGGGCGTCACACGCGGCCACCAGCCAGCGCAGGGCCAAGGACTGGGCGCGGCGCGGCAGCACCTCGACGGGCACCTGGTAGGTGGACCCGCCGACGCGGCGGCTGCGCACCTCGATGCGCGGGCGGATGTTGTCGAGGGCCTGCCTGACGACCTTCAGCGGCTCCTGGCCCGTGCGTTCCTGGATCAGGCGGCAGGCGCCGTAGAAGATGCGGCTGGCGAGGTTCTTCTTCCCGTCGCGCATCAGCTTGTTGATGAGCGCGGTGACGGTCGTGTCGGAGTAGACGAGGTCGGGCTGGAGCCTGCGGACCTCTGCGCGTCTGCGGCGTCCCACGGTTACCTCGCCCCCGCCTTCGGCTTCTTGGTGCCGTACTTCGAGCGGCCCTTGTTGCGCTGCACGTAACGGCCGATGCCGACGCCCTGGGCGTCGAGCGCGCCGCGGACGATGTGGTAACGCACGCCGGGGAGGTCCTTGACGCGACCGCCACGGATCAGGACGACGGAGTGCTCCTGCAGGTTGTGCTTCTCGCCGGGGATGTAGGCCGTGACCTCCTGCCCGCCGGAGAGGCGCACGCGCGCGATCTTCCTGAGGGCGGAGTTCGGCTTCTTCGGCGTCTGGGTCTTGACGGCCGTGCAGACGCCACGGCGCTGGGGCGAGCCCTTCAGCGCAGGCGTCTTGCTCTTCTTCTCGATCTTCCTGCGCCCCTTGCGCAGAAGCTGGTTAACCGTCGGCAGAACGATCACTCCCTCTTTCGTCCCCACGCGTCCAGCGCGGAGGTCTGTGCCCGGAGGCCTGCGCCTCAAGATCTACGCGTTGCAAGTGCCGGACTACGGCCTGATTGCACTCACGACAAACCATCCCCCGGACCCAGCGCTGCGGGCCAGGGGGCCGAACAAACCGAGCAAGTATAGACGGACGCCCCGCCTGCACGCAAGCCCCGCGCTACCAAGCCTCGCAGGAGCCGGGCGTGCCCACGAGGCGAGCCGGCGGGCGGCCGGAAGGGGGCCGGCGCGCGGCCGGAAGGGGGGCTGGCGCGAGACCGGAAGGGGGCCGGCGCGCGGCCGCGGAGCCGCCGCGGTGGGGCCTCTCATCGTCGCGCCCTAGCGTGGGCGGTAGCCGAAGGCCCGTCGCCCACGACGCCGGCGCCGGGCGGCGGGAGGCGAGGTGCGCGATGCCGGGAGCGACTGACGGCGCGGCGGCGAGGGTCGCCGGCGCCCTGGTGACCAGCCCCGAGCGCCTCGTCTACCCCGAGGCGGGCCTCACCAAGCGGGACCTGGCCGAGTACCTCGAGGCGGTGGGCGAGGCGCTGCTCCGGCGGTCGTCGCGGCGGCCGCTGGCCGTCGTGCGCTGCCCCGAGGGCGTCGCCGGCCAGTGCTTCTACCAGAAGCACCCGAGCGAGTCGTTCACCCCCGACCTGCCGCGGCTGACGATCGAGGAGAAGGAGGGCCCCGACGAGTACTTCTACGTCGAGACCGTCGCCCACCTCGTGGGACTGGCCCAGCTCGGCGTCGTCGAGCTCCACGTCTGGGGCAGCCGGGTCGACGACCTGGAGCGGCCCGACCTGCTCGTGTTCGACCTCGACCCCTCCCCCGGCGTGCCCTTCGAGGTCACGAAGCGGACCGCCAGGCGCCTGCGTGAGCGGCTGGACGCCCTGGGCCTCGCGCCCTACCTGCGCGCCACCGGCGGCAAGGGCCTGCACGTCGTCGCCCCCCTCGTGCCCCAGGCCGGCTGGGACGAGGTCAAGCGCTTCGCCGAGGCCGTCGCCGGGTCGCTGGCGACGGAGGACCCCGAGCACCTGACGACGGCGCTGCCGAAGGAGCGCCGCGAGGGCAAGGTCTTCGTCGACTACCTGCGCAACGGCCGCGGCGCCACGGCGATCGTCGACTACTCGCCGCGCGCCCGTCCGGGGGCCCCCGTGGCCGTGCCGCTCCGCTGGGACGAACTGGGACGGCTCCCCTCCTCCGCCGCCTACGACGTGCGGAAGGTCAGGCGCCGCCTCGCCTCCCTCGGCGACGACCCGTGGGCGGGCTTCGAGGCGTCGGCCGTGCCCCTCGCGACCGCCCTCGCGGCCGGCGGTCCCGAGCTCGCCGCCGCCATCGGCCCGTCGTGACCGTCCGGGCCCTGTGGCGGGGCGTGGTGCGCATCGGGGACGCGCGGGTACCGGTGCGGCTGTACCCCGCCGTCGCGGACAGGAGCGTGTCCTTCCGACTCCTGGACCGGCGCGACCGCGAGCCGGTGAGGCGGGCGCTGGTCCACCCGGCCAGCGGCGCCGTCGTGGCCTACGAGGACGCTCAGCGCGGCTACCTCGCCCCCACGGGAGAGCTGGTCGTCCTGCGCGCGGAGGAGCTCGCGAGCCTCGCGCCCGAGCCTTCCCGCGACGTCACGGTCACGCGCTTCATCCCGGCGGAGGCGATCGAGCTCCGCTGGTACGACAGGCCGTTCTACCTGGGTCCCGACGAGGACGATGAGGCCTACCACGCGCTCGCGGCCGCCCTGTCACGCGTGGGACGCGTCGGTGTGGCGCACTGGGTGATGCGGGACCGCGAGTACCACGGCGCCCTGCGCCTCCACCGCGGCTACCCGGTGCTGGTCGCGCTGCGGTCGGCCGGCGAGGTCCTGCCGCTGGAGCGCTTCGAGGCGCCGCCAGGCGACCTCGACGCCGAGCTGGTGGACCTGGCCCGGCGGCTCGTGGGCACGCTCGCCGCCGACCTCGACCACGAGGCGTACGTGGACGACTACCGCGAGGCCGTGCGGGAGCTCGTCGCCGCGAAGGCCGCGGGCAGCGAGGGGCCGGGACGGCGCCGGGCGCCGGCCCCCGCCAGCCACGACCTGACCGAGGCCCTCAGGCGCAGCCTGGCGCGCGGCCGGGAGGATGGCGGTACCCGTGGCAGAGAGGCGAGGGCCAGGCGGAGCGCGCGCGAGCGTAGGCGGCGCCGTCGACCCCAGCGACTCCGGTCGGCGCGAGGCCCCGCGGCCGGTGTGGAGGGGCACGCTGGCGTTCGGCCTCGTG
>DATGNP010000154.1:0-24949 GCA_035306665.1 Trueperaceae bacterium
GACTGCGTCACCACACTCGGATCAGCCGCCGCCGCCGCGAACGTGATCGCAGCCGTCGTCGTCGTCTTCCCATGATCAACATGACCGATCGTCCCCACGTTCACATGCGGCTTCGTACGCTCGAAAACACCCTTTGCCATCCCGGTCTCTCCTTATTGACGGCCCGTTCCCGGCCCGTTCTCCTCGCGGCGGCAGGAGCCGCCCCCCGTCTCGACCCAGGGGGCGGCATCCCGCGCCGTGACCGCTTTGGAGCTCGTGGACGGGATTGAACCGTCGACCTCTCCCTTACCAAGGGAGTGCTCTACCACTGAGCTACACGAGCCTGCCACTACGCGCGCCGCCCGTGTGGGACGCCGCGCCTGGAAGCGGCTGGAGCGGGAGACGGGATTCGAACCCGCGACATTCAGCTTGGGAAGCTGACGCTCTACCGACTGAGCTACTCCCGCGCGCTGGAGCGCCCCTGGGCTCTCGAGCCCCGGGACGCTCCTCGTGGCCTGCGGCGCCGGCCAAGCGGCTGGTGGGCAGGGCTGGATTCGAACCAGCGTAGGCATAAGCCAACGGATTTACAGTCCGTCCCCTTTAACCACTCGGGCACCTACCCGTACCCCGCGCTCGGCCGCGGCAGTTCCCTGCCGCGCGCCGCCTCCCGGGGGAGGCGGCTTGGCGCCTCGCGTGGAGCCACCCATCGGAATCGAACCGACAACCTTCCGATTACAAGTCGGATGCTCTACCGATTGAGCTAGGGTGGCAGCCGAGCCGCAGACCCGAAGAGTAAAGGTAGCATGCGTCCCGGCCCCGAGTCAAGGCCGTCCAGGACGGTGATAACTCCCCGCGCCGGCGCGGCCCGTGGCGGCCTCGCGCCCGGGTCGGCGGGGAGGTGAACGCCTAGGCTCCCGGCACGGCCAACCGGCCCACCAACCCTGCTAGCATCACCCCAGGAGGAGCACTGATGCCAAGACTGTTCGGAACCATCGGCCTCCCCGAGGTCCTCATCCTCCTCGTGATCGTGCTGCTCGTGTTCGGACCTCGCCGCCTGCCCGAGATGGCCAAGGGCCTGGGGCAGTCCGTCCGCGAGTTCCGCAAGGGCCTGCGCGACATGAAGAGGGACATCGAGGAGGAGGACCAGGGCGAGAAGGGCGCGCCCGTCGCGGCCGCCCAGGGCGCGAGCGCCCCGCCGGTCGCCGCGCAGCCCCAGCCGGCCGAGGCCGCCGCCAACGGCGAGCGGGCCTGAAGCCCTAGGGAGCGTCCTGGCGAGGAGCTAGAGGCGTGACGCTCATCGAGCACTTCGAGGAGCTGCGCAAGCGGCTCTTCATCGCGCTGGCGGCCTGGGTCGTGGCCTCCGGCGTGGCGTTCGCGTTCCGCTTCGCGATCCTCGACTGGCTGAAGGCGCCGCTGCCGGCCGCGATGACGCTGAACTACTTCAGCGTGCTCGAGCCGTTCACGGTCTCCATGCAGATCGCGTCGTTCTTCGGCCTCGTGCTCTCCTCGCCGGTCCTGATCGGCCAGGTCTGGGGGTTCGTCGCGCCCGGCCTCTACGTGGAGGAACGGCGCTACGCCGTGCCGTTCATCCTCCTCTCCGCCGTCGCGTTCGCGGCGGGCGCCGCCTTCGCCTACTACGTCGTCCTGCCGTTCACGATCCCCATGCTGCTCGGCTTCCTGGGGGGCGAGGCCGTCGGCCTCCTCTCGATAGGCCGCTACATCTCGACGATCCTCATGCTGATGGGGATGTTCGGCGTGATGTTCGAGATGCCGGTGCTCGGCTTCCTCCTCGCCCGCATGGGCATCCTCACGCGCGACCGACTCGTGTCGAGCCGCCGCTGGGCGATCGTCGGCGGCACCGCCCTCGCGGTCGTGATCACGCCCACGGGTGACCCGTTCAACCTGGCGCTGGTGGCGATCCCGCTCGTCCTCCTCTACGAGGTCACGGTGATCGTCGTGCGCCTGAGCGAGCGTAGTATCAGGGATGCCCGCGAGCGTCCAGAGCCTTCGCGCACGTATTGACGAGCTGAACCTCCGCATACTCGAGCTCCTCTCTGAGAGGGCTCGCGTCGCGGCGGAGATCGGCCGCATGCAGACCGCCGCCGGCGTCTCGCAGTACGACCCGGTCAGGGAGCAGCAGATGCTCGACGCGCTCGTCGCCGCGAACCGCGGCCCGTTCGACGACGCGACGGTCAAGTCGCTGTTCAAGCAGGTCTTCCAGGCCAGCATGCAGCTCTCGGAGCGCCGGGAGCAGCGCCAGTACCTGATGTCGCGCGCCCAGCACCCCGAGGACACGGTCGTGCGCGTCGGCGACGTCGAGCTCGGCAGCGGCCGCCCGCCGGTCCTCATCGCCGGCCCGTGCGCGATCGAGTCGCGCGAGCAGGTCTTCGCCGTCGCGGCGCGGGCCGCCGCCCACGGCGTGAGGCTGTTCCGCGGCGGCGCCTACAAGCCGCGCACCGACCCCTACAGCTTCCAGGGGCTCGGCGAGGAGGGCCTGCGCCTGGGACGCGAGGCCTGCGACGAGCACCGGCTCTACTTCGTCTCCGAGGTCGTGAGCGGCCGCGACCTGCCCCTGTTCGAGGAGTACGTCGACGTCCTACAGGTCGGCGCGCGGAACATGCAGAACTTCCCGCTCCTCAAGGCCGTGGGGCGCAGCCGCAAGCCCGTGCTCCTCAAGCGCGGCCTCTCGGCCACGGTCGAGGAGTGGCTGATGGCCGCCGAGTACCTGCTCTCCGAGGGCAACCCGAACGTGATCCTGTGCGAGCGCGGCATCAGGACGTTCGAGCGCTACACGCGGAACACCCTCGACGTGTCGGCCGTGGCGCTGGCCAAGCTCGAGTCGCACCTGCCCGTCGTCGTCGACGTCACGCACTCGGGCGGCAGGCGCGACCTGCTCGTCGCGCTCACGAAGGCGGGCCTGGCGGTGGGCGCCGACGGCATCATGCTCGAGGTGCACCCGAACCCCGCCGTCGCCCTCTCCGACCAGAAGCAGCAGATCGACTTCGCGGCCTTCGACGACTACCTGGAGGCCGTCGCCTACCACCGCTCGCTGTCGCGCGAGCGGCTCGAGCTCTCCGGCTTCGCCGCCGAGAGGTAGGGGGTGGCTTGCCCGGCCTAGACGACCTGCTCGGCCTCGTGTTCCGCGCCGTCGACGTCACGCCCGCGTACACGGCCGAGCGCTGCCTCGTCGTCACGCGCGCGTCGAACATCGCCTGCCGCGAGTGCGTCGACGCGTGCCCGCACGACGCCGTGCGGGTCGTGGCGCTGCGCGTCGAGGTCGACCCCGTCGACTGCACCGGGTGCGGCCTGTGCGTGCGCGCTTGCCCGTCGGAGGCGCTCGAGCAGCGCAGCGGCCTGAACGCCGGCGCCCCGGCGCGGTGCTCGCGGGTCGAGGGCAGCGCGCAGAGCGTGCAGTGCCTGGCCAAGCTATCGCCGACCGACGTGCTGCAGCTCGCCGACCGGGACGGCGAGGTGGTCCTCGGCCGCGGTGATTGCGCCGCCTGCAAGATCGGTGGGCCGAGCGTCCCCGACGCGGTCGCCGCGACGGTCGCGCGGGCCGAGGCGCTGGCGGCGGCCCTCGGCCGCGTCGTGTCGGTCGAGGTGCGGCAGACGCGGCGCCTCGACCAGCTGGGCCCGGGCGAGAGGCTCTCGCGGCGCGCGCTCCTCAGGGGCGGCCTGCGGGAGGCCGGCCAGCTCGCCGCCGACGCCCTCGCGCCCCTCGAGCGCGTCCTGCCGGCGCCCGAAGGCGAGCCCGGCCTGAAGGACATGCCGCGCGAGCGCTCGCGGCTCGTCGCGGCGCTGCGCGCCGCCGACCCGCCCCCGGAGACGCGGGTGCCGTTCCGCCTCCCCCGGGTCGACGACGGCTGCATCCTCTGCCCCCTGTGCACGAAGGCCTGCCCGACCGACGCGCTCAGGCGCGAGCTCGGCCCCGAAGGCGGGCAGCTGCTCCTCGACCCCGAGCGCTGCCTGGGCTGCGACGCCTGCGTGCCCGCCTGCCCCGTGAATGTCGTCAGCATGGACGACGACATCACGTGGGGCGAGGTGAGGGCGGGCGAGCAGGTCGCCTACGAGTCGTCGGCCGACCAGGGCCGCCCCGGCGCCTACCACCGCTGACGCCGGCGGCCGTGACGACCTCTGTCCCCGAGCCTCGAGCGGCGGGACCGCGTCGGGCGCGCCGGTAGCCACGGCGTCCCGCGGACACGGCGAAGCCTGGAAGCAGCGGCGTAACATGGCGCATGACGGTCGACTCCTGGGTCCTCGAGGCCATCGAGTCAAGCGGTAACAAGGGCGCCACCGTGCGCCAGGTGCAGCGCTACATCGACGAGAAGCACTTCGAGGAGCTGGCCCTTGACACCATCGAGGCGTCGTTGGCCGCCCTCCTGTCGGCGGGCCGCATCACGCAGGAGGGCGATAGGTATCATCCGGCCAAGCGGACGTCCAAGGAGGACGCCCTCAAGAAGCTGTTCGGGGACGCCTAGCCGCCAGAGCCCCGCAGGGAGCCGAGATGACCACAGCGACCGTCAAGACAGGCGCGGCCGCGCCGTCCCTCCAGGACTTCTACGACCTCGACGCGCTCTACTCGCCCGAGGAGCGCATGATCCGCGATTCGATGCGCGAGTTCGTGCGCGCCGAGATCCTCCCCCACGTCGGCGAGTGGTGGCAGGAGGGCGTCTTCCCCGAGGACCTGGCCCGCAGGTTCGGAGCGATCGGCGCCCTGGGCGTCACGCTGCCCGAGCGCTACGGCGGCGCCGAGGCCAGCTACAGCGCCTACGGCCTCGTGTGCCGCGAGATCGAGTACGTCGACTCCGGCATGCGCTCCTTCGTCTCCGTGCAGTCGTCCCTCGTCATGTACCCGATCCATCGCTGGGCCAGCGAGGAGCTCAAGGCCGAGTGGCTGCCGCGGCTCGCCTCGGGCGAGGCCGTCGGGTGCTTCGGCCTCACCGAGCCCGACGCCGGCTCCGACCCCGCCTCGATGCGCACGCGGTGCCGCAAGGTGGGCGACGAGTACGTGATCACGGGCGTCAAGCGCTGGATCACCTCCGGCTCGCGGGCCGACGTCGCGATCGTGTGGGCGAAGGACGAGGGGTCGGGCGAGGTGCTGGGGTTCGTCGTCGAGACCGACCGCGACGGCTTCAGCGCCGTCGACATCAAGACGAAGGCCTCGATGCGCGCCTCGGTGACCTCCGAGCTCTACCTCGACGAGGTCGTCGTGCCCGCCGCGAACCGCCTCGACGTCGTCGGCATGCGCGGCCCGCTCTCGTGCCTGAACCAGGCGCGTTTCGGCATCGCGTTCGGGGTCATGGGCGCCGCCCAGGCCTGCTTCGAGGAGGCCGTGGCCTACACGAGCGACCGCGTCGCGTTCGGCGTGCCGCTGGCCTCGAAGCAGATCGTGCAGGAGCGGCTCGCGGACATGCTCTCCGAGATCACGAAGGGCAGCCTCCTCGCCTACCGCCTCGGCCGGCTCAAGGAGGAAGGCCAGGACCACCCGACGCGGGTGTCGCTGGCGAAGCGCGACAACTGCCGCTCCGCCCTGGCCGTGGCGCGCGCGGCCCGCGACCTGCTCGGCGGGAACGGCATCACGACCGAGTACGTCGCGATCAGGCACATGCTGAACCTGGAGACCGTCGCGACCTACGAGGGCACGGACACCGTCCACACGCTCGTGCTGGGCAGGCACATCACGGGGATCAACGCGTTCTGAACCGTTCCGCGGTCGCGCCGGGCCGCGACTAGGGCAGGGAGAACCACGCCAGCGCCACGAGCCCGGCCAGCACCGCCCCGCGCGCCAGGTGGTTCTGCCACCTCACCTCGCCCAGCACGAGCTTGGCGTTGAGGAGCGAGGAGCCGAACGTCAGCAAGGCGCCCGCGGCGAGGATCCAGAACGCGCCGCGGAAGGCGTAGGCGTAGGCGACCGACGCCACGGTCATCACCGCGGCCGCCAGCAGGAACAGGCGGGAAACAAGGGGGCGGCGCCGGCTCACGGCCCAGGCGCCGAAGACGTTCACGGCGGCGGTCGCCAGTCCCAGGACCGTCACCAGGACGTGCACGCGGGTCAGTCTACCGGCAAGTTGTGGAGGGCGTCGAACGGGTCCTCGACGCCCAACGCCGCCCGCCACGGCTCGGCCGTGAAGGGGCGGCGCACGACCTGCTCGAGGCGCCGCGCCAGCCAGGCGTCGCTGCCGTCGCCCTCGTCCACGATCAGCCTGACCTCGCCGGCGCCGGCGCGCCGCGACAGCAGGCGCGCGGCCCCCAGGACCTCGGCGTCGGTGTGTACCAGCCTCTCGTCGTAGCGCCAGCCCTCCTCGCGGGCCTTGGCGGGGTCGACGGCGAGCTGCGTGACGACGCGTTCGTCGCGCTGCGCGAGGCGGCGCGCCACGGCGGGCGTCATGACCCAGGGCTGAGCGAGGTAGACGACGGCGCCGCCGTGGGCGAACGCCCTGGCCGCCTCCCTGTCGGCGCCGCGGGCGCGGTGGGTCTCGGCGCGCCCGGAGGCGAGGTGCTCGGCCTTGACCCTGAAGCGCGCCCACACGCGACCGACCTCGGCGGCGCCGCGCACCAGCTCGGTCAGGAGCTTCACGGCGTCCGACTCGACGGCGGGGTCGGGGTAGGCGGCGACGGCGACGTGGCGCACGCCCGCGGGCAGAGCGTCGCTGAGGGCGCCGGGCAGGTCGGCGATCCAGCGGTCGCTGCCCGCGCCGCGCTCGCTGGCGCCCTCTGGGTTCAGGCGCGGCAGGACCAGGAGGTCGGCCTCCTCCAGCGCGGCGGCCTGGGCCAGGGCCAGCCGGAACGGCGCCGAGGGCGCGGCGTCCTCCGGCAGCGCCGCGTAGGCCGCGCGCACCGCCTCGGGCTCGGGGAAGGTCGGCTCGGCGCCGGCGCCGGCGACGAGGTCACGCCAGAAGGGACCGTAGCGGTCCCACAGGAGCTGCGTGACGAACCCTACCCGCACGGAACGGGAGCCTAGCACGCGCTCAGGCGCTGAGCGCGCGCGGCGCCTCCCCGACGCGGCCGAGCAGCGCGTCGGCCAGGACGCGCGCCGCGCCCTTGTCGAGGTACTGGTTGCCGTTGCCGCACTTCGGCGAGAGCACGCACCGGGGGCAGCCGGACTTGCAGTCGCAGGCGGCGAGGAGGTCGCGTGCGGCCCGCAGCCAGTCGCCGAACGCGTGGGCGCCTGCCCAGGCGTAGCCGACGCCGCCGGGGTAGCCGTCGTAGACGAAGACCATCGGCCCGCCCGTCAGGGGGTAGAGCGGGTACGAGACGCCGCCGACGTCGGCTCTCTCGCACAGCACGAACGCGGGCAGCAGCTGTATCAGCGTGTGCTCCAGCGCGTGCAGAGCCGCCGGCATGTCGGCTGCGCTCGGGGCGCCGGTGAGGCCCTCGGCGTCGAACCACACGGCCTGGGTGACGTAGCTCGTCTCCGGCAGGTCGAGCGGCCGCTCCTCGAGCACGGCCTCCGAGAAGTACCGCTTGCGCACGTAGCTGGTGACCGTGTGCGTGACGCGCACGTCGCCCAGCGCCACGCCGGGCGGCAGCCAGTCGACGACGCCGCCCTGGTCGGGCTGGGCGCGGGGGCCGCGCGCCACGACCCTCAGCACCTCGATGTCGGTCTCGGAGCGCGGCTGCGTGTAGTAGTCCTCGATGTGCGGCAGCAGCCGCGCGATGCCGCGCTCGAGGTCGAGGCTGGCCACGACGTACGTCTCGCCCTGGTGGAGGTAGACGGCGCCGGGATGGAGGTCGCGCAGGGCGGCGCCCAGGTCGCTGACGCCGAGCGTCTTCCCCATCCCGTCCTTGAGACGGATCAGCTTGCCGCCGGTGCCCCGCAGGCTGACGCGCCGGTGCGGGTACCGTCCCCGGTGCGCCCAGCCGCGCCGCGTCTCCACCAGACCGGGCACCTGGCTCAGGTCGAGCCAGGGCGCGAGCAGGTCCTCGCCCTCGACCACGGGGGCCTCGGCGGCGGCGCAGGCGACGTGGAGCGGGTGCACGACGCTGTTGTGCGGGTCGGCGACCGCGTTCTCGACGGGCCCGTCGACGAGCCTGTCGGGGTGGGTCAGGTAGTACTCGTCGAGGGGGTCGGCGGCGGGGATGAGGAGCGCCAGCGCGCGACGCCCGGCGCGCCCGGCGCGCCCGGCGCGCTGCCACAGCGCCATCTTCGAGCCGGGGTAGCCGACCATCACGACCGCGTCGACGCCGCCCACGTCCATGCCCAGCTCGAGCGCGCTCGTCGTCGTGAGGACCGTCACCTCGCCGGCGCGGAAGGCGCGCTCGAGCTCGCGGCGGTCCGCGGCCGTGTAGCCGGCGCGGTACGAGCCGACGGCGCTCTCCAGCTCCGCGGGGAGCTGCTGGACGGCGTAGCGCCTGACCAGCTCGGCGGCCTTGCGCGAGTTGCAGAAGAACAGGCTCCTGATGCCCCTGGCGGCGAACGCCGCGGCCAGCTCGGCGGCCTCCGAGTTCGCGCTGCGGCGCCGCCCGTCCTGCGTGGCCCGTGGGCGCCAGATCACGAGCTCGCGGGCGGCGGCGGGAGCGTCGTCCTCGGCCACGACCGCGAACGACCGACCGGTGAGCCTGGCGGCGTGCTCGCCCGGGTTGCCCACCGTGGCGCTGGCGCACACCACGCGCGGCCGCGCGCCGTAGCGCTCGGCGAGCCGCAGCAGGCGCCTGACGACGTTCGCGACGTGGGTGCCGAGCACGCCCCGGTAGGCGTGCAGCTCGTCGAGCACGACGACCTCGAGGGAGGCGAGGAAGCCGGCCCAGCGGTCGTGGTACGGGAGGACGCCGTAGTGGAGCATGTCGGGGTTCGTGAGCGCCACGCGCACGCCCTCGCGCACCGCCGCGCGCCGCTCCGTGGCCGTGTCGCCGTCGTAGGTGGCGATCGCCGCCTCCGGCTCGGGCCCGCCCGGCTCTCGCAGGGCGGCGTAGAGAGCCCTGAGGCGGCCGAGCTGGTCGTGGGCCAAGGCCTTCGTCGGGTAGAGGACGACGCCGGTGCCGCCGCCCGCGACGGCAGCCGCCAGCGGCACCTGGAACACCAGCGACTTGCCCGAGGCCGTGGGGGTCGCGATGACGACGTCCTCGCCGCCGCCCAGCGCGGCCAGCGCCCTGGCCTGGTGGGCGTAGGGCGCGATGCCCAGCCGGGCCAGCTCGCTGGCGTACGGCCCGTCGTAGCCGTCGACGACCGCGCCGCGCCGCGGCGGGAAGAAGTGGTAGGCGGCGACCTGGTCCTCGTAGCCCGGGAGCGACGTCAAGAGCGCGTGGAAGCTGGCCACGCCCTCCGGTCCCGCCGCGCGGCCGGACCGGTCGCCGGCCGTCTCCGCCGGCTCCAGCACGTCGTCCCGCATCAGGAGGCGAGCGTACCGCGGCTCACGGGCCCCTGATAGACTCGCGGCGACCGCGGCTCCCGAGCCCGGCTCATCATGGTCCAGGTGTTCGCCGTCGTCCTCGTGCTCCTGGCCGTGCCGCTGGTGGCGGCCCAGGCGTGGGTGATCAGGGGCATGTTCCTGCCCGACGAGCCGCGCCGGCGCGCGGACGCCCCGGCGTCCGCGTGGAGCCCCTCCTCCCCCACCCCCGCGGTGTCGGTCGTCCTGCCGGCCCACGACGAGGAGGCGCGGCTGCCGCGCACGCTGGCCAGCCTCGCCGGCCTCGACTACGCGGGGCCGATCGAGTTCGTCGTCGTCGACGACCGCTCCACCGACGGCACCGCCGCGGTCGTGCGGCGCTTCGCGGAGACCGACCCGCGCTTCCGGCTGGTGCGCGTCGCGGAGCCCAGCCGTCGCTACGCCCCGAAGGTGAACGCGGTGATGCGCGGCGTGGCGGCCGCCCGCGGCGAGGTCATCGTCACGACCGACGCCGACTGCAGCTTCCGGCCCGGCTGGGTGAGCGCGCTGGTCAGGCGCTTCACGCCGGGCGTCGTGATGGTGTGCGGCTACGTCGAGACCCTGCCGCCGGCGGAGCGCTCCCGGCGCACGTTGTTCTGGCGCCTGTTCGAGGCCGCCGACTGGTTCTCGCTGATGCTCGTCTCCCGCTCGATGCTGCGCCACGGCCACGCCTACGCCTCCTCGGCGAACAACCAGGCGTACCTCCGTAGCGCGTTCGACGCCGCCGGCGGCTTCGGGGCCTGCGCGCGGGCGCCCTCGGGCGACGAGGACCTCCTGGCGCAGAGGCTCGCCAGCCTGCCTGGCGCGCGCGTGACGTTCGCCGCCGAGCCCGACGCCCGGGCCGTGACGGCCAGCGCGGGCGGCCCGCTGCGCTTCCTCCGGCAGCGCAGCCGCTGGGTCTCGCGCTACCGGCACGCCGTCCACTACCGCCCCGCGTTCCTGCTCGGCCTGTGCGTGCTCGGCTTCGAGAGCCTGGCCGTCGTCGCCGCTACGCTCGCCGCGCCGTTCGCGCCTCCCCTCCTGCCGCTGCTCGTCGCGTGCTACGCCGCCCAGACCGCCGCGATGGTGGTAGGCATGACCGTCGGCGCGAGGCAGCTCGGCAGGCCCTACCTGGGCGGCCTCACGGCGCTGGCCTGGGCGCTGCTGCACCCCTGGCTGATCGCCGCGGCTGTGCTCTGGTCGTGGCTCGCGCCGTCGGATTGGCGCGCCGGCGCGGTAGGCTACAGGCGCAGCTTCGTGAGGCGCCGCTGGCGGCTCCTGCTGCGCGCCTTGTCCGCACGACCCGAATGAGGCGTTCGCCGCGAGCCGCGGGCACGGTGCGGCTCGTCCGAGGCGAAGCGCCCACGCGCGCCTGGAGGGACTATGAAGGTCTTCGTACTCGGTGGTGACGGCTTCTGCGGCTGGCCCACCAGCCTGCACCTGAGCCAGCTCGGCCACGACGTCGTCGTCCTCGACAACCTGTCGCGCCGGAACATCGACAACGAGCTCGAGGCCGGGAGCCTCACCCCCATCCAGCCCATGGGCGAGCGCGTCAAGGCGTGGCGCGAGGTCACGGGCCGGACCATCCGGTTCGAGCGCGTCGACGTCGCCCAGGACTACCCGCGCCTCCTCGAGCTGATCAGGACCGAGAGGCCCGACGCCGTCGTCCACTTCGCCGAGCAGCGCGCCGCGCCGTACTCGATGAAGTCGAGCTGGCACAAGCGTTACACGGTCGACAACAACGTCAACGCCACGCACAACCTGCTGGCGGCCGTCGTCGAGTCCGGCCTCGACGTCCACGTCGTGCACCTGGGCACGATGGGCGTCTACGGCTACGGCACGGCGGGCATGAAGATCCCCGAGGGCTACCTCGACGTGATCGTGCGCACCGACGACGGCGGAGAGGTCGAGCAGCAGTTCCTCTACCCCACCAACCCCGGCAGCGTCTACCACATGACGAAGAGCCTCGACCAGCTGCTCTTCGCGTACTACGCCAAGAACGACCGCCTGCGCATCACCGACCTGCACCAGGGCATCGTCTGGGGCACGAACACGCCGGAGTGCAACCTCGACGAGCGCCTCATCAACCGCTTCGACTACGACGGCGACTACGGCACGGTCCTGAACCGCTTCCTGATGCAGGCCGCCGTGGGCTACCCGCTCACCGTGCACGGCACGGGCGGCCAGACGCGCGCCTTCATCCACATCCGCGACACCGTGAAGTGCGTGCAGCTCGCGCTCGACAACCCGCCCCGGCGCGGCGACCGCGTCAAGATCATCAACCAGCTCACCGAGACGCACCGCGTCCGCGACCTGGCCCAGCTGATCAGCCGCCTGACCGGCGTCGAGGTCGCCTACGTGCCGAACCCGCGCAAGGAGGACGCCGAGAACGACCTCCACGCTCGCAACGACACCTTCCTCGACCTGGGCCTCCAACCCACGACGCTGCAGGAGGGCCTGCTCGTCGAGGTCACGGAGGTCGCCAAGCGCTACGCCCACCGCGCCGACCTCGACAAGATCCCCTGCACGAGCACGTGGACGCGGGAGAACAAGCCCGGCGACCCGAAGCTCGCCGAGCGCCGCGAGACCGTCACCGTCGGCTGACACCGCGAGGAGGACCTTGGGCCCGGGGGCCGACGCGTGCGCGTAGCGTTCTTCACCGAGACGTTCCTGCCGAAGATCGACGGGATCGTCACCCGGCTGGCGCGCACGCTCGAGCAGATGGCGCTCCTGGGCCACGAGGCGCTCGTCTTCGCCCCTCACGAGCCTCCCGAGGCGTACGCGGGGCACCGCGTCGTGCGCGTGCCGGCCGTGCCGTTCCGGCCCTGGTACCCGGAGCTGTTCCTCGGCCTGCCGCGCCCGCGCCTCGGCCGTGAGCTCGACCGCTTCGAGCCCGACATCGTCCACGTCGTGAACCCCGTCGTGCTGGGGCTGTGGGGCACGGCGATCGCGAAGCAGCGCAACCTGCCGCTCCTCGCCAGCTACCACACCGACCTCACGCAGTACGCGAGGCACCTGAAGCTGCCGCTGTTGAGCCGGCCCGGCGCGCGGTTCCTGCGTGACGTCCACAACCAGGCGCACGTGAACCTGGTCACGAGCAACCCGATGCTCGAGTCGGCGCGCGGCCTCGGCATCCAGCGCGTGAGGCTGTGGCCGAAGGCCGTCGACACCGACCTGTTCCGGCCCGAGCGCGCGACGCGCGCGATGCGCGAGCGCCTGACGGCCGGCCACCCCGACGACCCGCTCATCGTCTGCGTCAGCCGCCTCTCGTTCGAGAAGCGCATCGACTGGCTCTACGCGCCCGTCACGCAGATCCCCGGCGTGCGCCTGGCGCTGATCGGCTCCGGCCCCGCCGAGGCCGAGCTGAAGGCGCGCTTCGCCGGCACGAACACGGTCTTCACCGGCTACATGGAGGGCGCCGAGCTCGCCGCCGCCTACGCCAGCGCCGACGTCTTCGCGTTCCCCTCCGACACCGAGACGCTCGGGTTCGTGGCCATGGAGGCGATGGCCAGCGGCGTGCCCGCGGTGGGCGCGCGCGCCGGCGGCATCCCCGACGTCATCGAGCACGAGGTGAACGGCCTGCTCTTCACGCCGCTCGACCTCGGCGACCTGACCAGGCAGGTGAGGCGACTGATCGCGGACCCGGCGCTGCGCGAGCGCCTGGGCCGCCGCGCCCGGCTGGACATGGAGAAGGTCTCGTGGCGCGCCGCGACCGAGGCCCTCGTGAAGCACTACGAGACCGCGATCCGCGTGCACCGCCGCTTCGACCCGCCGAGCCGGTTCTGAACGCGTCGGGCGCGTAGCCGCGCGCGCCGGGCCGGCCGCGCCGCGCGGCCGGCGTCAGAACCTCGGCACGATCACGGGCCCGTCGGCGGACGTCAGGACGTCGACCGCGGCGCGGTACGTGGCCGCGAGCAGCTCGGGGCGCAGGACCTCCGGCGGCGGGCCGGCCGCCGCGACGCGCCCGGCCGAGAGCAGCACCAGCCGGTCGCAGGCCCTGGCCGCCAGGTTCAGGTCGTGGAGCACGGCGAGGACCCCGACGCCGGCGGCAGCCTGGGCCCTGGCGTAGGCGAGCAGCTCGACCTGGTAGCGCAGGTCGAGGTGGTTCGTCGGCTCGTCGAGCAGCAGGTAGGCGGGCTCCTGCGCCAGGGCACGCGCGAACACCGCGCGCTGCCGCTCGCCGCCCGAGAGGGTCTCCACCCGCCTGCCGGCCAGCGGGAGCATGCCGGTGGCGGCCAGCGCCGCGGCGACGACGCGCTCGTCCTCCGGGCCCGGCGCCCCCAGCAGGCCGACGTGCGGGGCGCGGCCCATCGCGACGGTCTCCGCCACGGTGAAGCCGACGGGCACCTCCGGCTCCTGCGAGACGAGCGCCACGCGGCGCGCGAGCTCGAAGCGGCCGAAGCGCTCGAGCTCGCGCCCGTCGAGGAGCACGCGTCCCGACGCGGGCGCGAGCTGGCGCGTGAAGAGGCACAGCAGCGTGCTCTTGCCCGCGCCGTTGGGCCCGATGAGCCCGACCACCTCCCCCGGCTCGACCCGCAGCGTGACGCCGTCGAGGGCCGCGGGACCGTTCCCGTAGGTCGCCGCGTAGCGGGCGGCGACGTCGACGGCCTCGAGCGCCCTGCCGCGCGCGTCCGCCGCGCGTCGCGCCGCGGGCGCCGCGACCCCGCGCTCCTCGCGGCCCGCCCCGCTCACGCCCGCCCCGAGGGCTGCCGCGCGCGCCTGAGCAGCCACAGGAAGAACGGCCCGCCGGTCAGCGCCGTCACGATGCCGACCGGCACCTCGACAGGGGCGATCGCCGTGCGCGCCAGGAGGTCTGCGAGCACCATGAACGCCGCGCCCCACAGCGCCGCGACGGGCAGGAGGCGCGCGTGCGCCGGCCCCGTCACGAGCCTGGCGGCGTGCGGCACCATCAAGCCCACGAAGCCGACGATCCCGGCGACGCTCACGCACGCCGCCGTCACGAGCGAGGCGACGCCGAGGAGCAGCAGCTTCACCGACTCGACCGGCAGGCCGAGCAGCGCGGCGCCGCGCTCCCCGAGCTGGAAGAGGTCGAGGGCGCGCGCGAGCGCCACCGCGAGCGCGACGGCCGGCGCGGTGAACGCCGCCAGCGCCAGCACGTCCCCCCACGACGCCAGCCCGAAGCCGCCCAGCAGGCGGCTCAAGATGCCGGCGCTCTGCTCCCTCGCCGCCACGAGCAGGAACGAGGTGGCGGCCGTGAACACCGCGCTCACGACGACGCCGGCGAGGATGAGCCTCACGGTCGGCACGCCGCCGACGTCGCTGGCCAGCGCCGCCACCAGCAGCACGGTCAGGAGCGCGAAGACGAACGCGACGAGCGGGGCGCCGAGCAGGGCCAACGGCGGGAACGACGCCCCGAGCGTGAACACCAGCACGGCGCCGAAGCCCGCCCCGCTCGCCGTGCCGATCAGGTAGGGGTCGGCCAGCGGGTTGCGGAACACGCCCTGGAACAGCGTGCCGGCGACGGCGAGCCCGCCGCCCGTGAGGCCCGCGAGCAGCACCCGCGGCAGCCTGATGCGCCAGGCGATCGACTCCAGCGGCGTGAGGGCCTCGGCCCTCACGACCTTGCCCACGGCCCTGACCAGGTCGGCGGGGTCGAGCCGCACGCTGCCGATCGCGGCGGCGGCAGCCAGCACGACCAGCAGGGCCAGGAGCGACAACGTCACCACAAGGCCGACCCCGCGCCTCGCCGCACGCTCGCCGGCCCCGGGACCGGCCCGGGCCACGTCGGTCAGAACAGCTCCGGGTGCAGGACCGCGGCCAGGAGACGCACGGCCTCGCCGAGGCGGGGGCCGGCGCGGCTCAGGGCGTCGGCCTGCTCGACGGTGAGCTCCACGACCCGGCCGTCCCTGACCGCCGCGAGGCCCGACCAGCCCGGGCGCGCCGCGACGTCCCGGGCCGTGACCCCGAAGGGCGCGTCGAGGAGCAGGATCACCTGCGGGTCCTGCGCGACGACGAACTCGGGGTCGACCTGCGGGAACGCCCCCAGCTCGGCCGGGACGACGTTCTCGCCGCCCGCGGCGCGCAGCAGGTCGTCGACGTAGGAGCCGGGCCCGGCCGTGAACGGCGTGGGGTCGATCTCCACGAACACGGTCGGGCGCGCGGCGTCGGCGAGCCGGGCCGCGACCGCGGCCAGCTCGTCAGCGACTGACGCCGCCAGCGCGGCGGCCTCGTCCTCGCGGCCCAGCAGCGCGCCCATCTGCTCGAAGTAGGCGTAGGTCTCCGCGACCGTCTGCGGTGACCCCGCGAACACCACGAGCCCGAGGCTCTCCAGGGCCTGGTGCAGGCCGCTGTACTCGTCCAGCAGGACGAGGTCGGGCTCGAGCGCGACGATCCCCTCGACGTCGGGCGCGAACGGGTCGCCGAGGCGCGGGACCTCGGGAGCCGCGGCGACGTTGCTGTGGCGGTCGAGGCCGACGATCAGGTCGCAGGCGCCGAGCGCGCACACGGTCTCGGTGTGGCTCGGCAGCAGCGAGACGATGCGGGTCGGCGCCGCGTCGAGCGTGACCTCGCGACCGAGGTCGTCGACGACGGTGGTCTGGGCCAGGCCGAGGCCGAGGCACAGCGCCGCCAGGGTGGTCACCAGGGACAGGCGTAGGGACATGTCATCTCCTCACGGCCTGCGTGGTTCGGGTTGGGGTGATGGGCCGCCGGAGACGCCTCCGGCATCGGCCTGCCCTTCCTCGTCCGCGCAAGGGGTGCAGTTCGTCGCGGCGCGGTACTCGGGCTTCGGGGCCTGGCCCCGTTACCGTTGCGGGACAGCGCCGGACTCTCACCGGCTTCCCCGCGACGCGACTACCGGACTGTACCGCCCGCCCCCGGGGGCGTCAAACGGCGGTGATAGTCTCGCCGGCGGTGCCCCGTCTCCTCCGCGTCAACGACCTCAGCGCCCCCGAGCCCCCCAGCACCCGCGGCCTCGAGCCGCCCGCGCGGTTCGCGTCGGCGTCGTTCGCCGGCTACCTGCCGCAGCACCCCACGCAGGGCGCGGCCCTGGAGCGCGTGCGCGCGTTCGTCGCGCCCCTGGGGCAGGGCGCGGGCCGGCGCCGCCGCCTCGCCGGCCTGCTTCCGCGCCGGCCGGAGCCGGGCGCCGGCCTCTACCTCGACGGCGGGTTCGGCGTCGGGAAGACGCACCTGCTCGCCGCCGCCTACCGCGAGGCCGGTACGGCTGCCAAGCGTTACCTGAGCTTCCAGCAGCTCGTCTACCTGATCGGCGCGCTGGGCATGCCGCAGGCGATCGCCGAGTTCGGCGACGCGCGCCTGCTGTGCATCGACGAGTTCGAGCTCGACGACCCGGGCAACACGCTGATGGTCAAGACGTTCCTGCAGGCGCTGCTGGCGCGCGGCGCGCGCGTCGTGACGACCTCGAACACGCCGCCGGAGGCGCAGGGGCGCGGCCGGTTCAACGCCGAGGACTTCCAGCGCGAGATACAGTCGCTGGCCGCCGCCTTCGAGGTCGTGCCCGTGGACGGGCCGGACTTCCGGGCGCGGCACGCCGGCGGCGCGTGGCTGAGCGCCGCGCGCGTGCGCGAGCTAGAGGCCATGGAGGAGTCGCCGGCGCCGCGGCTGTCGCTGTCGTGGGACGAGCTCCTCGACCTGCTGCGCGCTCACCACCCCAGCCGCTACGCGGGCCTGCTCGCGCAGGTCGCCAGCGTGTACGTGCACGGCGCCCGCACGATCCCGCACCAGAACGACGCCCTGAGGTTCGTTCACTTCGTCGACCAGCTCTACGAGCGCGCCCTGCTCTTGCGGGTGTCCGGCGAGGGCGACATCGAGGACGTGTTCCACCCCCACTACCGCGAGAGCGCCTACGCCAAGAAGCACCACCGCTGCGTGTCGCGCCTGGCAGAGCTCCTCGCGGAGCGGACCGCGGTGGGCGCCGCCGTCGCGGCGGACTGAGCGGAGCACCCAGCGGCCGACCGCCCGCCGACCCGGCGGCCACCCGACCCGACCTCCCCTGGACCGAGCGGCTTCGCGGCCGGTAGCGATGCAGCGCGAACGGCTACCGCGCCAGCCACCCCGCCAGCTCGCGCGCGAGCCTCTCGCTCGCGCCCGGCGGTCCCATGCGCTCGGCGCCGGCGGCCGCCGCGGCCGCCCGCACGCCCGGCTCGTCGAGGGCGTAGGCGAGGAGCGCCGCGACCCGCTCGGGCAGGGGCTCGCACGTCAGCAGCCCGGCGCCCAGGAGCCGCTTCTGGTTGCGCATGTACGCCTCGCCGTAGAAGGGGGGCACGGGGAACGCCACGACGGGCAGGCCCAGCCCGACGGCCTGCTCGTTCGCGGTGCCGGCCGTGCCCAGCACGGCGTCGGCAGACGCCAGCACGGCCGGGAACGCGCCCGTCGTCCACCACAGGCGTCGCGGGCCGCGGCGCCAGGCGGCCGGCAGCCCGGGCGGCGCCGCGTCGTCCGCCTCCCACCCCTCGGGCCGCGGGAGCGGCGCGGCGCCCGTCCACGCCACGAGCGCCAGCGTCGGCGGCGCCAGCTCGAGGGCGCGCCGCATCAGGTCGAGGCTCGCCGCGGCCTGTCCGCGGGACCCGGGGAGCAGCGCCACCACGGGCGCGCCCGCCGTGCCGCGCGGCACCAGCGGCGGGGCGTCGAGGCCGTCCATCATCGGGTTGCCGACCCACGCGGCCGGCACGCCGCGCGCCCTCAGCCAGGCCGCGGTGGCGTCGTCGCGGGCGTAGACGGCCTGCGCGCGGCGCAGGAGCGCGAGCTCTGGCCCCCTGAAGCCCTCCATGAACCAACGCAGGCCCACGCCCTCGCCGCCGCCGTGGTGGACGGAGACGAGCGTCTGCAGGACGCGGCGCGGCGCGGGCACGAGCGCGGCGTGGGCCTGGGCGTAGACGTCGCCGACGACGAACACGCCGCGCGGCCCGAGGCCGCGCAGGAACGCTGCCTGCCGCAGCGTCAGGCCGAGCAGCCCGGCGCGGACGTCCCGCCACAGCACGGCGGGCGAGTGGAACGTGAACCCGCCGGACGGCAGCGCGCGCCGCGGCCCGACGACCGTGACGCCGGCGGCGGCGAGCTGCTCGCCCTCGCCCACCAGCGGGAACGCCGCGACGCTCAGGCCCGGCGCCAGCTCGCGCAGGCGCTCGAGCACGCGGGCAGCGACGTAGTCCTCGCCCTTGCCGTTGCTGATGACGAGGAGGTCGGGCACCCGCGGCGCCTAGGCCTCCTCAGGTACGGGCGCGGGGCCGGCGCCCCAGCCGAGCTTGAGGCGCAGCACGTCGAAGGCGCTGCGCGTGCCCGTCGAGAGCAGGGTCAGGCCCTTGGGAGCCGCGGTAACGAGCACCTCGTCGCCCACGCCCACGGGTACCGGCTCCTGGCCGTCGACGACGAGGGCCATCTCGTCGGTGCGGGTGAGGATCTCTAGCCCGATCACGCTGTGCCCGGGCAGCACGATGGGCCGGTTCGTGAACGAGTGCGGCGCGACCGGCGTGACGACGAGGGCGTGGAGGCCGTGGTCGAGGATCGGCCCGCCCAGGGAGAGCGAGTACGCGGTCGAGCCGACGGGCGTCGAGACGACGACGCCGTCGGCGCGGTACTCGGTCGCGTGCTTGCCGTCGACGCGCATGCGGAACCTGACGAGCCGCGTCATCACGCCCTGCGAGAGCATGACGTCGTTGAGGGCGTGGTGGACGCCCGGGCGGCCGGCGACGCGCACCTCGAGCATCGTCTTCTCCTGGACCGGCCAGTCGGGCTCGACCTCGCCGGCGGCGTACGCGAGCGCCTCGTCGGCCCCGAACTCGGCCAGGAAGCCGAGCTTGCCGAGGTTCACGCCCATCACGGGCACCGCGGAGCCGACCGAGCGGCGCGCGGCCGCCAGCAGGGTGCCGTCGCCGCCGACGGAGACCACGAGCTGCGCGCCGGCCAGCGCGTCACGCAGCGGCGCCTCGCCGGAGAGGTCGAGCGTGACCGCGACGCCCAGGCGCTCGAGCCTGGCGGCGAGCTCGCGCGCGAGCGGGTGCGCCTCCGGCTTGTGCTTCGTGCTGGTGACGACGGCGGCGGCCAGCCGCGACGCCGGGACGGCGAAGCGCCGGCCCTCGCCCCGCGGCGCGGTCAAGCCGTTACCGCGCTCAGCTCCCCCGGCCAGCGCGACCTCACCTTGGCGTAGACGAAGTCGACGACGGCCTCGAGGCTGAGCGGGCCCGTGTCGAGGTGGATGGCGTCTGGCGCCGGCGCCGACTGCCTGGCGTCGCGCTCGTCGCGCAGCCTGATCGCCTCGGCCACGGCGGCGAGGTCGCTGGCGCGCTCGCCCACGCGGCGCTTGGCGCGCACCTCCGGCGAGGCCGTGAGGTAGAACTTCCAACGCGCGTCTGGGAACACGGCCGTGCCCATGTCGCGGCCGTCGATCACGAAGGGTCCCTCCAGCTCGCGCAGCCTCTCGGTGACCCAGGCGCGCACGCCCGGCAGCCGCGCGACCTCGGAGACGTTCGCGTCGATGCGGTCGGTGTGGAGCAGGTGCGCGACCTCGACGCCGTCGACGGTGACGCTGTCGCGGTGCGCGTCCGGCCGGAGCCTCACGTCGTGTCGGGAGAGCATCGCGAGCAGAGCGTCCTCGTCGGAGAGCGGCACGCCCTCGTTCAACGCCATCAGCGTGGCGGCCCGGTAGAGCAGGCCGCTGGAGACGTAGGCGATGCCGAGCCGCGCCGCCACCGCCTTGGCGGCGCTCGACTTCCCGGAGGCGGCGGGACCGTCGAGCGTGATGATGGGCCGGGTCCCGTCTGCCATGTCGGTCATGATAGCCGCGCTCCCAGCAGGCCCAGGAAGTCCTCGAAGAACCGCGGGTAGGTCTTGTTGACGCAGGCGGGGTCCTTGATCACCACGCGGGGCAGGCGCGCGCCGGCGACGGCCAGCGACATGGCCATTCTGTGGTCACCGTAGGTCTCGAGCTCGACCGGCCCCTCCGGCTCGTGGGTCAGCGGCCACACGGTGATGCTGTCGTCGCCCTCCTCGACCCTGGCGCCCAGGCGGCTCAGCTCCCGGGCCAGGGCGGCCAGGCGGTCGGTCTCCTTCACGCGCAGGTTCCCGACGTTCGCGACGTGCACGGGCTCGTCGGCGAAGAGGCCGACGACGGCCAGCGTCTGGGCCTGGTCGGGCATGTCGTTGAGGTCGAAGTCGCCGCCGCGCAGGCGCCGCGGGCCCGCGACCGTGACCGTGTCGGGCGTCCAGGTGACCTCGCAGCCCATCTCCTCCAGGACGCGCGCGAAGCGGGCGTCGCCCTGCCTGGTCCCGGCGCCGAGGTTGCACACGGTGACCGTGCCGCCCGTGACGGCGGCGGCGGCCCAGAAGTAGCCGGCGGCCATCGCGTCGCCCTCGACGCGGTAGTCGTGGGCGAGGTACTCCCCCGGCGTGACCGTGAAGCGGCGGTAGCCGTCGCGCTCGACCACGGCCCCGAAGTGGGCCATGACGTCGAGCGTCATGTCGACGAACGGCTTCGAGAGGAGCTCACCCTCGACCTCGACGCGCACCGGCCCCCGCGCCAATGGCGCCGCCATCAGCAGGCCGGAGAGGAACTGCGAGCTGACGTCGCCGCGCACGCTCACGCTCCCGCCTGGCAGCCCGGCGGCGCGGACCGTCACGGGCGGCCTGCCGTCGACGGCCCTGGCCTCCACGCCGAGGCGGGACAGGGCCTCGACGAGGTCGCCGACCGGCCGCTCGCGCATGCGGGCGTTGCCGTCGAGGACGTACTCGCCCTCGCCGGCCGCGAGGATGGCGGTGAGGAAGCGCAGCGACGTGCCCGAGAGGCGCAGGTCGAGCGTCGCGGCACGGGCGGGCAGCGGGCCGCCCGCGCCGTGGACCACGACCGTCGCGCCCTTCGTCTCCAGCTCGACACCCAGCCGCTGCAGCGCCCGCAGCATCACCTCGGAGTCCTCGGCGACGAGCGCCCCGCTGATCTTCGTCGTGCCCCGCGCCAGGGCGGCCAGCGGCAGGGCCCGGTTAGTCAGGCTCTTCGAGCCCGGCACGGTAACGCTGCCCCTGAGGCGCGCCTGCGGCGCGATGCGCAGCTTGGTGGGGAGCCTAGCGATCACCCGGCGAGGATACACCCGGCCTCGCGGGCGCCGCCGGACGGCCGTCGCCGCCCGGCGGGACCGCGGGCCGACGCCCTGCCGGAAGCGCGCGCTTCCCAGAAGGCTCGCCGGCGCCGCGCCCGCGCCCCGCTCGCCCCGGACGCGGCCGGCCCCGGGGAGGCGCTAACCTGTCCGGGTGAGCCAGACAGCCGCCTACCCCGAGTCCCTGACGCGGGTCATCGCCCAGTTCGCCCAGGCCCCGAAGCCCCTGAGGCTGCCACTGCTCCTCGACTACGCGAAGAAGCTGCCGCCGACGCCGCCCGAGATGGGCCAGCTCGAGCAGGTGCACGAGTGCCAGACGCCGCTCTTCCTGCGCGCCGACGTCGGCGCCGACGGGCGCGTGTCGCTCTACTTCGACGCCCCCGAGGAGGCGCCCACCACGCGGGGCTTCGCGTCGGTGGTGCACGCCGCCCTCGACGGCGCGACCGTCGAGGAGGTCCTCGGCGTTCCCGACGACTTCTACCAGCAGATGGGCCTCGCCGAGCTGATCTCGCCCCTCAGGCTGCGCGGGATGGGCGCGATCGTCACGCGCGTGAAGCGCCAGGTGAGGGCCAAGTCGAGCTGAGGCGGACCCGCCTGCCGGACGCCCGCGAGGCGCGCGCGCTCGGCCCCGTGTGCTAACATCTCGCGGGCCGCTCGACGGAGCGGCGCGCGAAGCCCGCGCTGCGGGCCCCCCGACATCACCGAGCCACGCCCCACGCGCAGCAGCCGGGGCGCGAGAGGGAGCGGCGACATGAAGAAGGGCATCCACCCCAAGATGGTCCCCACCAAGGTCATCTGCGACGGCCAGGTCGTCATGGAGACCTACAGCACGAAGCCCGAGCTGCACGTCGACGTGTGGTCCGGCAACCACCCGTTCTACACGGGCGAGCAGCGCTTCATCGACACGGAGGGCCGCGTCGAGAAGTTCCAGAAGCGCTTCGGCGACAGCTACCGCCGTCAGGCCAAGAAGTGAACCCGGCGCCCCCGGGGCGCCACACCTAGCGAGCAGCGTCGGCGCGGCCGTTCCCGTCACACGGGGACGGCCGCGTACAGCTGGGTGCCGCGCTGGGGCGCGGCCTCGATCCTCATCCAGCCGCCGCGCGCCTCGACCCGCTCGCGCATCTGCCTGATCCCGAGGCCGCCGGCGCTGGTGACGCGGTCGGCGACCTCGTCGACGTCGAAGCCGACGCCGTCGTCGCGCACCGCCACGAACGCCATGCCGTCCTCGGTGGTGCCGAGGCTCACCCGCACGTTCTGGGCGCGGGAGTGCTTGGCGACGTTGTGCATCGCCTCCTGGAAGATGCGGAACAGGACCGCCTCGGACTTCAGCGACAGGTCGGGCAGATCGCCCACCTCGAGCTCGACCTTGACGTCGTTCTGCTGGCCGAAGTCGAGGGCGTAGCGCCTGACGGTCTCGGCGAAGCCGTAGCGCTCGAGGTCGACGGGCCTGAGCGCGAAGATCGAGCGCCTGACCTCACGGATCGACTCGCGCACGGTCTCCTTCGCCAGCTCGAGCTCCCGGGCCGCCTTGTCCGGGTCCCGCGTCATGAGTCGCTGCACGAGGTCCAGCTTCAGGGCCGCGAACGCGAGCATCTGCGCCACGCCGTCGTGGATCTCGCGCGCGATCCGCGACCTCTCCTCCGAGATCGCCAGCTCCTCCGACTGCAGGTAGGCGCTGGCGTTCCTGATCGCCAGCGACACCTGGCCGCCGACCAGGCCGATGAACGGCAGGACGGCGCGGTCGAAGTGGCCCCTCTCGGGGTGCGCCAGCAGCAGGACGCCCAGGAGCTCGTCACCGGCCACCAGGGGCGCCGCGAGGGCGCTGCCGGCGCCGGCCAGGAGCGGGCCGTACTCCTCTGGCCTCGCGGGGTCGACGCTCTCGATGATGCGCGGCTCGCGGGTGGCGGCCACGCCCCCCACGAGGCCCTCCCCCACCCGCCACGCCCTCGTGGGCACGTTGGGGTCCAGACCGACGGTGGCCGCGAGCTGCAGGAGGCCCTCGCCGTCGGAGAGGAAGATGCCGCCGACGGGAGCGGACACGAACGACAGCATCCGCGTCAGCACGCTGTGCAGCAGGCGGCCGAGGTTGCCCTCGGCGCGCACCGAGCGGTCGACCTCGACGAGCGTCATGACGTCGCGCGTGCGCAGGCGCGTGGCCTCGGCGGCGGCGGCGAACTGGGCCGCGACGATCGCGAACGACTCCAGGGCGCGCTCGTCGGGATCCGCCGCCAGGTACGCCGTCAGCGAGCCCTCCGGGGCGCCGCTCCACACGACGGGGACCGTGAGGGCGTAGCGGACCGCGCGAGGGTCGCCGGCGCCGTCGACGCGCTCGACCCGCACCCCGGCCTCGCCGTCGCGCGCCCGCCGACGCGCCTCCTGGTCGCGGCGCACGGCGTCCCGCGCCAGGTCGTCGTCGAGGCCGACGCCGTGCGTGACGCCCAGCCCCTCCGGCCCCACGACCACGGCGACGGCTTCGGCGCCGGTGACGCCCGCGATGCCCTCGGCGGCGGCCCTGACGGTCTCGTCGAGGCTGGGCGAGGCGGCGAAGCGCTCGGTGACCGACTGGATGCTCGCCAGCAGCTCGTGGCTGGCCTGCAGCTCGCGGTAGAGCTGCGCCAGCTCGAGCTGCGCCCGCTCCTTCTCGCGCGCCTCGCCGGCGATCCAGTTGAGCGTGACGTAGGTGGCCAGGGGGCCGACGATCGCGTAGAAGAGGAGCTGGGCCCAGAACTGCACGCCCTGCGGCAGCAGCGGGAGGATCAGGAGCTGGTGCACGACCACGACCCCGACGATCGCGAGGGGCAGCCACAGGCGCGCGAGCCGGACCTGCTCGTACAGGCCCCCGACCGCCTCGACGCGCTCCGGGCCCGACTGTCCCATGGGCCGGGTCATGCCGCGATTCTATGCAGGTACACTCCCGGCATGACCGAAGCCCTCGTCGCGCCCCGCGAACAGCCCATGACGGTGCTGTCGCTGGACGGCGCGCGCGTGACGCTCCTCGGCACCGCCCACGTCTCGAAGGCGTCGGCCGAGGCCGTGGAGCGGCTCATCGCCACCGGCGACCACGACGCCGTGGCCATCGAGCTCGACGCCGGCCGCCTGGCCGCGATCACCGACCAGCAGGCGCACGCCAAGACCGACCTCATGCAGGTGCTGCGCGAGGGGAAGGCCGGCGTGCTGGCCGTGAACCTCGCCCTGGGCGCGTTCCAGCAGCGACTCGCCGACCAGTTCGGCATCGAGCCCGGCGCCGAGATGCGCGCGGCCGTGAAGGGCGCGAGGGAGCGCGGGCTGCCGCTGCTGCTCATCGACCGCGACATCGGCGTGACGCTCAAGCGCCTCTACGGGGCCGTCGGGTGGTGGCGGCGCATGACGCTCCTGGCCGGCATCCTGGCGTCGGCCTTCACCCACGAGAAGGTGGGCGAGGAGGAGATCGAGAAGCTCAAGGAGGGCGACGTCCTCGAGGCCACCTTCGCCGAGTTCGCCGAGAGCCGCGCCGACCTCTACGGCCCCCTGATCGCCGAGCGCGACGAGTACATGGCCGCGAAGCTCCTCCTCGCCGTCGGC
>DATGNP010000155.1:0-9584 GCA_035306665.1 Trueperaceae bacterium
GACCCGCGCGGGCGCTTCAGGCGCGGCGTCGAGCGCCTCGCCGGCAGGCGCACGGTGCTGCAGCGCTTCGACGGCCTGAGCCTGAGCGTCTCGGCGACGTCGTTCTCGCAGCCGAACGCCGCCGGAGCGGCGCGCCTCTACCGCGAGCTCGCCACCTGGGCCGGCGAGGGCGGCGCCGCCCTCGAGCTCTACGCGGGCGGCGGCGCGATCGCGTTCCACCTGGCGGCGTCGTACCGCCGCGTCACGGCGCTCGAGGTCGACGCCGGCGCGGTGGCCAGGGGGCGCGCGGACGCCGCCCGCCTCGGCCTGGGCAACGTCGCGTTCGTGAAGGCCGACGCCCGCCGCCTGGCGCCGCCCGAGGGCTTCGACCTCGTCGTCGTCGACCCGCCACGCGCCGGGCTCTCCGCCGAGGTGCGCGCGGCGCTCGTCGCGGGGAGCTTCCCGCGCCTCGTCTACGTCTCCTGCGACCCCGCGACGTGGGCCCGCGACGTGGCCGACCTGCACGCCCGGGGCCTGCGCCTGAGGCGGGTCCAGCCGTTCGACCTGTACCCGCACACCCACCACGTCGAGCTGCTGTCCCTGCTCGAGCGGGACGCCCGAGCAGGCGCTATGCTCCCCTGATGCTGGCGAAGCGGATCATCCCCTGCCTCGACGTCCACGCCGGCCGCGTCACGCGCGGGCAGCAGTTCGGCCGGGCCGAGCGCGGCGAGCTCGCCGACGTCGGCGACCCCGTGGCCCTCGCCGAGGCCTACGACCGTCAGGGCGCGGACGAGCTCGTGTTCTACGACATCACCGCCACGGCCGAGGGCCGCGGGGCGATCCTCGACGTCCTCACCCAGGTCGCCGAGCGCTGCTTCATGCCGCTCACGGCGGGCGGGGGCGTCAGGAGCCTCGACGACGTCAGGGCCCTTACTCTGGCCGGCGCCGACAAGGTCTCGATCAACTCCGGGGCGCTGGCCGACCCCGACCTGATCCGCGCCGCCGCCGACAGGTTCGGGTCCCAGGCGATCGTGCTCAGCGTCGACTTCCGGCGCGCTCCCGGGGGCTGGGAGGTCTACGCGGCCGGCGGCAGGCGCGGCACCGGCCTGGACCTCATCGCGTGGGTCGTGCGCGGCCAGCGCGCCGGCGCGGGCGAGGTCGTGCTCAACAGCATCGACGCCGACGGCATGGGCACGGGGTTCGACCTCGACGCCGTGCGCGCCGTGGCGGCCGAGGTCGACGTCCCGGTCGTCGCGTCGGGCGGCGCGGGCAGGCCCGAGGACATGCGCGACGTGCTGCTGCTCGCGGGCGCCGACGCCGCGCTCGCGGCGGGGATCTTCCACCGCGGCGAGGCGACGGTGGCCGACGTCAAGCGCGTCTGCCTCGAGGCGGGCCTGGCGGTGCGTCCGCCGGAGGAGGCGCCGGCGCTCCATGGCGGCTGACCGGTCGGAGCCTGACCGGCTGGCGGACGTGCGCTTCGACGAGCGCGGCCTCGTGCCCGTCGTCGCGCAGGACGTCGCCAGCGGGGCGGTGCTGATGCTCGCCTGGGCCGACAGGGAGGCGCTGACGGCCACGCTCGAGAGCGGCTGGGCCCACTACCACAGCCGCTCGCGCGGCGCGCTGTGGCGCAAGGGCGACACCAGCGGGCACGTGCAGCGGGTGGTCGCCGTGGACCTCGACTGCGACGGCGACGCCGTCCTCTACCGCGTCGCGCAGACGGGCGCCGCCTGCCACACGGGCGCGACCACGTGCTTCCACCGGCCGCTGGCCGGGTCCGTCGAGGGCGCGGCCGGCGGCGACGCTGCCGGCACCGGCCCGCGACGGACGATCGAGGCGGCGCTGCGGACCCTCGACGCCGTCGTGGCGGAGCGGCTCGCGACGCTGCCGGAAGGCTCTTACGTCGCGCGCCTGCACGAGCGCGGCGTCGGGTACGTGGCGCAGAAGGTCGTCGAGGAGGCCGGCGAGACCGTGGTCGCCGCCCTGCAGGCCCGGCCCGAGGAGCTCAGGGGCGAGGCCGCCGACCTGCTCTTCCACCTGGGCGTGCTGCTCGCGGAGGCGGGCGTCTCGTGGGACGAGGTCGGGGCGACGCTCCTCGCGCGACACAGGCCGACGGTCCCCGACCGGGGGGCCGAGTAAGCTCGCAGCGCATGCCCAGGCAGCTCCTCGCCCTCGCCGTCCTGCTCGCCTGCCTGGCGGCGGCGTGCGCGCCGCGCGCCGCCTCCCCCGAGGAGCTGGCGCGCTCGGCGGCGCAGCGCTCGACCCCGACCCCGTCGCGGGCCGGGTTCGTGCCCGCGGGCGACGCCGGCGGGGCCGCGCTGCGGCCGCGCGACGCGAGCACGCCCGACCTGGTGATCATCGCGTTCTCGGGCCACTGCGGCCTCGTGTGCCACACCCGCAACACGTGGTCCTACCTCGACACCGCCAGCGAGCGCACCGGCGGCGTGGCCGTGCTCGACGCGATCAGGGGCGCCTACGAGAACCTGGGGCTGGAGGTCGCGGTGTTCAGCGCCTCGTCGTTCGTCACCGCGCACTACAGCCTGATCAGCGAGGAGATGGAGCCCGGCTACCTGCAGGCGCAGGCGTACCTCGACGAGGTCAAGCGCGAGCTGATCCACGGCGTCGCCGACCCCACGCGGGTCGTGCTCGTCGGCCACTCTCACGGCACCGTGTGGGCGTCGCTGCTGGCGCTCAACAACCTCGACGTCACCTTCGACGCGTTCATCTCGCTCGACGCGATCTGCTGGCAGTGGTGGGGCCGGCACAAGGGCTTCATCGCCGAGGCCTTCGTCGACAGCCCGTGGCCGCTGCCGTTCCCCCTCGACAAGGGCGACCCCTGCGGCACGTTCGAGGTGCCCGGCGTCGGGAAGGTCGACGTCAACGACGTCGTCAGCGCGAACGTGATCTACGGGCTCGAGGCGCGCACGCACATGCGCCTCCTGTCGTTCGACCCGAACTTCCTCGCCGACGACGACCCCAACGTGCGCATCAACGGGACGACGACGAACATCTGGGGCATCAGCGCGCGGGAGGCCCACTCCGACCTCGGGCGCTACTACAACCAGTCGATCGGCTGGGTGGTGGCGATGATCACGGCCCTCGGCCTGCCCGACCACGACGAGTACCCGATGCACACGTTCGTCCTGCCGCCGGCGCCGGAGGAGTTCGACTACCAAGACGGCGGGGACTGACCGCGCGGCCGCGGCCGGCGCGGCATCATGGGGTCATGACCCTGTCCGAGCCCACCGCAGGCAAGCTGGACGACTTCGACGCCCGCAGCCTCGCCCTCGAGCGGGCGCTCGTGCTCGACACGGTGCGGGTGACCGAGCAGGCGGCCATCGCGGCCAGCCGCGTGGCCGGCAAGGGAGACTCCGACCTCGTGGACCAGGCCGGCACCGACGCGATGCGCGCGGTCCTCAACGAGCTCGAGATCGACGGCGAGATCGTGATCGGGGAGGGCGAGCGCGACGAGGCCCCGATGCTCTACATCGGCGAGCGGCTGGGGCGCGGCGGCGACGACGCCTGGCCGGTCGACATCGCCGTCGACCCCGTCGAGGGCACCAGCATCACGGCACGCATGATCAACAACGCCGTCGCGGTCATCGCGCTCTCCGAGCGCGGCGGCCTGTTCCAGGCGCCCGACACGTACATGGAGAAGCTGATCGTCGGCCCGCCGGCGAAGGGCAAGGTCGACCTCACCTGGCCGGTGGCGGCGAACCTGCGCGGCATCGCGCTGGCCCTCGACCGCGACGTCGACGACCTCACCGTCGTGATCCTCGACCGCCCCCGCCACGCCGACCTGATCCGCGAGGTGCGGGAGGCGGGCGCGCGCGTCAAGCTGATCGGCGACGGCGACGTGATCGCCGCGCTGTCGGCGGCGGTGCGCGGCACGAACGTGCACGCGGTCATGGGCATCGGCGGCGCGCCGGAGGGCGTGCTGGCGGCGGCGGCGCTCAAGTGCCTGGGCGGCGAGATCCACGGCCGGTTCCGGCCCCGCAACGACGAGGAGAGGAGGCGCCTCGAGGAGAAGGGCGGCTCCGTCGACCGCGTCTACCGCACCGAGGACCTCGCGCCGGGCAAGGTGATCGTGTTCAGCGCCACCGGCATCACCGACGGCGACCTGCTCAGGGGCGTCAAGTTCTTCAAGAACGGCGCCCGCACGCACTCGATCACGATGGGCTACCAGTCGCGGGTGATCAGGTTCACCGACTCGGTGCACCTGCTCGGGGACGGCGCCAGGGTCACGATCCAGGTCTGAGGCGCCCGGTCGGGGCGCGGCGGGCCGCCGTCAGATCGGCTCGCGGCGCGGCTCGATGGCCGCGATCGTCGACTTGCCTATCGGCGTGCGCGCCCACTCGAGGAACGCCTTGAGCGCGCGCCCGCGGTGGCTGACGGCCCGCTTCTCGGCCGTCGTGGCCTCGCCGAACGTCTTGCCCAGCTCGGCGCTGAGGAACACCGGGTCGTAGCCGAAGCCGTTCTCCCCGCGCGGGCCGAACGTCAGCTCCCCGCGCGTCTCGCCCTCGAACGTCGCGACCTCCCCGCCCGGGGTCGCCAGCACGACGACGCAGCGGAACGTCGCGCCGCGCGCCTTGCGCGGCACGTCCTTGACCTCGTCGAGCAGGTGGGCCGTGCGCTCGCCTTCGGTGAGCCGCTCGCCGCCGTACCGGGCGCTGAGCACGCCGGGCCGCCCGCCCAGGGCGTCGACCTCGAGGCCCGAGTCGTCCGCGAGCGTGGGCAGACCGGAGCGGAGCGCCACGAAGCCGGCCTTCAGGAGGGCGTTCTCCACGTAGCTCGCCCCCGTCTCCTCGGGCAGCCTGTCGATGCCGACGTCCTCGAGGCTGAGGAGGTCGAGCTCGAGGCGGGACAGCGCGTCCTTGAACTCGCGCAGCTTCCCGGGGTTGGCAGTGGCGATCACGACCTTGAGGCGCCGCGCGGTCACGAGCGCCGCCCTCCGAGCTGGGGCCTGACGACGTCGAGGACGCGCTTCACGCCCTCGATGCCGGTCGCCAGCAGCGCGACGTACTCCTCGGACGCTACGGGCTCGCCCTCGCCGGCGCCCTGCACCTCGACGACCGCGCCGGCGGCGGTCGCGACGACGTTCAGGTCCACCGTCGCGACGACGTCCTCGGCGTAGTCGAGGTCGAGGCGCCTCTCGCCGCCGACGACGCCGACGCTGACGGCCGCGACCTCGTGGCGCAGCGGCCACTCGGCGAGCTCCCCCGCGAACACGAGGCGGTCGGCGGCCTCGTGCATCGCGGCGTAGGCCGCGACGACGCCCGCGCACCGCGTGCCGCCGTCGGCGCCGATCACGTCGACGTCGACGGTGATCGTCTTGCCGCGGAACATGCCGAGGTCGACGGTCGTGCGCAGCGCGCGGCCGATCAGGCGCTGGATCTCCTGCGTCCTGCCGCTGGCGTAGAGGCGCTCCCGCGGGGTCCTCTCGACGGTGCTGCGCGGTAGCAGGGCGTACTCGGCCGTGAGCCAGCCGCCCTTCACGCCGCCGCCCCTGAGGTGCGGCGGCAGCTTGTTCTCGATGGTGACGGTGGCGACCACCCGCGTGCCGCCCCAGGTGACGAGCGCCGAGCCCTCGGCGTGCGGCAGGTACCCGGTCGTGACCTCGATGGGGCGCAGCTGCGTGGGCAGTCTACCTTCCCTGGCAGGCGCCCTCACGAACGGTCCCCGTCCTCCCCAACGCCTCCGGCAGACACCCGTCGAGCTTACCAGGGTCGGGTCGGGGACACGCGCCCGGAGGGCGGTTGGTTACGCTCGTCGGAGGGGGGAGAACGAGGCGACGATGGCTTTCCTAGACGCAGAGCTGAAGCAGCAGGTGGCCGACGTGCTGGCGCCGCTGGAGAACGAGGTCGAGCTCGTCGTCTACCGCGGGTCAGGCCTCTTCGTGCCCGGGCGCGACCCGGCGGGCGAGGAGCGCGCGATGCTCGAGCTCGTGCGCGAGGTCGCCGAGACCAGCGACAAGGTCACCGTGGTCGAGAAGAGCCTCGCCGGCGACCAGGAGGCCGCCGCGGCGGGCATCACCCTCACGCCCACGACGGTCTTCCGCCGCAAGGGCGACGCGAGCCTCAACGTGCGGTTCGCGGGCCTCATGAGCGGGTACGAGTTCAGCACGCTGCTCGAGACGATCCTGTTGGTCGGCGGCGAGCGCGAGCTCTCCGGCCTCGAGGCGGTGGCGGCGGTCGACGTGCCGGTGCGCATGCGCACGTTCGTCACACCCACCTGCCCCTACTGCCCGCGCGCGGTGCTCACGGCCTTCCGCTTCGCGCTCAGCAACCCCAACATCACCGGCGAGGGCATCGAGGCGAACGAGTTCCCGACCTTGTCGAGCGGCTACCGGATCTCGGGCGTGCCCGACACGGTCATCGAGGGCGCGGCGGGGGTCGAGGGCGTGCGCGCTGCGCGCGTGCTCGGGGCCCAGCCCGAGCCGGCGTTCGTGGAGGCGCTCACGCAGGCCGTCGGTGAGGCGGGTCCCGCGGCGGGCTGAGCCGCCCGCCGCCGGGCTCGGCGCGGGCCCGAACCCGAGCGAAGAGGCCCCGGCCGATGCGGCCGGGGCCTCGAAGACGTGGCGGAGAGGGCGGGATTCGAACCCGCGGTACAGGCAAGACCCGTACACGTGCTTTCCAGGCACGCTCCTTAAACCACTCGGACACCTCTCCACGAGCGGGCCGCAGCGTGGCGGCCGCCGACCATCCTACCAGACCGGGCCGCCCCGGCCGCGCTCACCGCGCCGCGCAGGCCGGGCAGGAACCGTAGAGCGTCAGGGAGTGGTCGCGCACCTGGAACCCGCCGGGAAGCGTCGCGCCCTCTAGGACCGCGACGGGGCAGGTCGCGTCGAGCTCGTAGACGCGGCCGCAGTCCTCGCAGCTGAAGTGGTGGTGGTGCGCGGCGCGCTTGGGCTCGTAGCGGGTTGTCGTCTCGTTCGGCAGGTGCACGACGGTCACCTTGCCGCGCTGCGCCAGGGTGCCCAGGTTGCGGTACACGGTCGCCAGGCCCAGGCCGGGGTGGTGCCGCGAGGCGCTCTCGAACACCTCCTGGGGCGTCAGCGGGCCGGGCGCCTCCTCCAGCGCCCTCAGGATCGCCCTGCGCTGAGAGGTCTTGTGCACGACGGCATGGTACCAACACCCGCCAGGGCCGTTCGTGGCGCGCCGGTCCCGGACGCGCCGCGTCAGGGACGCGACACGTCGGCGCGGCGGGGCGCCCGGCGTGCACCGACGGCTAACTGGGCCACACCGGGCCGCACCGCCAGCGGTTTACCATCGCGGGAGATACGGAGGGATCACCAGGGCATGCTCAAGGACCGCGTAGTTCTGCTCAGCACCCCCGAGGACGTCAACGAGTTCCTCGGCCGCTACCCCACCAGCGTCATCTTCAAGGCCGGCACCTGCCACAAGACCATGCAGGGCTTCGGCTTCGTGCAGGAGCGCCTGGAGCCGCGCGAGGACCTGATGTGCGGCGTGATCCGCGTCGTCGAGGCGCGGCCGGCCAGCAACCTCGTCGCCGAGATCACCGGCATCCGGCACGAATCGCCGCAGGTGATCCTCTTCAAGGACGGCCGGCCCGTCTTCGACCGCGACAACTGGGAGATCACGCCCGAGGCCCTCGAGCAGGGCTTCGCCCTCGTGCCCGAGGGCGAGCCGGTCGTCGCGGCGCAGGGCCCGGCCGCGTCCGACCTGACCCCCTACCTCGACGTCCTCGAGCGCTACCTGAGCGGCGAGATGGACGAGGCCGACTTCGAGCACACGTACACGCACATGTTCCGCGGCGACGCCACGCTGCGCCCCGGCCACGAGGTCGAGGTGCTGAACTCGATCTTCGGCGACGTCGACCAGCACATCAACATGCACCTGATGATGGCGGGGAAGGCGGACAACAGCCAGCTCCGCCGCCGCGCCGAGACGGCCTACCGGCGTCTCAAGGAGATCGCCTCGGGGCAGGTCGCGGCGAGCTGACCGCCGACCGAGTCAGACGACCGACGGCCCGCCTGCAGGCGGGCCGTTCGCGTGCGCGGGACGCGGGCGGCCTGCTCGTAGGCGCGTGCCACCGGCCGCGGGCGTCAGCGGTCCTTGCGCTCGTGGTCGAGGAAGCGCTCGAAGGCGTCGTCGAGGTTCGGCCGCTGCGTGACCTTCGCCTTCGCCCCCCGGTGGTCGTCGTTGCTGGCGCGCCGCTCGGTCGCGGGCTGCGGGTCGACGGCGGCGCTCTTGACGCGCGCCGTCACGGTCGTGCGGCCGAAGGCCGGCGCGGCGCTCCCGCCGGCGGCCGGAGCGGGGCCGCGGGCGGCGGGGGCGACCGTCGTCGTGCCCATGCCGGACGCTGCGGAGCGCCCGGGGCCCTCGGCGCGCCACACCGGCGCGGAGCCGGTGCGCGCGAGCGGCACGTACTCGACCTCGTCCGCCTCCCTGCCGCGCCGCGGGGAAGCCGCCAGCGAGAGGGCCGCCCACACCGTGAGGCAGAGGGCGATCACGAACAGGAAGCCTATGAGCACGAGCGCGACGAGCGGGCTCACGACTAGAGGATAACGGCGGAGGGCCCCGCCTTCCCAGGCTCGCGCGTCACCGGCGCTCGTCGACGAGCAAGGCGCACAGCCGAGCCGGGTCGACGTTCCCGCCCGACGCGACGACGACCGTGGGGCCCGGGGCCAGCTCGACCCCGTCGGCGCCCGGCTCCTCGAGCAGGCGCAGCAGGCCGGCGAGGCTCAGGGCGCCGGTCGGCTCCACGACGAGCCGTGCGCTCGTGACGTAGCGGCGCGTCGCGTCCGCGATCGCGGCCTCGTCCACCGTGACGACGCCGGCGAGACGCTCCCGCAGCACCGCGAAGTTCAGGCTCCCGATCGACTGGGTGCGGACGCCGTCGGCCATCGTCGCGGTCGTGCGCTCGGCCGACCAGGTGACGACCTCGCCGCGCCGCAGGGACTCCTGCGCGTCGGCCGCGAGCGCCGGCTCGACGCCGATCACGCGCGCCTCCGGCGCCAGGGAGGCCAGCGCGGCGCACAGGCCCGACGCCAGCCCGCCGCCGCCGATCGGCACGAGGACGTTGGCGACGCGCGGCAGGTCCTCGGCGATCTCGACGCCGACGGTCGACTGGCCTTCGACGACGCGCGCGTCGTCGAAGGGCGGCAGCAGCGTGGCGCCCGTCTCGGCGGCGATGCGCGCGGCCGTGCCCTCGCGGTCGGCCTGCGTGTTGCGGCAGCGCACGACGGTAGCGCCGAGCGCCCGCGTGCCGCGCACCTTGACCTCGGGCGCGCCCTCGGGGATCACGACGGTGGCAGGGACGCCGAACGCGGCCGCGGCGTACGCCACGCCCTGGGCGTGGTTGCCGGACGAGTGCGTCACGACGCCGCGTCGCCTCGCGGGCTCCGGCAGCGCGGCGAGGAAGTTGGTCGCGCCGCGCACCTTGAACGACCCCGTGAGCTGCAGCGACTCCGCCTTCACGTACACCTCGCGCAGCGGGTCGCCCTCGACGGGCAGCGGGAGGAGCGGCGTGCGCCTCACGCGGCCTCGCAGGCGGGCGACGGCCGCGCGGACGTCCACCTGGTCCATGCGCACCTTCTACCACCGAGGACCTCGCCGCGAGCGGGGCGTTCTCCTCATCCGGGGCTC
>DATGNP010000156.1:0-7747 GCA_035306665.1 Trueperaceae bacterium
CGGTCGATGCCGCGCCCGAAGATGATGTCCACCTCCGCCTCGCGGAAAGGCGGCGCCACCTTGTTCTTCGTCACCTTCACCCGCGTGCGGCTCCCCACCCGCTCCGCGCCCTGCTTCACGTCACCCTTGCGCCTTACCTCCAACCTCACGCTGGCGTAGAACTTCAACGCCCTACCACCCGGCGTCGTCTCCGGGTTGCCGTACAACACCCCGATCTTCTCCCTGATCTGGTTGATGAAGATCGCCGTCGTCCCGCTCTTACTGAGCACCCCCGTGAGCTTCCGCAACGCCTGGCTCATCAACCGCGCCTGCAGCCCGACGTGACTGTCCCCCATCTCCCCCTCGATCTCGGCCCGCGGCACCAACGCCGCCACCGAGTCCACCACCACCACGTCCACAGCGCCGCTCCTGACCAGCAGCTCCACGATCTCCAGCGCCTGCTCACCCGTGTCCGGCTGCGACACCAGCAACTCGTTCACGTCAACGCCCAACGCCGCGGCGTACACCGGGTCGAGCGCGTGCTCGGCGTCCACGAACGCCGCCACCCCACCCGCCCTCTGCGCCTCGGCCACCACGTGCAACGCCAACGTCGTCTTACCCCCGGACTCGGGCCCGTACACCTCCACGATCCGGCCCCTGGGCACGCCACCAACGCCCAACGCCAGGTCCACCGACAACGAACCGGTGCTGATCACCCCCTGCCCCAGCACCTGCGCCGGCTCCGCCCCCAACCGCATGATCGCGCCCTTACCGAACTGCCTCTCGATCTGAGAGACGGCCGTGTTGAGTGCCTGCGCCTTGTCCTTCTCCACGACTAACCTCCGCCCCTTCAGGCGCCTCGCGGGCCGCCTCAAAGTCACCTTAAATAATAAGGGTTGGGGGCGTGGCGGCGCAACGGCAGCCGGACGAGAGGCGCTCGGCCCGAGCCTAGACCCGCGGGCTTCCCGGCGGGCGCCGCGCGCTACGTGGGGGCTAGCGGCCCGCGGCCCGGGCACCGGGCACCTCGGACCGCGGGACCGCGGCGCCCGGCCGCCCTTCGCAGCGGCCGCCTACGCCAGGAGCGCCTCGCGGACAGCCGCCAGGACCCGCGCGGCGTCGGGGCGGTAGTGGTGCTCGACCGACGTGAACGGCGGGTACGGAGCGTCCCAGCCGGTCACGCGGGCCACCGGAGCCAGCAGGTCGAAGAACGCTCCCTCGGCGATGCGGGCCGCGATCTCCGCCCCGAACCCCGCGGTGCGCGCGGCCTCGTGGACGACGACCGCGCGGCCCGTCTTCCGCACCGAGCCCAGCACGGTCGCCTCGTCGAACGGCACGAGCGTCTCGACGTCCACGACCTCGAGCTCGACGCCCTCGCGCGCCGCCACCGCCGCCGCCTGCAGGCACACCTCGACCATGCCGCCGTAGGCGACCAGGGTCAGCGCGTCGCCCTCGCGCACGACGCGGGCCCTGCCCAGCTCGAGGCGGTACGGCTCGGCGGGCACGTCCTCGCGGGTGGAGCGGTAGAGCTTGATCGCCTCGAGGAAGAACACCGGGTCGGGGTCGTCGATCGCGGCCAGCAGCAGGCCCTTCGCCCGGGCGGGCGACGACGGCACGACGACCTTCACGCCGGGCGCGTGCGCCAGCAGGGCCTCGGGCGAGTCGGCGTGCTGCTCGGGCGTGTGCACCCCGCCGCCGTAGGCGGCACGCACCACGAGCGGGGTCGTGAAGCGCCCGCGCGTGCGGTGCCGGTAGCGCCCGACGTGCGAGAGCACCTGATCGAGCGCCGGGTAGAGGAAGCCGGCGAACTGCACCTCGGCGACGGGGCGCATGCCCGCCAACGCCAAGCCGACCGCGTAGCCGACGATCCCGGACTCGGCCAGCGGCGTGTCGTAGACGCGCTCCGCGCCGTGCCTCGCCTGGAGGCCGTCGGTGGCGCGGAACACGCCGCCCATCACGCCCACGTCCTCGCCGAACACGAGCACCCGCGGGTCGGCGGCGAGCGCCTGGTCGAGGGCCTGGTTGATGGCCTGGACCATCGTCAGCTGGGCCACGCCGGTCTCGGCCGCCGGCGCCTCAGCCCTCACGGAGCGCCTCCCACGCGCGCCGCTGGTCGGGCTGCATCCCGGCGTAGACGTGCTCGACGATCGACTCTGGCGCCGGCTCCGGCGCCGCGTCGGCGGCCGCGACGGCGGCGTCGAACTCGGCGCGCAGATCGGCGAGGAGCGCCTCCTCGTACTCGTCCGACCAGGCGCCCATCCCGGCGAGCAGCGCACGCATGCGCGCGAGCGGCTCGGCCCTCTCGCGCTCGCCGGCCGCGCTCTCGTCGCGGTAGCGGCCGGGGTCGTCGCTGGTCGTGTGGGGCGCGAGGCGGTAGGTGACGGCCTCTACCAGCGTGGGCCCCTCCCCGGCGCGGGCTCGCGCCACGGCCTGCCGCACGACGTCCCAGACGGCGACGAGGTCGTTGCCGTCGACGCGCACCCCGGGCATGCCGTAGCCGGCGGCGCGGTCGGCGATGACCGTGTTACGCATCTGGCGCTCGGTGGGGACGCTTATCGCCCAGCCGTTGTTCTGCACGAGGAACACGACGGGCGCCGAGAACACCGCGGCGAAGTTCAGGGCCTCGTGCGCGTCGCCCTCCGACGTGCCGCCGTCGCCGACGAACGCCAGCACGACCCAGCCCTCGCCGCGCAGGCTGCCGGCGTGGGCCACGCCCACGGCGTGCGGCAGCTGCGTCGCGATGGGGACGTAGAAGGGCAGGACCCTCACGTGCTCGGGGAACGACCAGCCGGCGGGGTGGGAGCGCCAGTAGAGCAGGGCCGTCTCCAGCGGCAGGCCGTGGGTGATCGCCGCGGCCGACTCGCGGTAGGTGGGGACGAGCCAGTCGTGGGGCTCGAGGGCCAGGGACGCCCCCACCTGCGCCGCCTCCTGCCCGCGGAACAGCGGGTAGACGCCCAGCCTGCCCTGCCGCTGCAGCGTGACGGCCCTCTCGTCGAAGTGCCTGGCGCGGCGCATCGCGCGGTAGCCCCTGACGAGGTCCTCCCGCGCCAACGGCAGTTCCCGCAGCGCCCGCCCGTCCTCGGCGACGTACCTGACGGTTGCGGTCATGTGCCTCCTGTGCCAGCCATCCTAAGCCATGGGCACCACGAACGAACGGTCGTTCGTGTACCATCTGGCCATGAGCAGACCGGCCGTCCGCGCCGGCCGCCGGGAGGAGATCCTCCAGGCGGCGGGCGAGCTCTTCGGCGGGCGCGGCTACCACGCGACCTCGATGCGCGAGCTGGCCCAGGCCCTGGAGCTGAGGGGCAGCAGCCTCTACGCCCACATCGCGTCGAAGGAGGACCTGCTCTGGGACATCGTCGAGCGCGCGGCCGACGCCTTCATCGCCGGCGCCGACGCCGTGCCCGACGACCTGCCGCCCGACGAGCGGCTGCGGCGCCTGATCGCGGCCCACCTACGCGTGATCGCGACCGAGCTCGACCACGCCGCCGTCTTCTTCCAGGACTGGGTGCACCTGTCGGAACAGCGCCGGGCGGCGATGGTCGAGCGGCGCGACGCCTACCAGGAGCGTTTCCGCCTGGCGCTCGAGGACGGCGTGCGCGCCGGCGTCTTCCGCGTCGCCGACGTCGAGCTCGCCACGCTGCTCGTGCTCTCGGCGCTGAACTTCACCTACCAGTGGTACGACCCCGGCGGACGCCTCTCCCAGGAGGAGCTCGCCGCCGGCTACGCCGACATGCTGCTCGGCGGCCTGCTGGCCCGGCCCGAAGACCCGCCGGCCAGCGCGGCCGCGCCGGGCGCGACGGAGGAGGGACCGCGTTGACGCAGGCCGCAGCTTCGGTCGACGAAGGCGACCCGCGCCTCAGGCGCTTCGAGGCGCGCATCGCCGCCGGCGAGAAGATCGAGCCCGGCGACTGGATGCCCGACGAGTACCGCCGCCAGCTCATCAGGATGATCTCGCAGCACGCGCACTCCGAGGTCGTCGGCATGCTGCCGGAGGGCGCCTGGATCACGCGCGCCCCCAGCCTCAGGCGCAAGCTCGTCCTGATCGCGAAGGTCCAGGACGAGGCCGGGCACGGGCAGTACCTCTACCACGCCGCCGAGACGCTCGGCGCCGACCGCGACGAGCTCGAGCAGGCGCTGCTCACGGGCCGGGCCAAGTACTCGAGCGTCTTCAACTACCCCACCCTCACCTGGGCCGACGTCGGCATGATCGGCTGGCTCGTAGACGGCGCCGCGATCAAGAACCAGCTCATGCTGGCCCAGTGCTCGTACGGGCCCTACTCGCGCGCGATGGTCCGCATCTGCTCCGAGGAGACGTTCCACCACAAGCAGGGCAAGGAGATGGTCATCGCCTACGCCCAGGGCACGCCCGCGCAGCGGCGCATGGCGCAGGACGCCCTCGACCGCTGGTGGTGGCCGGCGGTGATGATGCTCGGCCCCCACGACTCCGACTCCCCGAACACGCCGCTGCTGGTGCGCTGGGGCATCAAGACCAAGACGAACGACCAGGTCAGGCAGGAGTTCATCGACGAGCACGCGCCCGAGCTCATGGAGGCGGGGCTGAGGATCCCAGACCCCGACCTGCGCTACGACGAGGAGACCGGGCACTGGGTGCACGGCCCCATCGACTGGGACGAGTTCTGGCGCGTGGTCAAGGGCGACGGCCCGTGCAACGTCGAGCGGCTGGCCGCGCGGAACAAGGCCCACGCCGAGGGCGCCTGGGTGCGCGCGGCGCTGGAGGCCTACGCCGCGAGGCGCCCCGAAGCGGTGGAGGCGTAGATGCGCTGGGAGGTCTTCAAGCAGGACGCGCCGGGCAAGCCGCACCAGGCGGTCGGCAGCGTCCACGGCGCCGACCCCGAGCACGCGCTCCTCAACGCTCGCCACGTCTTCGGGCGGCGCCCGGCGGCGGTGAGCGTGTGGGTCGTGCCCGCCGACCGGGTCCTCGCGCGCACGGCCGAGGAGCTCGCGGCCGAGGGACCGCCCCGAGCCGCCGGGGGTGACGCCGGGCAGGCGCGCCGCTTCCACGTCTTCCGCAAGTCCAGCCACCGCCGCTCGATGACGTTCGTCGACCACGTCGGCGACGTCGACGCCGTCAGCCACGAGGCGGCGCTGGCCGCGGCGATCGCCGCCGACGGCCCCGAGCCCGCCCTCGCCTGGTGGGTCGTGGCGGCGGACGACGTGACCCGCAGCGACCCCGAGGACGCGCCGTCCTGGTTCGAGCCGGCTCGCGACAAGACGTACAAGCAGCAGTCGGCGTACGGCACGGTCACGCCGCGCCGGGAGCGGGGGGCGGCGCCGTGACGACCGCCCTCGAGACCCCGCCCACCGGCACGCTGCGCGACGCGCTCGTCGCGCGCCTCACGGCCCTCGCCGACGACGAGCTGCTCCTCGGCCACCGCGACTCGGAGTGGACCAGCCACGGCCCGCTCCTCGAGGAGGACATCGCGATCTCGAACCTCGCCCAGGACGAGATCGGCCACGCGGTCCTCTGGTACGAGGTGCGCGCCCGCCTCGACGGCTCCGACCCCGACGACCTCGCGTTCCACCGCGACCCCGAGGGCTTCCGCAGCTGCCTCCTCGTCGAGATGCCGCGCGGCGACTGGGCGTTCACGATGCTGAGGCAGTTCCTCTTCGACTGCTACGAGGCCGAGGCCCTGCCGCGCCTGGCCAGGAGCCCCTACCCGCCCCTGGCCGAGGCCGCCGCGAAGGCCCACAGGGAGGAGCTCTTCCACCTCCGCCACGCCGGCCTGTGGGTCCGGCGCCTGGGGCTGGGCACCGAGGAGTCGCGCTCGCGGGCGCTGGCGGCGCTCGGCGTGCTGTGGCCCGAGGTCGGCGGCCTCCTCGCGCCGCTGCCGACGGACGCCGACCTCGTCGCGGCCGGCTACCTGCCCGACTGGGAGGCGCTGCCGGGCGCCGTCGTGGCGCGGGCCCGGGCGGCGCTGGGCGCCGCCGACCTCGACCCCGGCCGCGACCCCGTCGTCCCGGCCGTCAACGCCCGGGACCGGGTGTCGCCCCAGCGCGCCGAGCTCCTCGCGACGCTCCAGTCGGTCGCGCGCGCCGACCCCGAGGCCGTGGTGTGGTGAGGCCCTCCCACGTCCCGGGCGCCGCTGCCCGCGCCGCGTCGGCCGGGCAGGGCGAGGACGTCCCTGGGCGCCGCGCCGCGCCAGGAGCGGACGCGTCGGGCGCGTCGGCGCGCGACGGATCGGCCCTCGTGGCGGCAGCCTGGGAGGCGCTGCGGGGGGTCGCGGACCCGGAGCTGCCGGCCGTGAACGTCGTCGAGCTGGGCGTGGTGCGCTCCGTGCGCGCCGTCGAGGGCGCGTCGGGCGGAACGGCGCTCGAGGTCGTGATCACGCCGACGTTCTCGGCCTGCCCGGCCCTGCACGTGATCGAGGCGTCGGTCGCCGACGCCGTGTCGGCGCTCGGCGTCGCTGTCAGGGTCGTCACCGCGCTCAGCCCGCCCTGGACGTCCGACGACATGACCGACGCGGCCAGGGAGAAGCTGCGGGCCTTCGGCATCGCGCCGCCCGCCCGCCACGGCGGCCTCGTGGAGATCGCGCTCGAGGCGCCGGTGCGCTGCCCGCGCTGCGACCACCCCGACACGCGCCTGCGGAACGCCTTCGGCTCCACGCTGTGCCGCGAGATCAGGACCTGCCGCGCCTGCGGCGAGACGTTCGAGCGCTTCAAGCCGCTGTGAGCGCCGTGGGCGCCCCGGAGCGCCGCGCGCGTCGCGGACGCCCCGCCGCCCGGCAGGGGCTCCGGCTCTCCGCGCCCTCGGCGCCCGCCCGCCCTCACGCCAGGGGGTAGCCGCCCGCCGCGTACGTCAGGTCGGCCGCCTGCCGCCTGAGCGCGATCAGGTCCTGCCCGTGGTCGGGCAGGTACGCCTCGAGCCGCGCCGTGGGCCCGCCCGCCGACTGCCCGCCCGCGCGGCGCAGCGCCTCGCGCCCGAGCGCCCGCGCCCTGTCGACGGCCTCGAACGCGTAGAGCCGCGCCAGCAGCCCCGCGGCCTCCGCCCGCCCGCCGCCCGCCAGGCGCTCGGCCCGCAGCAGCGCCGACTCGGCCAGGTAGACGAGGCCGGTCATGTCGGCCACGCGCGCCATCAGCTCCTGCTCGGACTCGATGCCCGTCCGGTAGGCCATCGCGCCGGTGCCGGCCACGAGCAGCGCGGCGCTCTTCATGCCGGCCAGCGCCCGCCTGGCGTGCGCCAGGTCGCCGGTCCGATCTTGGCCCGGCGCCGCGCCCTCGCCCGCCATCGCCGCCTGGGCGGGGCCGAGCAGGTCGAGCCGCCCGCGCATCGCGCGCTTGAGGAGCTGTTCGACGGTCAGCTCCCTGTTGATCTCGTTCGTGCCCTCGAAGATCCGGTTGATGCGGCTGTCGCGGTAGGCGGCCTCGATCGGGTAGTCCGCGGAGAAGCCGTAGCCGCCGTAGACCTGCAGTGCCTCGTCCACGACGGCGTCGAGGACCTCGGAACCGAACACCTTGATGAAGCTGAACTCGACGGCGTAGTCGGAGAGGGCGGCCATCTCGACCCTGGCCAGCTCCTCGGCGCCGGCGGCTTGGGCGCGGGCGAGGTCGACGGCGGCGTCGAGCGCGCCCGCCAGCCGGTACACGGCGCTCTCGAGGGCGTAGGCGTGCGCCGACATGCCGCCCACCTTCTCCTTGATCAGCCCGAACGTCGCGATCGGCGCCCCGAACTGCCGCCGCTCCTGCGCGTAGGCTTGCGCCAGCCCGATCAGGCGCTTGACCCCCCCGACGGCCCCGACGGCGAGCTTGA
>DATGNP010000157.1:0-4410 GCA_035306665.1 Trueperaceae bacterium
AGCGAGGTAGCGGGCGACGTTCGGCTCGCTCCGCGCCGCCGCCAGGACCGCGGCGTCGTCGGCGTCGACGGGCACCTCGACCTGACCGCGGACCTTGCCGTTCACCTGCACGGCCATCCTCACGGTCTCGGCCATCAGGGCCGCCTCGTCGTGCGCGGGCCACGTCTGCAGGTGCACCGAGCCCTCGAAGCCCGAGCGCTCCCACAGCTCCTCGGCGACGTGCGGCGTGAACGGCGCCATCAGCAGCAGCAGGCTGCGCACGGCCTCGGTCCAGGCGTCACCCAGCGCCTCGCGGTGAGGCTTCGCCTTCCCCATCGCGTTCGCGAGCGTCATCAGCTCGGAGACGGCGGTGTTGAAGCGGAAGGCCTCGAGGTCCTCGGTGACCTCCTTGATCGCCTTGTGCACGGCGCGCCTCAGCTCGGTCGCCGCGGCCGAGGGGTCCGCGTCCGGGCCGGGCTCGGCCGGCGCCTCCTGGTCTACGACCAGCGCCCAGACGCGGTGGAGGAAGCGGTAGACGCCCTCGATCCCCTGGTAGTTCCACGGCCCGCCCTGGTCCCACGGGCCGATGAACATCAGGAAGGCCCGCACGGTGTCGGCGCCGTACTGGGCGACGAGGTCGTCGGGGTTCACGACGTTGCCGCGCGACTTCGACATCTTCTCGCCGTCGGCGCCGAGGATGATCCCCTGGTTGCGGAGCATCGTGAACGGCTCGCTGATGTCCACCAGCCCCAGGTCGCGCAGGACCTTGGTGAAGAACCGGGCGTAGAGCAGGTGCAGGATCGCGTGCTCGACGCCGCCGGTGTAGACGTCGACGGGCGTCCAGCGCCTGACGAGCTCGGGGTCGAACGGGCGCGTGTCGTCGTGCGGCGAGAGGTAGCGGAACCAGTACCACGACGAGTCCATGAAGGTGTCCATCGTGTCGGTCTCGCGCCTGGCCTTGCCGCCGCAGCTCGGGCACGTGGCGTTCACGAAGGCGGGGTGGTGCTTCAGCGGCGACTCGCCCGTCGGCATGAAGGCGACGTCGGCGGGCAGCACGACGGGGAGGTTCTCCTCCTTCTCGGGCACGATCCCGCACTCGTCGCAGTAGAGCATGGGGATCGGCGTGCCCCAGTACCTCTGCCGTGAGATGAGCCAGTCGCGCAGGCGGTACGTGACCTGCTCGCGGCCCGCGCCGATGCTCTCGAGGTGGTCGATCGCCGCGGCGATCGCGGGGTTCGCGCGCCCCTTCTCGCCGTTGTGCCTGAGGCCGTCGAGCGGCCCGGAGTTCACGATCGTGCCCGGCCCGGTCCACGGCCCCGGCAGCTCGTCGTCGGGCCCGGTCGCGCCGTCGGGCCGCACCACGGGCCTTATCGGCAGGCCCATCGCCGTCGCGAACTCGAAGTCGCGCTCGTCGCCGTAGGGCACGGCCATGATCGCGCCCGTGCCGTAGCCCATGAGCACGTAGTCGGCGATCCAGACGGGGATCCGCTCGCCGTTGACGGGGTTGATCGCGTAGGAGCCGAGGAACTCCCCGGTCTTCTCGCGCGCCTCGGCCTGCCTGTCGAGCTCGGTCATGTGGCTGGAGCGCTCGACGTAGGCCCTCACCGCCTCCGCCCTGTCGGGCGTCGTCAGCTTAGAGACCAGCGGGTGCTCGGGGGCGAGGACCATGAAGGTCGCGCCCCAGAGCGTGTCGGGCCGGGTCGTGAAGACGACGATGTCGTCGCCGTGCTCGGTCTTGAACACGACCTCGGCGCCCTCGGAGCGGCCGATCCAGTTCGTCTGCATGACGCGGATGCGCTCGGGCCAGTCGAGGCCGGTGAAGTCCAGCAGCTCGTCGGCGTAGTCGGTGATCTTGAAGTGCCACTGCGGCATCAGGCGCCGTTCGATGAGCGCGCCCGAGCGCTCGCCGCGGCCGTCGATCACCTGCTCGTTCGCGAGCACCGTCTGGTCGACGGGGTCCCAGTTGACGTACGACTCCTTGCGGTAGGCGAGTCCGCGCTCGTACATCTTCAGGAAGAACCACTGGTTCCACCGGTAGTACTCGGGGTCGCAGGTGACGACCTTCTTCGACCAGTCGAACATCGCGCCCATCTGGTCGTACTGCCTCTCCATGCGCGCGATGCGCTCGTAGGTGAGCGTGGCCGGGTGCACGTCCTGCCCCTCGCGAGCCGCCCGGATCGCCGCGTTCTCGGCAGGCAGGCCGAACGCGTCGAAGCCCATCGGGAAGAGCACGTTGTAGCCGCGCATGCGGCGGTAGCGCGCGGCGGCGTCCGCCGGCGCCTCGGCGTACCAGTGGCCGACGTGCAGGTCGCCCGACGGGTACGGGTACATCGTCAGGAAGTAGAACTTCGGCCGGCTGTCGTCGTGCAGGTCGACCTCGTAGATGCCCTGCTCACGCCAGCGGCTTCGCCACTTGGCCTCGACGTCTCCTGGCGAGTAGCGCTCCGCGTGGCGGGCCTCGCTACTCGACACGGTCTGGGTCATGGTCCCTCCGCTTCTCTCCTGATGTGGGCCAGACAAGAAGAACCCCGGCCGTACGGGCCGGGGCGCGCCTGAGCCGCGGGTGACTAGCCCGTCAGCGCGGCGCCCCCGCTAGGCCTAGGTCTAGTCGAGCGCCATGGCACGCGGTCACGCGGCTGCCGCGGCACGCGGTCGCCCGGACGTGGGAGACGCTCGTGTCCATGGCGGCATCCTAGGCTCGCGCGCGGGCGCAGTCAACCGGAGAGGCGGCCTGGACGGGCACCGCGCCGGAGTCGGCGTTACACTCGGATGACTACGCGGTCTTGGAGGCTGGCATGGAGTTCGACCTCATCGTCATCGGCTCGGGACCAGGGGGCTACCACGCCGCCATCCGCGCCGCGCAGCTGGGACTGAAGGTGGCGTGCGCCGAGAAGGGCGACGTGGGGGGCGTGTGCCTCAACGTCGGCTGCATCCCGACCAAGGCCCTCCTGCACGTGGCAGCCGAGGTCAGGGGCGGGAAGGCCGCCGCCGACCACGGCGTCAGGTTCGGCGAGCCGGAGCTCGACTTCGCGGGCATCGACGCGTTCCGGGCCCAGACGGTCAAGAAGATGTCGGGCGGCGTCGCGACGCTCTTCAAGGCGAACAAGGTCCAGCTCCTCGCGGGCGAGGCCCGCTTCGTCGGCAGGGACGAGGTCGAGGTGGCGGGCGAGCGGCACAAGGCGAAGAGGTTCGTCGTGGCTACAGGCTCGCGACCCGCGACGATCCCCGGCTTCGAGGTCGACGGCGAGCGCATCATCGACTCGACCGGCGCGCTGGACCTCACCGGCGGCGTGCCCGAGAGGCTGCTCGTCATCGGCGCCGGCGCGATCGGCCTCGAGTTCGCCGACGTCTACAGCGCCCTCGGCAGCCAGGTGACGGTCGTGGAGATGCTGCCGCAGATCGCCGGCGCCACCGACCCCGACGCCGCCAAGGAGCTGCGCAAGGCGCTGGAGAAGCGCGGCATCGAGATCCACACCGACACGAAGGTCGCCGGCCAGGAGACGAAGGACGGCGCGGTCGCCGTGACCGTCGAGGCCAAGGACGGCGTGAGGACGGTGACGGCCGACAAGGTGCTGGTCGCCGTCGGGCGCCGCCCAAACGGGCACGGCCTCGGCCTCGAGGAGATCGGCGTCGAGGTCGACGAGCGCGGCTACGTCAAGGTCGTGAACGAGCACATGCAGACCACGCAGGAGCACGTCTACGCCATCGGCGACGTCGCCAGGGGCCCGCTCCTGGCGCACAAGGCCATGAAGGAGGGCCTGGTCGCGGCCGAGCACGCCGCCGGCAAGCCCACCGCCTACGACACCGTGGTCCCGTCGGTGATCTACACCTCGCCCGAGCTGGCCAGCGTGGGCATGACGGAGGAGGAGGCGAAGGCCGCCGGCTTCGAGGTCAGGGTCGGCCGCTTCCCGCTCTCGGCCTCGGGCCGCGCGGCGTCCCTGGGCGTCAGCGAGGGCCTGGTGAAGCTGATCGGCGACGCCAAGACCGACCTGCTGCTCGGCTGCCACATCGTCGGCCCCAGCGCCGGCGACCTCATCGCCGAGGCCGCGCTCGCGATCGAGATGGGCGCGACCCTCGAGGACATCGCCCTCACCCAGCACCCGCACCCCACGCTCTCCGAGTCGCTCATGGAGGCCGCGGAGCACGCTCACGGGCGCGCGATACACATCGCGAACAGAAGGCGATGATAGCGTTCCGGGCCCTGGGCCGGCAGGCCCAGGGCCCCGCGCGGAGCGCGTAGGAACGGTCGCGCTGGCTGATGCTGGCCCTGCGGAGCGAGCCGGAGCGAGTCGGGACGTACCGCCTCGGCCGGGACGCCTACGTCGTGTAGTCGGCGTTGATCCTCACGTACTCGGCGCTGAGGTCGCAGCCCCACGCCTCGGCGGTGGCGGTGCCGGCGGCGAGGTCCGCCTCCAGCAGCACCTCCTCCTC